>NZ_CP028843.1:5685000-5985000 GCF_003058325.1 Methylobacterium currus
GATCTCGGCCGTGACAAGCGGCGGGGGAGCGAAGAACATCGCGGGCCTCGAATGGGTTGGATTCGGGCGGTCAGGCCGCTACGGCTTGCGCCCGCACCGCGCGGGCATGGGCGCGGCTGATCGTCAGCACGCAGAGGGCGGCGGCCACGTCGAGGAGCGCCACCGGGAGCAGGCCGAGGGCGAAGCTGCCGGTCGCGGTCTTCACCAGGCCGACGATGTTCACCATCAGGCCGCCGCCGATCAGGTTGGCGATGGCGTTGATGCCGGCGAGGCCCGCCGCCAGGGTGCCGGCCGGGAGCTACCCCGCCGACAGCGCCCAGAACGGTCCCTTGAAGGCGTAGGCGCCGACGAGCGCGAACGAGACCGCCACGATCGTCATCGTGAGGCCGCCGGCGAGGTTGAGGGCGGCGAGGCCGAGGCCGGCCAGCAGCAGCGGGATCGCGGTGTGCCAGATGCGCTCGGCGCGGCGGTCCGAGTGGCGGCCCCACAGGATCATCAGCAAGGTCGCGATGCCGTAGGGCACCGAGTTGACGAAGCCGGTCTGCAGGTTGCTGAGGCCGAACGCCTTGATGATCTGCGGCTGCCACACCGAGAGCGTGCTGCCGGTGGCCGAGGCCCCGGCGCAGACCAGCGCCATGGTGAGGAAGTACTTGTTGCGCGCCAGCCCCCAGAGCGAGATGTGGCCGACCGGCGTCTTGCCGGCGGCTTCCGCGGCGAGGCGGCCGACCAGCCAGGCGCGCTGCGCCGGCGCGAGCCAGACGGCGTCCTTCGGCTTGTCGGTCAGCACGAACAGGCAGGCGATGCCGAGGATCACGGTCGGCAGGCCTTCCAGCACGAACAGCCACTGCCAGCCCTTGAGGCCGAGGAGGCCGTCGAGCTCGAGCAGCGTGACCGAGAGCGGCGAGCCCAGGAAGGTCGCGAGCGGAATCGAGACCGTGAAGGTCGCCATTACCCGCGCCCGGTACCGGCTTGGCAGCCAGTAGGTCAGGTACAGGATCGCGCCCGGGAAGAACCCGGCCTCGGCCGCGCCCAGGATGAAGCGCATCGCGTAGAGCGAGGTGGGCCCGACGACGAGCGCCATGCCCATCGTCACCAGGCCCCAGGTGATCATGATCCGGGCGATCCAGCGCCGGGCGCCGACGCGTTGCAGCGCCAGGTTGCTCGGCACCTCGACCAGGAAGTAGGACACGAAGAACAGGCTCGCGGCGAAGCCGAACATCGCTGGCGTCAGCCCGAGATCGTGGTTCATCTGCAGGGCGGCGAAGCCCACATTCACCCGGTCGAGCAGGGCGAAGAAGTAGCAGACCATCAGGAACGGCACGAGCCGGAGGATCACCCGGCGCATGGTGGTTGCCTCGAGGGTCTGCGTCTCGTCTGCGGTGGCGCTCACGTCCCGTCCTTCCGTCTCTGCGTCGCTGACGATCAGACGCCTTCGCAGCCGGCCGCCTCGAGGGCGCGCTCGACCCAGGAGCGGTCGACGGTGCCGGCCTTGATCGCCGCCATGGTCTTGGCCTCGCCCTGCTGCTTGGCGTTCGCGGCGGCGTAGACCTCCTCGACCTGGTCGAAGGGCACGCAGACGATGCCGTCGTCGTCGCCGACGATGAGGTCGCCCGGCACGTTCATCTCGCCGGGCCCGTTCTTGTAGGGACCCCGATGGGTGATGCCGGCGGCGTAGACCGGCAGCGCGCTGGCGCGGATCCAGCCGGAATCGCGCACGGCGCCGTTCAGGACCACGCCCGCCACGCCGATCTGCTGCGCGTGGGCCAGCATCAGCTCGCCCATCAGCGCGTTGGTGAGGTCGCCCCCGGCATCGACGACGAGGACGTCGCCGGGCTTGGCGCGGTTGAGGGCGGCCTGGATCATCAGGTTGTCGCCCGGCCGCGTCCGGACCGTCAGCGCGACGCCGCACAGCACGCCGCCGGCATGGATCGGGCGCAGGCGCGGCCCGGCATGAACCATGCGGCTCATCGAGTCGCTGATATTCGCGACCGCGATGGCCTTGAACCTCTCGACCGTCGCGGAATCGACCGTGCGGGTGCGGGGATGGATCTTGAAGCCGATGGGCATGGGGATGCTTCCGGAGGTTGTCAGGTTGTCGTCGCTCTGTTCATCCCACCCACGACCTCATCCTGAGGTGCCGGAGCGAAGCGGAGGCCTCGAAGAAGGATTCCGGAAGTCTCCGTGATCCCTGGAGGCCTCCTTCGAGGCATGCTCACGCTCGCGCCTCAAGACGAGGTCGCGCGTGGGATGGCATGAAGTGCGCTGTTGCTGCTTACTGATACTTGTGGAAGGCGACCGATCGCACCTTTCCAGACGGCTTCAGCCCCGCCTTCTCGGCCATGGCCTCCAGTGCCTCCTGGTAGGTGCCGGGCACGACGCCGCCGAAATGGTCCTTGAGGCCGAGGCTCTCCTTCCAGCGCAGGCGCTGCGCGATGGCCCGGGCCATGATCGGCTCGACGCCGGAATCGGCGACCGCCTCGGCCGACATCTCCAGTTCCTCGGCCCGGCGCTTGGCATGGATGACGCCGGACGGGGTGAGGCTCTGCACCGTGTCCATCCAGGGCCGGGCCAGGGTCTTCGAGGCCGAGGCGAGCACGATCTCGTCGATGCCGTATTGGCGGGCGGCGAGCAGCATCTCGTCGTGCAGAGCCTCGATGCCCTTGATCAGGACCGAGCGCAGGATCTTGATGCCGGAGGCCGGCCGAGGGTCGGGCCGGTGAACTCGATCTGCATGCCCCAGGGTACCAGCAGGTCGCGCACGCGCTCGCCGGCCGGCCCGCTCGACAGCATCCGCATCGAATAGCCGTGGAGCGGCGTGCCCTCGATCGAGCCGTCGCCGAGGAGGGCGCCGGTGGCGGAAAGCCGCTCGGCGACGCCCTGCTTCACCTTCGGCGTGGCGGAGGCGAAGTCGAGGAAGGTGTGGCGGTTCGTCAGCACCGGCGCGAAGGCCTCGGCGCTCGCGAGCGAGGCGACGCCGGGCGTCACGCTGACGATCAGGTCGGCGGCCTCGGCGAGCTCGGCGTTCGAGCGCACCAGGGTGACCCCGGCCTCCCGCGCCCGGCGCTGGATCAGGTCGGCATAGGGGCCGTCGAAGGCGTATTTGTCGTAGCAGGCGATGCTCGTGAGGCCGGCGCCGCGAAGGCCGGCCCCGAGGGTGCTGCCGATCTCGCCGTAGCCGACGAGGCCGAACCTGAACTGCGTGCGCTCCGCCATGATGGGCTCCCTGTGTCAGATGGTGTCGAGGTGTCGCGCCGGGCCGAGGCGGGGCGCGGGGATGGATGTCGCGAGATGGTCGCGCAGGATCTCGACCGGGTGCGGCAGCCGCACGCCATCGATGATCTTCGCCTGCGAGCGGCACGAATAGCCGTCGGCGAGGAGGCGCCCGGTCCGGCCCTTCTCCGCCACGGGCTTCGACCAGCTGAGGCCGTAGATCCGCGCGGAGGTCGCCCGGTTCTCGGCCTCGTGGCCGTAGGTCCCGGCCATGCCGCCGCAGCCCGAGGGCAGCACCGCGAGGCGCAGGCCGAAAGCCCGGAAGACACCCGTCCAGGCCGCCACGGCTGCTTGCGCCGTCGTCCGCTCGGTGCAGTGCGGAAGAAGCCAGTAGGGCTCGCCGTCGGGTCCGGCTGCGCCGTCGTCGAGGCGCGCGGCGAGCCATTCCTGCACCAGCCGGACCTGCGGCAGGTCGCGCCCCGGCAGGGCCTGCCGGTACTCCGCCCGGTAGGTCAGCGTCATCGACGGGTCGAGGCCGATGAGCGCGATGCCGGTCGCGGCGAGCCGTTCGAGATCGGCGGCATTCGCGGCCGCACACCGTTCGAACCGGCCGAGGAAGCCGTGGACGTGCAGGGGCTTGCCGTTCGGGCGGTAGGGCGCGAGCCGGGGCCGGATCCCCAGGCCGGTCAGGAGGTCGAGGAGCGCGAGGAGGACCGATGTGTCGTAGTGGCTGGTGAAGGCGTCCTGCACCACGACGACGCTCGCCAGCCGCTCGGCGGGGGAGAGCCGCGCCAGCGCGTCGGCATCGGCCAGGGCCACGCCCCGGCGCGCCCTCTCCCGCCCGAGATCGATCCCCGACAGGGTCGGCGCGTGGACGAGGCCGACCGCCCGTCCGGCGCCGAGTCTCGTCGCGGCGTTGACGAGACGAGGCGCCTTGGCGAGCCAGGGGGCCAGCGGCTCCAGAGCCGCGACGGCGTGGTGGCGCAGGGGCCGCAGGTAGCGGCCGTGATAGAGTTCGAGGAACTTCGCCCGGAAGGTCGGGACGTCGACCTTGATCGGGCACAAGCCCGTGCACGACTTGCAGGCGAGACACCCGGCCATCGCCTCGTGCACGGCGTGGGAGAAGTCGTCGTCCCGCCGCCGCAAGGTCGCGGCGAGGCGGGCCGGGAAGGCGCGCCAGCCCGGGCGGGCCCGTAAGAACCGCGCCTCCGCCAGCGGATCGCTGCCTTCGGCGGCGAGGCGGCGCAGCCACTCGCGCATCAGCTGGGCACGGCCCTTCGGCGAGTGCCGGCGCTCCCGCGTGCCCTTCCAGGACGGGCACATCGCCTCGTCCGGATCCCACGAGAAGCAGGCACCGTTGCCGTTGCAGTGCAAGGCCTCGTCGTAGGCAGCCCGCACGTCGGCCGGGATCGCCCGGTCGCGGCGGCCCTTGGTCGGCACGCCGTCGATCGTCAGGAGCGCGCTGCCCTGAGGCGCGGCGATTTTCCCCGGGTTGAACTGGTTCCTCGGGTCGAAGGCGGCCTTTACCGCCTGGAGCACCGGGTAGAGCGGGCCGAACACCTGCGGCGAGAACTCGGAGCGCACGCCCTTGCCGTGCTCGCCCCACAGGAGGCCGCCGTATTTCTGCGTCAGCGCGACGACGTCCTCGGTGACCGCCCGCACGAGAGACTCGGCGCCCGGTGCCTTCATGTCGATCGCCGGCCGCACGTGCAGCACGCCGGCATCGACGTGGCCGAAGATGCCGTAATCGAGACCGCGCCGGTCGAGGGCGTCCCGGAACTCGGCGATGAAGTCGGCGAGGTGCTCCGGCGGGACGGCTGTGTCCTCCACGAAGGCGATCGGGCGCGCCTCGCCCTTCTGGTTGCCGAGGAGGCCGACCGCCTTCTTGCGCATGGTCCAGAGGCGGCCGACCTCGACCTCGCCCCGCGCGATCGTGTAGCCGCGCCGCCCGGCCTCCGGCCCGGCCGCATCGAGCATCGCCGTCAGGCGGCCGACGCGGGCCGCGACCACGGCCTCGGTCTCGCCGACGAACTCGACCAGGTTGACGCCGCGGGCCCGCTCGCCCGCATCCTCGGGGAAGAAGGCGGCGACGCCGTCCCAGACCGGGTCGCCCTGGGCCAGGGCCAGCACCTTGGAATCGACCGTCTCGATCGACGCCGCCCCGCTTCCGGCGAGCGACCGCGCGTCGCGGAGCGCCGCGTCGAAGCTGGCATAGCGCAGGTTGACCAGGGCGACGTGGTTCGGCAGCGGCAGGACGTTGAGCGTCGCTTCCGCGATGAAGCCCAGCGTCCCCTCCGAGCCGCACAGGACGGCGTTGAGGTCGAAGAGCCCGTCGGCGCGCTGGAGATGGGCGAGGTCGTAGCCCGTGAGGCAGCGGTTGAGGGGCGGGAACCGCTCGGCGATCAGCGCCGCGTTCTCGCGCTGGAGCCGGTCGACCTCCCGGTGGATGGCGCCGGCCCGGTCGGGCCGGGCTTTCGCCGCGGCGAGGCCCGCCACGTCGAGGGGCTCAGAATGCCAGACCGTGCCGTCGGAGAGGATCGTCGTCAGCGCCAGCACGTGGTCGCGGGTCTTGCCGTAGAGGCAGGAGCCCTGGCCGCACGCGTCGGTCGAGATCATTCCGCCGATCGTGGCGCGGTTCGAGGTCGAAAGCTCGGGGCGAAGAACAGCCCGAGGGGCTTGAGGGTCGCGTTGAGCTGGTCCTTGACGACCCCGGCCTCGACCCGGACCGTGCGCCGCGCCGGATCGATCGCCAGGATGCGGGTCATGTATCGCGACAGGTCGACCAGCAGCCCGTCGGTGAGGGACTGGCCGTTGGTGCCGGTGCCGCCGCCGCGGGGGGCGATCCTGATCTCCGCGAAGCGCTCCTCGGACAGGAGCTTGGCGATCCGCACGAGGTCGTCGCGCTCGCGCGGGAAGGCGATGGCTTGCGGCGTGAGCTGGTAGATCGAGTTGTCGGTCGCCAGCACGGTGCGGTCGGAGGCCGCCAGGGACAGGTCGCCGGAGAAGCCCCGCGCCCGCAGCTCGGCGCAGAAGGCCGCGTGGAGCGACGCCGTCTCGGGCTCGGAGGGCAGGCGCGGGATCATGGCGTCAGGCCAGGAGCGCGGCGGGCAGGTCGGCGCGGCGGGCGCGCCGGCCGAAGGCGAGCATCAGGACCGCGCCGACCAGCAGGCACAGGCCCACCGTCACCAGCGGCGCGGTGAACCCGCCCGAGAGGTCGCGCACCAGGCCGATCATGGAGGGCCCGGCGAAGCCGCCGAGATTGCCGATCGAGACGATCATGGCGATCCCGCCCGCGGCGGCGCGGCCGGTGAGGAAGCCCGACGGCACCGCCCAGAAGGTGGCGACGAAGGAGTTGATGCCCATGACGGCGAGGCAGAGCGCCGCGATGGTGAGGAGCGGCGACGGGGTGAAGGCGCTGGCGATCAGGGCCGCGGAGCCGACGAGGAGCGAGATCGCCGGGTAGATCGTCCGGTCGCTGCCGCGGTCCGACATCCGGCCCCACACCACCATGGCGACCGCGCCGCAGATGTAGGGGATCGCCGTCACCACCCCGACGAGGGAGGTGGCCAGGCCCAGCTGCTTGATGATCTGCGGCAGCCACAGGCCGATGCCGAGCGAGCCGACGATGGCGCAGAAGTTGATGCAGGCGAGCATCAGAACGCGCCCGTTCCGCAGGGCCTGGGCAAGCGTCATCCTGTGCTTCTGCTCGATCGCCGCCTTCTCCGCCGCGAGCCTGGCGACGAGGGCGTCGCGCTCGGCCGGCGACAGCCAGGCCGCCTTCTCGGGCCGGTCGGTCAGGACGAACAGGCAGGCGATGCCCAAGCCCACCGCCGGCAGCGCCTCGAGGATCAGGAGCCACTGCCAGCCCTTGAGGCCGAAGCCCTCGACCTGGATCAGCGCGCCCGAGACCGGCGAGCCCAGGATGTTGGCGACCGGGATGCCGAGCAGGAACAGGGCGGTCGCCCGCGCCCGCACCGCGGAGGGAAACCACAGGCTCAAGTACAGGAACACGCCCGGCACGAACCCGGCCTCGCCGAGGCCCAAGAGGAAGCGCGCGATGCCGAACTGGACCGGGCCGGTGACGAAGGCGGTCGCCGCCGAGACCAGGCCCCAGGTGATCATGATCCGGGCGATCCAGATCCGCGCTCCGACGCGAATCATGATCAAGTTGCTAGGGATCTCGGCGATGAAATAGCCGAAGAAGAACAGGCCGGCGCCGACGCCGAACGCCGTCGCCGAGAGGCCGATATCCTTGTTCATCGTCAGCGCGGCGAAGCCGACATTCACGCGGTCGAGGTAGCTGACGACGTAGCAGACGAACAGGAACGGCAGGATGCGCCACATCATCTTGCGATGCAGCGCCTGCTCGTCGACGGAGCCCGGTGGCGTGACGGTTCTGGAGCGCCTGGCCGCCGAGTCCCGGGAGACGGCGTCGTTCTACATCCGCCGGGGTAACCAGAGGCTGTGCCTGTTCCGGGCGGACTCGCCCTATCCGCTGCGGATGAACGTACGGCCCGGCGACATGCGGCCGATGGACCAGTCGGCGATCGCCCAGGTGCTGACGGCCTTCGAACGGTCGACCCCGCAGCCGCCACCGGAGCTGCCGCTCTACACCTCGGGCATCACCGACCCGCACGTCGCCTCCCTGGCGATGCCGGTCTTCGGCGCCGGAGGCCGGCTGATCGGCGCCCTCGCGCTGTCAGGTCCGTCCTCGCGCCTCACCGCCGAGCAGGCTGGCCTGCTCGCGCCGCGGCTGCGGGAGGAGGCCGAGCGCCTGTCGGCCGGGCTCGGGGCGCAGACGTGACGAGGGCCCCGCTCACCCGGCGGGCGGACCCGATCCGGGGGCGAGCCCCGTCTCCGGGCGGAAGAACAGGCCGGCCTTGAGGCTGGCGCCGATCCGCCCGGCCCGCTCCTGCAGGGCCGCGGCATCGTCCGGGGCAAAGTGCGCCGCGGCGGTCTGCCCGAACAGGTCGAGCCAGCGGGCGAAGTGCTCCGGCCGCAAGCCGCCGAGGGCCTGGTGCCGGCCGAAGGGATTGCCCTTGTAGCGGCCCGTCTTGAACAGGACCGACGACCAGAACGCCTCGACGGTCGCCATGTGCCGCGGCCAGTCGGCGTCGGCGATCGCGGCGGCGAAGACCGGGCCGATGAGCGGGTCGCTGCGCACACGCGCGTAGAAGGCCGCCAGGAAGGGGGCGAGGCTGCTGTCGTCCAGATTCGTCCGGGCCATGCCCGTCAGATGCCCACCGGCAAGGGACTCCGCAAGGGATGCGGTCCGGGCCCGATGCCGTCGATCCACGCGATCGGGGCCGATCTCATCCCGATTCACCCGCCCCGCTCAATGATACGGATCGGCCGCGTCCCGCAGGCCGTCGCCGAGGAAGTTGAAGGCCAGCACCACGATCACCACCGGCAGGATCGGCGCCAGCAGCCAGGGATGGAGCTGCACCGCCGCGAGGTTCTGCGCCTCGTTCAGCAGCACGCCCCAGCTCGTCACCGGTGGCCGCAAGCCGAGCCCTAGGAACGACAGGGCGGTCTCGCCGAGGATCATCGAGGGGATCGACAGGGTCGCCGAGGCGATCAGGTGGCTCATGAAGTTCGGGATCAGGTGCCGGGCGATGATCCGGGTCTTCGAGGCGCCCATCAGCTCGGCGGCGCGGACGTAATCCTCCTCGCGCAGAGCCAGGAGCTTCGAGCGCACCGCCCGGGCGAGGCCCGGCCAGTCGAGCAGGCCGAGAATCAGCGTGATGCCGAAGAAGACCAGGATCGGGCTCCAGTTCGGTGGCAGGGCCGCCGAGAGGGCGAGCCAGAGCGGCAATTCGGGCAGCGAGCGCAGGATCTCGATCATGCGCTGGATCACGTTGTCGACCCAGCCGCCGAGATAGCCGGCAAGGCCGCCGAAGAAGAGGCCCAGCGCGAAGGACACCGCGATGCCGACGAGGCCGACGGTGAGCGAGATCCGGGTGCCGGTGATGATCCGCGAGAGCAGGTCGCGCCCGAGCCGGTCGGTGCCGAGCAGGAACATCGTGCCGTCCTTCGGCGGGCAGACCAGGTGCCAGTCGGTGTCGACCATGCCCCAGAAGGAATAGCTCTCGTCGCGGCAGAAGAAGCGTAAGTGCTGCACCGTGCTGCGATCGACCGTGTATTTGCGCTGGAAGCTCTCGATATCGAAGGTGAAGTGGTAGGGATGGGTGTAGGGCCCGACGAAGCGGCCTTCGTGGAACAGGTGGATCGATTGCGGCGGCGCATAGAGAAAGTCGCCGTGGCGCTTGGCCGGGTTGTAGGGCGCGATCACCTCGACGAACGGAATCAGGGCGTAGAAGGCAATCAGGATCAGCCCCGCCGCCACCGCGACCCGATGCTTGCGGAACTTCCACCATGTCAGGCGCAGGGACGAGGCGCGGTCGACGGCGCTGCTCTCCGCCCCCACCGGCTCCGTCCGGCCGGGATCGAACGGGGCGGTGTCGACGAAGTGGTGCGGCCGGTCGCGCAACTCGAGACTCATCGGCCGTCCCCTCCGAGGCGGATGCGCGGATCGAGCCAGGCGAGCAGCAGGTCGGAGATCAGCATGCCGATCACCGTGAGCATCGCCACGAACATCAGGATGAAGCCGGCCAGGAACTGGTCCTGGCTCTTGAGCGCGGCGAGCAGGATCGGCCCGACGGTCGGCAGGCTCAGCACCAGCGACACCAGCACCGAGCCCGAAATCAGATGGGGCAGGAGGTTGCCGATATCGGCGATGAACGGGTTCAGCGACATCCGGAACGGGTATTTGATCAGCGCCCGGGTCGGCGGCAGGCCCTTGGCGCGGGCGGTGACGACGTATTGCTTGCCCAATTCGTCGAGGAGGTTGGCGCGCATCCGCCGGATCATCGCGGCGGTGCCCCCGAGACCGATCACCAGCGTCGGCACGACGAGGTGGGCGAGCAGCGAGCGGATCTTCTCCCAGGTCCAGGGCAGGCCCGAATAGGCGCTGTCGTAGAGCCCGCCGATCGACACCTCGAACCAGCGGTTGGCGTAGAACAGCATCACCAGCGCCAGCAGGAAGGACGGGGTGGCGAGCCCGATATAGCCGATGAAGGTCGCGACGTAGTCGCCGATCGAGTATTGCCGCGTCGCCGAGTAGATGGCGATCGGGATCGACACCAGGTGGACGAAGATCACCACCGCCAGGTTGACGACGAGCGTCAGCCAGAGCGCGTCGCCCACCACCTCGCGCACCGGGCGGTCATACTCGAACGACCAGCCCCAATTGCCCTGGATCAGGCCGTTGAAGGCGCCCTCGGGATTGGGCCATAGCCCGATCCACCGCAGGTACTGCTCCCAGACCGGACGGTCGAGGCCGTATTGCTGCATCAGGAACTGCGCCTTGGCGACGGAGGCCGCCTCGCCCTGCGAGCGCAGCTCGGCGATCTGGTTGGTCAAGAAGTCGCCCGGCGGCAGCTTGATGATGACGAAGACGAGAGCGGAGATGATGAGCAGCGTGACCGCCATGGTGAGGAGGCGGCGGGCGAGGTAGCGGATCACCGCGCAGCCTCCTTCGGGTTCGGCCCCCAATAGACCTGGTCCATGCGGTAGATTCCGATCAGGGCCGTCGGTTTCCAGCTATAGGTCTCCTTGTCGGGCACGTTGAGGAGCCGGGTTTTGGCCACGACCGGCTGCAGCGCGCCCGAGACGGTGCCGATCACCCATTGGTTCTCGGCCCGGTTCTTCAGCATCTCGGCCCAGATCGTCGCCTGCTCGGCATTGTCCGGGGTCGCCATCCAGCGGGCGTTGAGGTCGATGAGCACCTTCGCCTCGGGGATGTCGCAGGGCTCGCCCTCCTTGCCCCGCGTCTCGACGTACTGGCCCCATTTCGGCCAGGCATAGGTGTCCTGGTGGACGGGAGCGAGCTCGTCGGGGGACATCTCGGCGGTCGGCATCGCGAGGTCGAGCCCCTGCGCCGCCACCATCACGGCGGCGCCCGAATAGGCGCGGTTGCGCAGGACCGTGCGGTCCTGCGGCTTGACGAACAGCTTGACGCCGACCTCGCGCCAGAACTCGGAGATCAGGGTCAGCCCGTCGGTGAGCATGCTGCTCTCGCCGTCGGTCTCGACCACGATCTCCAGCTCGCGCCCGTCGGGCAGCAGGCGGATGCCGGCGCCGTTGCGCCGGGTCAGCCCGACCTCGTCGAGGAGGCGAGACGCCTCGGCCGGGTCGTAGCCGGCGTTGAGGGTGCGGTATTCGGGCCGGTAGAGCGGGCTCTTCTCGACGACGGTGTCGTTGCCCTCGGTGCCGAGCCCGAACAGCAGGGCGTTGTTGAGGGTGCGCCGGTCGATGGCGAGCGACAGGGCGCGGCGGTAGCGCAGGTCGCGGTTGAGCTTGCGCCAGACCGGGTCGGTCACGGTGAGGTTCGGGTAGAGCGCCAGTTCCGAGCCGCGGGCGGTGGGCCAGAGATGGGTGCGGTATCCCTTGGCGCGCTCGCCCTCGCGCAGGATCGGGATGTCCTCCATGTTGAGGCCGCGAAACAGGAGATCGGCCTCGCCCGCATTGGCCTTGGCGGCGAGGAGCCCGCCGGCCGCCACGTCCATGTTGACCTTGTCGATATAGGGCAATTGCTGCCCGTTCGTGTCGACCCGGTGGTAATAGGGATTGCGCACGAAGACGAAGCGGGCCGCCGGCGCGGTGTTGGTGACGCGCCAGGGCTGGAGCGTCGGCAGGTCGGGGTTGGTCTGCTCGAACATCGCGTCGAGCCGGTTGTGGAGCGCCGCCCAGCCCTTGACCTTGGCATGCTTCACCAGCGGCTCGAGTTCGGCCTTCGGCGTATACTTGGCGTGGAATTTCTTCAGGTAATGCGCCGGCCGGTAGATGAAGGGATCGCGCGGCGAGGCCAGCTCGGGCAGGAAGCGGGGATTCGGCTTGTCCCAGGTGAAGCGGACATGGAGCGGGTCGATCAGCTCGAAACGCGGCGGTTGCCCGTCGACCATCATGAATTCCGGCAGGCCGGAGGGGCTCAGCTCCTTGTTGAGGGCGACGTCCTCCCACCAGTAGCGGATGTCCTCCGCCGTGAAGGGCTGGCCGTCGGACCAGCGATGGCCTTCGCGCAAGGTGAAGGTGTAGATCCGGTCGCCGTCGTTCTCGAATTTTTCCAGGATGTCGGGTTGAAGGGTCAGCTTCTCGTCGTAGCCGACGAGGCGGGTGTAGCTGTAGGTCGAGATGTAGCGGATGTCCCGGGCCTTCGAGACCAGGGTGACGATGTCGCCGCCGGGCTTGCCGAGCTGGCGGCCTTGCGCGGCGAGGTCGACCACGAGGGGCTGCTTGGGCAGGCGGTCGGCGGCGGATTCGGCGGCGAGGGCCGGGCTGACGAGCAAGAAGAGGACGGTCAGGGCAGCGCTCGCCCAACCCACCCCCCTCCGCGGGGGAGGGTGCCCGGCTGCGGATGCGAAGCACTCGTGCGCCGGGCGGGGGAGGGGCAGCGCGACGGCGCAGGACGTGGCGCCCCCCATGATGCGCGCGACTTCTCCGGAAGCGGCGTCCCCTCGTCCGGCCTGCTCCGCAGGCCGCCCTCCTCCGCGGAGGGGGGAGGGTTCAGCAGCGGCAGCGTTCAGGAAAAAACGTCCGAACCGAACCGTCATGTCCCGTCCCTCCCGTGCAGGCGCACCCAGGTGAGGCGGGTGGGCGAGTAGCCGGTCGCGGCGTGCAGGTCGTCGAAGGCGTGGGTGGCGGCGATCGCCCTGCGGGCGGCGTCCGCCTCCGGGTCGTCGGGCCGGTAGACGAATTCCCGGCCGTTGCGGCGCCAGCGCACCGGCTCGCCGGAGCGGGGCGCTATCAGCATCGCGATGGTCGGGAAAGCGGGGCCGCCATGGGCATGGAGCCGGTGCGCCGCGGCGTCGTCGTCGAAGATCAGCCGCGTCAGGCCGCGCTCGCGCGCTTCCAGCACCCGCCGGGCCTGGCTGATATGGTCGTCGAAGAAGCCGACCGCCCGGTCCGCCTCGAGGCGCGGCAGGCTCGCCGCCGACCAGTCGCCGGCATGGTAGCGGGCGCGTGCGTCGCGGTAGCGTAGCCCTGAAAGGTCGGGGTCGAAGCAGAAGATCTCGGCCTGAGGGCAGGCCTGGCGCATCACCCAGGTGGTGAGCCCACGAAACACGCCCGATTCGACGATCACCTCAGGGTTGAGCGCCCGCATCAGCACGTAGAGCTGGAGCGCGCCGTTGAAGCCGTTGCCGCCGCGCTTCTGCGCCACGGGTGCCGAGGCGATCAGATCCCAGAAGGCCGCCACCGCGGGAGCGGCACCGCCCGGCAGGCTGAGGCCGGAGGCGGCGAGGTCGTGGTCGAGCCGCGCGGCGGCGGCCGCGATCAGCGCGTCCGTCTCCGGCCCGGAGAGCGGGCGGTGGGTCCAGTCGGACACCGCCGGGACGAGGTCGTAGCCGAGGCGGTCGAACAGGCGGCCGAGGAAGCGGCGGCGCAGCCGCTCGACGAAGGGGTGGGGACGGAGGGCGGCGCCGTGGGACATCGGAGTCTCGTCGAAACAGGTCAGGCGGCTTGCCGGAGCACCGGCCCGGCGACCCGGACGCAATGCCCGGGCTCGATCTCGGTCATGGTGCCGGCTGCGCCGCCGGTGAGGCGGTAGGGCTCGGGCCAGCTCGCCGGGTCGGAGAAGCGGTCGCTCATCAGGAGCTTGAGGTCGAGGGGGTGGTCGAGGTCGGGCTCGGGCACCGCGGCGAGCAGCGCCCTCGTGTAGGGGTGGGCCGGGTTCTTGAACAAGGCGGCTTTCGGCGCCTCCTCGACGATGTAGCCCCGGCACATCACCGCGATCGTGTCGGCGATGTAGTCGACCACCGCGAGGTTGTGGGAGACGAACAGGTAAGAGACCCCGAGGCTCGCCTGGAGGTCCTTCAAGAGGTTGAGCACCTGGGCCTGGACCGACACGTCGAGGGCCGAGACCGGCTCGTCGCAGAGCAGCACCCGGGGCTTCAGGGCCAGCGCCCGGGCGATGCCGAGGCGCTGGCGCTGGCCGCCCGAGAAGGCGTGCGGGTAACGGCGCAGGGACGACTGATCGAGCCCGACCATGTCGAGCAGTTCCTTCGCCCGCTCATAGCGCTCGTCGGATGTGCCGATGCCGTGGATGCGCAGGGGCTCGGTCAAGAGCTCGTAGACCGTCATGCGCGGGTTGAGCGACGAGAACGGGTCCTGGAACACGAACTGCACCGCGCGGCGGAAATCCTTCAGCTCGCGGTCCTTGAGGGCGAAGACGTCGCGGGGGCCCCGGCCCGAGCCGTCGTCGAAGGTGACGGTGCCGGCATCGGGGCGCAGGGCCCGCATCACCACCTTCGACAACGTGGTCTTGCCGCAGCCCGATTCGCCGACGAGGCCCAGTGTCCGGCCCGGATACAGCTTGAGCGAGACGCCGTTGACGGCGTTGATGGTGCGGGTCTTCCCCTTGAACCAGCCCGAGCGCAGGGTGAAGGACTTGCGCACCTCCTCGATGGCGAGGAGCGGCCCGTCCGGATCGGGCCGGTGCGGCTCCCCGGCCTTGCGGGCGAGCACCGCGCTCTTCACCTCGCGGATCGGGGTCAGGCGCTCGCCGGGCGCCATGTGGAAGCGTGGCACGGCCCGCATCAGGGCCTTGAGGTAGGGGTGGCCGGGACGGCGAAAAATCTCCTCGCGCGAGCCCGCTTCCATCACCCGGCCACGATACATCACCACCACGTCGTCGGCCATGTTGGCGACGACGCCGAGATCGTGGGTGATGAGCAGCATCGCCATGCCGGTCTCTGCCTGGAGGTCGCGCATCAGCTCCAGGATCTGGGCCTGGGTGGTGACGTCGAGGGCGGTCGTCGGCTCGTCGGCGATGAGGAGGGCGGGCCGGGTGATGAGCGCCATCGCGATCATCGCGCGCTGGCGCAGGCCCCCCGACAATTCGAACGGGTAGGTGACGAGCGCCCGCTGCGGATCCGGGAAGCCGACGCGCTCGAAGACCTCGATCGCCCGGGCCCTGGCCTGGTCGGCCGAGACGTCGGCGTGCAGGCGCAGGGCCTCGGTAACCTGGTCGCCGACCGTGTGGAGCGGCGACAGCGAGGTCATCGGCTCCTGGAAGATCATCGCGATCCGCCCGCCGCGGAGGGCTTGCATCCGGGCGGAATCGGGTTTGAGGGCCGCGATGTCGATGCCGCCCGGAGGCCCGGAGGGTTCGGCGAGGCGGATGCTGCCACCCGTGATCCGCGCCACCTTGGGCAGGATCTGCAGGATGGCCTGTGCGGTGACCGACTTGCCCGAGCCGGATTCGCCGACGAGCGCCACGGTGCGGCCCGCCGGCACGTCGAGGGACAGGCCGTCGACCACCCGGAACGCGCCGGAATCGGTCGTGAAATCGACCCTGAGGTCGCGGATCGACAGGAGCGGTGCCGTCATCCTGGTGCCGTGCGGTCCTCTCGGGGCGGGAGCATCCCCGGATCTTCACAGGAGATAGGGTCCATGTGTGACACGGGCGACGCCGTGTGCGCAAACAAAGCGGCGGCACGCGATAGTCTCAACGCCCGGCATTTTGCGGCGTGGCAGGCGAGGAGGTCGAGGAGACGCTCGCAGAAACGCCAGGTCGCCTCGTCCTGCACGAGATGGTGGGTGAGGAGCCCGATGGGATCGCCCTCCGTCACCGCCTGGGCGGCCCGGGCGACGAGGACCGCCGGATCGGCGAGCCCGCCGCCGGAGCGCCAGGCGACCGGATCGAGGGCGGCATGGGCCTGGGCGAGGCCCGGCACCGGGGGCAGGGGACGGGCCGCCGAGACGCCGTGGTAGGAAAGGGCCGGCAGGGTCGCGGGCAGGTCGGGGGCGATGCGGTTCCAGGGCGGCACCAGCACCGGCAGCAGGCGGGGACCGAGGCGGCTTTTCGCGAGGGCCAGGGCCGCTGCGGCATCGGCCTGTATGACCGCGAGGGGGCGATGCGGGCCGAACTCCGCCTTCTTGGCCTCGGCGGGCGCGTGGTTGGTGTGGGCGAGGCCGTGGACGAGGAGGTCGACGCCCGGTTCGTCGGCGACGCGCGCCGCCAGCGACGGTTCGGCCCGGGCCGGCACTGCCGCGAGGGCCACCGGCCAGCCGGCCCGGGCCGCCAGGGCGAGCAGGCGGTCGAGGGCGGGGGTGTGGGCGACCGCGTCGTCGTCGCGCCACCAGAGGGTGGTGGTGCGGCCTTCCTCCCCGGCGCGGGCGAGGGCGTCGATGAGGGGCGTGAGATCGAGAGGGGCGGCGAGCGCTGGCGCAGCCGGCGCAAGGGTGAGGGGGTATCTCCGGATGAGACTTCTCCGGACCCCCCCCTCACCCTCGCCCTGCGGGCTCGCCGCTGACCCGACGTGTGGGCAGCAGCCCTCTCGCCGCCCGCGGGGAGAGGGGCGGCCGGCGCCGCATCCTGCGAGGATGGCGTCCGCCCGCCCCGGTTCGCCCCTCTCAGCATCTCCTCCACGATCGCCACGCTCCGCCGCGCCCCGTCCCGCGCGATGGCGTGATCGGCGCCCGGCGGCGGGGCGGCCAGGACCGCCTCCGCGAGGCGCTCCGCCGTCAGCTCGCTCTCCGCCAGCACCCGGGCGAGGCCGTGGGCGGCCAGGGTCTCGGCGCGCAGGCGCTGCTCGGTTTCGTGGCCGGCCTCGAACGGCACCAGCAGGGCCGGGCAGCCACCATGCAGGAGGTCCAGCACGGTGTTGTAGCCGGCCTGGCTCACCGACAGGGCGGCGCGCGCGAGCAGCGCGCGGAAATCCGGCCGCGCCCGCTCGACGACCGCATTCGTGGGCGCTGCCGCGGCCAACCCGGCGAAAGCGGGCTCCGGCACGGCGCGGCCGACGAGGATGCGCCAGGACAGGCCGGGCGTCAGCGCCGCCGCGGCCACCGCCGCCTCCTGGAGCGGCAGCCCCGCGGCGCTGGACCCGCCCGAGACCACGATGCCGGCGCGGGGACCGTCCGGGGCCGGCGCCGCCCCGGCCTCGTCGACATAGCCGGTATAGCGCAGGCGCCGCGCCACCTCGCCATCGACCGGCCACGAGGCGTCGAGGGGCAGGAAGGCGGGATCGCCGTGGACGAGCACGCCGTCATAGGCATCGAGGCGTGCGTGGGTGGCGGCGATCCGCTCCGGCCGGCTCGGGGTCGCGAGGATGTCGCGGATCGAGGCAAGGAGCAGGGGACGGGGCGAGGCCCTCCGCACGGCCTCGACCAGGGCCTCGAATTCCGGCGCCAGCACCCGGCGGCCGAAGGGATAGAGCTCGGTGACGACCGCGTCGGGACCGGCCTCCGCGAAGGCGGCGAGCAGGGCGTCGCGCCGGGCCGCCAGGCGCTCCGCCGTGACCGGTGCGCCCTCCGGATCGAGGAGCGCCGTGAAGGCGGTGCCGGTGATCCGTACCGGCGGCAGCGGCACCAGTCGGATCCCGTCGAGGCCGGGCAGCACGGCCGGCAGGCCGCCGGAGACGAGCGTCACGGTATGGCCGGCGCCCGCGAAGGCCCGCGCCAGAGCCGCCGCCCGGGTGAGATGCCCGGCCCCGAGAAGGTGGGTGACGGCGATCAGGATCCGGCTCATGCGTGATCCCTCGGGCGATCCCCCAGGAGCGGGGCGAGCGCCGCGCGCAGGCGGGCGGCTGCGGCGTCCAGGCCGCGCTCCTCGCGGGCGAAGGCGAGGGCCGCATCCCGCATCGCCGCAAGGGTCCCGGGCGCCTCGGCGAGGCCGTGGATCGCGGCGGCGAGCGCCGCGGCGTCGCCGGGCGGCGTCACCCGGCCGGTCACGCGGTCGCGCACCACGTCCGGCACGCCGCCATAGCCGCCGGCCACGACCGGGCAGCCATGGGCCTGCGCCTCCAGAAGGGCCATGCCGTAGGCCTCGTTGACGGCAGGCCAGACCAGCAGGTCGGCGCCGCCGTAGAGCCCCGAAAGGCCGGCGGGCGCGACGCTGCCGTGCCGGCGCACCCGGTCGCCGAACGGCGCGAGCAGGGCCGCGACCGCCTCCGAGGCCGGGCCGTCTCCGGCGACGTCGAGGGTCCAGGGACGATCGCCGATCCGGCCCAGGGCCTCGGCCAGCAGGCGGTAGGAGGCGAGCTTGTCGCCCTCCCGCATCATCGCGACGGTGACGAGGCGCAAAGGGCCGGGCGCCCGTGCCGCGTCGGTCACCGGCCACTCCGCCGGGTCGAGGAAGGGCGGCAGGTCGGCGAGCACCTGTCCCCGCGGCCGCGCCGCCTCGAGGGCCGGCCGGTCGCGGCGGTTCATGACGAGGATCAGGTCCGCCGCGTCGAGGGCGGCCTCGGCGCCGGCATGGCCGAGGGCGTGCGGGCCGGCGGCACGCCGGGGGGACCGCGACCCCTCCGCCACCACGTAAGCGATGCCGAGCGCCCGCGAGACCGCCGGACCGATCCAGTCCGGCGCCTTGTAGTAGACGTGGTAGGTGAACCAGAGGGCGGGCGGATCGGCCTGGTACGCCGCGATCAGCCGCCCGGCCTCCTCCAGCGACGCCGCCTTCAGGACCGGGTGTTGCGCCCCGTCGGGATCGCGGGTGCGCAGGGCACTGGCGAGTTCGGGCGCGAACCCCGCCGCCGCGAGCGCCCGCAGGAGCAGCCGCGCCATCGTGCGCTCGCCGGAGGGGACCGGGTGGCCGGGAGCCTTGAGGGGTGCGTAGAAGGCGACCCGGCTCATCGCATTGCCGCCCCCTTGGCCGCCCCCTTGGCCGCCCCCTTGGCCGCCCCCTTGGCCGCCCCGTTGAGCAGGCACGCCACGGTCTCGAAGCCGGCCTCGGCCCCGAACTCCGCCCGCAGCCGGGCGAGCGCGGCGGCCGCGAGGCGGCTGCGCTCGGCGGGGTCGCGGGCGAGCAGGTTGATGGCGTTCGAGAGCGCCCCCCAGTCCCCCGGCGGCACCAGCCTTCCCTCGATGCCGTCGCGAAGGAATTCCGGTATGCCCGCGAAGTCGGTGGCGACCACCGCGAGGCCCTGCGAGGCCGCCTCCATGATGACGTTGGGCAGCCCGTCGCGGTCGCCCGACGGCGCGCGCTTGGCCGGCAGCACGAACAGGTCGGCCTCGCGCAGCAGCGCCACCACCTCGGGCTGGGGCTTCGCGCCCAGGAAGATCACCTTCTGCGACAGGCCGAGGGCGGCGGCCTTCTCGCGCAACGCCGCCAGCGCCTCGCCGCCGCCGATATGGGCGAGGCGCCAGTGCAGGTCGGGCGGAAGCGCGGCGAGCGCGTCGAGGAGGTCGTCGAAGCCCTTCTTCGCCACCGCCCGGCCGACGGTGACGAGTCTGAGAGGATCGGCCGGGTCCGACCCGTCCCGGGCCGGACGGGTTTCCGGGGGCTCGGGAAACCGCGACAGGTCGAGGCCGTGATAGACGAGCGAGATCCGGTCCGGATTCCTCGAGACCTCGCGCAGCCGCGCCGCGCCGGCGGCCGTGCAGGTGACCGCGAAGGAGAGCCGCGCATCGTCGAGCTTCTCCGACAGCTCCCAGTCCGGCGTGGTCCAGATGTCCTTGGCATGGGCCGAGGCGCTCCAGCTCCGCCCGGTGAGCAGCGCGGCGTAGCGCGCCACGGAGGCCGGGGTGTGCAGGTAATGGACGTGGATGTGCGCGATCTCGGCCGGCAGCTCGCGGGCGAGCACCAGGGCCTGGCCGAGCCGCCGGCCGCGATGGGGCGTGAGGTCGCGGGCGAGGTCGCGCCAGGCGAGCTTCAGGAGCGGGAGGAGGCCCGGCCGGCGCAGGGCCGCGAGCGCCCCGCGCAGCACCCGGAGCGGCGCCTGGTAGAGGTATTCCGGCAGGTAGGCGACGGGGGCGCGGATCTGCCGGTGCATCGGGTGCACGGCGCCGTCATGCGGCTGGCGGAGGGACCAGATCGTCAGGTCCAGGCCCCGCGCCTCGAGGCCGAGCAGCTCCTGCGCGATGAAGGTCTCGGACAGGCGCGGATAGCCCTTGACGAGGACGGCGATGCGAAGCGGGGGCATGAAAGGGGTCGCTCGGGACAGGTCGCTTACTCGGCGGCCACGCAGGCGGCGTCCGCCGCGGCGGCGAGGCGGCGGATCGCCGGCAGGCCGTCGAGGAGGCCGGGTATCGGCCGGGACGAGGGGGGCGGATTGTGGGGCAGGGCGGCGAGGGCCGCGGCCATGCGGGCGGTGTCCTCGTCCTCCCCGGGCTCGATGACCCCGACGAGGCCGAGCCGGGCGGCGGCGCGGGCGCGGATCAGCTGCTCGCGCCGGGGCCGCACCCGCGGCAGGATCAGGCCTGGGCGGTCGAAGGACAGGATCTCGCAGAAGGTGTTGTAGCCGCCCATCGCCACCACGCCGGCGGCCCGGCGCATCAGCCGTTCCAGCCGCGCGTCGAAATCCAGGGAGGCGAGTCGCGGATGGGCGGCGATGCGGGCGCTGAGCGCCGCCTGCTCGGCGGCGGGGAAGAACGGGCCGAACACCACCAGCGCCCGGTGCTCCAGTCCTTGCGCCTCGTAGGCCCGCACCACCGCCTCGACCAGCTCGACCCCGTCGCCGCCCCCGCCCGGGGTGACGAGGAGGAACGGCTCCTCCGCCGTCGCGTCGGGCAAGGCGGCGTCGGGGGCGTCGCGGCGCAGGTAGCCGGTATAGGTCAGGCGCTCCGCGACGCCCCCCGGCAGCGCCAGCCCGTCGAGGGGAGCGTAGATCTCCTCCAGGCCGTAGACCCAGAGCGAATCGTAGAGGGGCAGCACGGCGAGGGCGCCCTTGCGCTCCCATTCGGGCGCCAGCAGCGCCGGATCGTCGAGGACGTCGCGCAGGCCGAGGACCAGCCGGCAGCCCCTGGCCTTGAGGCGGTGGAGCGCCGGCAGCACCTCGCCGTGGAAGCCCGCCGGCTCCTTGTCGACGAGGAACAGGTCGGGGGCGAAGCGCTCGGCGACGTGGCGGATCAGGGCGGCGCGGGTCGCCACCACCTCGTCGAGGCCGTGGCCGGGGCCGAGGCTCTGGTACTCGCCGCTGGCGAGCTTGGTCACCCCCGGCAGGCGCCGGCAGCTCACCCCGGGGGCGAACCGGAAGGCGTGGCTCACCGGCGAGCCGGACAGGATCACCACCCGCCGCTCCGGCGCCCCCGCCACCAGGGCATGCGCGATGGCCCGCGCCCGGCGCAGGTGGCCGAGCCCGAACGTATCGTGCGAGTAGATCAGCACCCGCTGCGGAGCGCCGCCGGGCACGGGGGACACGAACGTCATCCGGCGAACACTTCGGACCGGACGGACATTGCGGTCCGGGAAAACGACGCCCTTGAGGGCATTTCGGCCCACAGGACGATGGAGGCCCGTGCGGACACGGCGGGCCGGGTACGGCTCAACGGCATCGGCATCGGGTTGCAGACCTCCCGGGCGCGGGAGGCCAGAGTAGCGCATCCGCCCCCGGCCCGGCTACCCGCGCTCAGGCAGTTATGGCCAGGCTTGTGGCGGCGCGGCATCGCCGGGCAGGACGGGGGTGCTGCGCCCAGGTGGGCCGGTGCCGTCCCACGGCTCTCCTCCACTTGGGACGGCCCGCCAGCCGTCGCCGCGCGCCTCCAGGGGACCTGCTTCGACGAGGGTCGAGCGCCCGCGCATGCAGGTCGTCCAGGCTGAATGGC
The DNA here is from genome assembly GCF_003058325.1 of Methylobacterium currus. Classification (NCBI taxonomy): domain Bacteria; kingdom Pseudomonadati; phylum Pseudomonadota; class Alphaproteobacteria; order Hyphomicrobiales; family Methylobacteriaceae; genus Methylobacterium; species Methylobacterium currus. Next base: position 5,706,754 of record NZ_CP028843.1, read on the forward strand.
GCCAGGGGCAACAGATCCGTACCCGTCCAGGACAGCTCACCGGCTCCCGCGCGCGACGAGTCTTCGCGGTGGGGAACGCAGCCTCCCCCGAGACGGCGATGAGCCGGGACCACCGCCAGGTGCAAGGCCTGCAAGCCGTTAAGTCCGTACGCGCACAGGCGCAGGTCCCGGGCGGGCCCGAGGAGGCTGGACGTGCATCGCCACAGCGCCTCGCCGTGCTGAACTGGACGGAAGACGGATGCGCGGCGCGCGTGCCGGGGAGAGGACGCAGCGCCACTCGGCGATGAGCCCGGTCCGTTCTGCGGCACCGGCAAGGTCCGTTCGGCACGTCTCGCGCGGGTTTGATCGGCTTCTATCCCGGCGGCACCACATCGATCTGGATCCCGCTGTAATACGCGGCCAAGTTGGCGATGTCGGCATCCGACAGATCCTGCGCCGCCACCGACATCACCTCGTTCTTGCGGGTCCCATTGCGGAACTCCGTCAGCGCCTTGACGAGGTAGGGCTCGACCTGGCCGGCGAGGTTGGGGGCGTCGGGCAGCTTCGAGAGGCCGTCGAGGCCGTGGCAGGCCTGGCAACCCACCGCCTTGGCCCGGCCGGCCTTGGCGTCCCCGGCGGCGGCCGGAACGGTCGCGGCAAGCAGCAGCAGGAGGGCGAGGGAGCGGGTCATGGGCGTCTCCTGAGGGGGAGGGGCGGCCCGAGGACCGCCCCCTTGAACAAACGCTACTTCTCGTAGGAGATGCGGTAGATCGCGCCCGCCGTGTCGTCGGAGACCAGCAGCGAGCCGTCGGGCAGGGTCGCGACGTCGACCGGGCGGCCGAGATATTCGCCGCCCTCGGTCAGCCAGCCCTCGGCGAAGGGCTCGGGCTTGCCGGCGGTGCCGTCCTTGTTGACCGGCACGAACATCACCCGGGCACCGATCGGCGTGGTGCGGTTCCAGGAGCCGTGCTCGGCGGTGAAGATGCCGCCGCGGTACTTGTCCGGGAATTGCTTGCCCTTGTACACGATCATGCCGAGATCGGCGGCGTGGGGCGGCAGCTCCGCCTTCGGCGGCACGACGTCGGCCGGAACCTTGTCGTCCTTGTACTCGACCGTGCGGACGCCGCCGCCGCCATACCACGGGAAGCCGAAGTTCTGGCCCGGCTTGGTGATCTGGTTCAGCTCGCCCGGGGGCTGGTCGTCGCCCATGCCGTCGACCTGGTTGTCGGTGAACCACAGGGTCTTGTCGGGGGCGAAGTCCATGCCGACCGAGTTGCGGATGCCGGTGGCGTAGACCTCGCGGTTCTTGCCGTCGGCATCCATGCGGATGATGCCGCCGATCCCGGTCTTGGCGTAGAGGTCGGCCTTGTCCTTCGGCGGCACGTTGTAGGGCTGGCCGAGCGAGACGTAGAGCTTGCCGTCCGGCCCGATGCGGCAGATCCGGGCGGTGTGGTTGTAGCTCTCCTCGCCCGGCGGGATCAGCTCGCCCTGCTTGACCACGACGACCGCCGGGCCGTCCGTTCCCTCGTAGAAGAACTCGGCCGCCGGGAAGGCCAGCACCCGGTTCTGCTCGACGATGGTCAGGACGCCGTCGCGGGAGAAGCAGACGCCGTTCGGGATCTTGAAGTCGACGCCCGGCGCGTAGACCTTCACCTCGTCGGCGACCCGGTCCTTGTCGCGGTCGGTGACGGTGTAGACCTTGGACTTGCGGGTCCCGACGAAGACCACGCCGGCATTGGGGCCGACCGCCATGGCGCGGGCATCCGGCACCACGGCGTAGAGCTCGATCTTGAAGCCGTCCGGCACCTTGATCTTCTGCAGGGTGCGGTTGATCGCGTCGGCGCGCCGGCCGGTCTGCGGGATCGGCGGCGGCTCGGCGACGCCGGTCTGCTTGAAGCTGCCGAGCTTCTCCAGGTTGTCGACCTTGGCCTTGGTGTCGCCGGCGGTGGCGTCCTGCGCGAGGGCCGAGCCCGCGAAAGACACGCTCGCGGCGAGAGCCGCCATCAGGAAGGGCTTCATCGGGGTGTCCTCCGTGTCGGCCATTTCAGGCGTGGCCGAGCTTGTTGCTCGCCATGTATGCCGGCAGCTCTCACAGGCGGCAAGCAGAGCAGGACGCCTAGGCCGTTCACGCCGCCGTGATCAGCCGCGCAGGGCAGGAGGCAGTGTCCGGTCGAAGCCCGTCGCGGCCTCGTAGGCTGCCGCGATGGCGAGCAGATCGGCCTCCTGGTGGTTCGGGGCGATGAGCTGGAGTCCCATCGGCAGTCCGGCCGGGTTGAGGCCGACCGGCAGGCTGATCACCGGGCACCCGGACATCGTGCCCGGCACCACCACCTCCATCCAGCGGTGATAGGTGTCCATCGCGCGCCCGTTGATGCGGCGCGGCCAGGTCTCCCCGGCCTCGAACGGGAAGACCTGCGCGGCGGGCAGGGCCAGCACGTCGAAGCGCTCGAACAGCCCGCGCACGCACTGGTACCAGGCGGTGCGGGTGACGCTGGCGGCGTGCACGTCGAAGGCCGAGAGCCTTTGGCCCTGCTCGACCTCCCAGACGGCGTCCGGCTTCATCAGGGCGCGCTTGGCCGGGTCGCGCCAGTGGACCGAGAGGCTGGCGCCGGTGATCCACTGCCGGAGAATGATCCAGGCGCGCCAGATCGCCTCCGGATCGAAGGCAGGCAGCACCGGCTCGACCGCGGCGCCGTGGGTCGCGAACGCCTGGAGGCCGGCCTCGCAGAGGTCGAGAACGCCGGGCTCGAAGGGCAGGTGACCGCCGAAATCCCCGATCCAGCCGATGCGCAGGCCCTTCAGCTCCCGCGGCGGCGGGGCAGCGAAGCCCGCGGGATCCTGGCGGATCGCGTTCGGGGTGCGCGGGTCGTAGCCGGCCTGGACCGAGAGCAGCAGGCCGAGATCGGCGGTGCACCGCGCCATCGGCCCGACGACCCCGAGCTGGGGCAGGAAGACCTCGTCGGTGTGGCCCGGCACCCGGCCGGCGGCGGGGCGCAGGCCCAGCACGTTGTTCCAGGCGGCGGGGTTGCGCAGCGAGCCGCCATGGTCGCTGCCGTCGGCGAGCGGCACCATGCGCAGTGCGAGCGCCACCGCCGCCCCGCCGCTCGAGCCGCCGCCCGCCTTCGCGGGGTCATAGGCGTTGCGCGTCACGCCGAAGACCGGGTTGGTGCTGTGCGAGCCGAGGCCGAATTCCGGCACGTTGGTCTTGCCGATCAGGATCGCGCCGGCCTCCCTCAGCCGCGCGACGTGGAGCGCGTCGGTCGCCGGCACGGTGTCGCGGAACAGGGGAGAGCCCTGCGTGGTGCGGATCCCGGCGGTGGCCGAGAGGTCCTTCACCGCGTGAGGCAGGCCGTGGAGCGGCCCGCGCGGGCCGTTCGCCGCCAGATCCCGGTCGGCGGCCTCGGCCTCGGCGAGCAGCAGGTCGGGCTCGCGCAACGACACGATCGCGTTCACCACGGGGTTGTGGCGGGCGATCTGGTCGAGATGGGCCTGCATCACCTCCCGGGCCGAGACGGCCCGGTCGCGGATCGCCCGCGCGAGGTCGGTGGCGCGCATCGTCACGAGATCGGAGGAGGGGGGCATCGGGTCGTCCTGAAGCGGCGTCGCGGCAGCGGAGCACGGGGCAGCGGAGCACGGGGCAGCGGAGCACGGAGCCTTGGGGCTCGGCAAGCGCCGCGGATGCAGGGGCATCCGCCGCCTCGCGCACGGATCCCGGACGGCGGCGCCGGGTTGCCGGTTCGGGGACCCCACGGCGATCACCGTTGCGACGGGGGCTTATCCCCTCAATCGATCCCGAACATCCGCTCCAGGAAGTTCTTCTCCTCCCGCGCCGGACCGCCGCGCTGCGGCGCCGGCTGGCGCGCCGGCGGCTGGCCGCCGCCGACGAGGGTGTCGATCAGGCCGCCGAGCGTCTGCGGCTCGGCCGGGCCCGCCGCCGCGACGGCGGTGCCGCTGCTGCGGCGCCAGCGGGCCGCGCCCGGCAGGGGCACCGGCTTGTCGCCGCGCAGGGCTGCGGTCATCACGCGGTTCCAGATCTCGACCGGCAGGTTGCCGCCCGAGACCTTCTTGGTCGCCTCGCCGTCGTCGTTGCCGAGCCAGACGCCGGTGACGAGGGTGCCGGAGAACCCGACCGCCCAGGCATCGCGAAAGTCCTGGGTGGTGCCGGTCTTGCCGGCGAGGTCCCAGCCCGGGATGTCGCCCTTCTTCGCCGTGCCGGTGACGAAGACCTCGTGCAGCATGGCGTTCATCATGCCGACTGCGTTGGCGTCGATCACCCGGCCGAGGCCGCTGGGCGCACGCTTGTAGATGATGCGGCCGTCGACGGTCTTCACGCTGGCGATCACGTAGGGAATCACGCCCATGCCGCCATTGGCGAAGGCCGCGTAGGCGCCGACGAGCTCGAGCGGCGTGACCTCCGAGGTGCCGAGCGCGAGCGAGGCGTTGGCCTGGAGCGGCGACGTGATGCCGAGGCGCTGGGCCGTCTGCACCACCGCCTTCGGACCGACCTCCTGGCCGAGCCGCACCGCCACGGTGTTGAGCGAATGCGCGAGCGCGTCGCGCAAGGTGACCGGCCCGCTATAGCTGCGCGAGTAGTTCTCCGGGCTCCAGCCCTTGATGTTCACGGGTGAATCGTCCCGCACGGTGTCGGGGGTCAGGCCGCGCTCGACTGCCGCGAGGTAGACGAAGGGCTTGAAGGCCGAGCCGGGCTGGCGCTTGGCGGTGGTGGCGCGGTTGAACTGGCTCTGGGCGTAGTCGCGCCCGCCGATCAGGGCCCGGATCGCCCCGTCCGGCCGCATCGACACGACGGCGCCCTGAGCGACGTTGTAGCGCCCGCCCTTCTGGTTCAATTCGTCGACGAGGGCGCGCTCGGCCACCGCCTGGAGCGCCGGATCGACGGTGGTCTGCACCGCGACGTCGGTCTCGATCTTGCCGACGTAATCGTCGAGCACGTCCATCACGAGGTCGGCGACGTAGTTGGCCGAGCCGCCGCCCTTCGCCCGGGCGGGCTTCGCCGGCTGGGCGAGCGCCACCTGCACGTCGGCGGCCTTCGCGAAGCCCAGTTCCTGCATCGCCGCCAGCACCTGGGCGGCGCGGGCCTGCGCGGCGGCCAGGTTGCGGTTGGGCGCCAGCCGCGACGGCGCCTGGACGAGGCCGCCGAGCATCGCGGCTTCCGCCAGCGTCACCTCCTTGGCGGGCTTGGCGAAGTAGCGCTGCGCGGCCGCCTCGACGCCGTAGGCGCCGGCGCCGAAATAGACCCGGTTGAGGTAGAGTTCGAGGATCTCGTCCTTCGTGTATTTGTGCTCGAGCCAGAGCGCCAGGATCGCCTCCTGGATCTTGCGCGAGGCGGTGCGCTCCTGGGTCAGGAAGAGGTTCTTGGCGAGCTGCTGGGTCAGGGTCGAGCCGCCCTGGGCCACGCCGCGGCGGGTCAGGTTCTGGCCGATGGCCCGGGCGATGCCGATCGGGTCGATGCCCATATGGCCGTAGAAGCGCCGGTCCTCGATCGCCACGAAGGCCCGGGGCAGGTAGGGCGGCAATTCGCGGATGCTCACCGTGCGGCCGCCGGTCTCGCCGCGATTGGCGAGCAGCGAGCCGTCGGCGGCCAGGATCGCGATGTTGGGCGGGCGCTTCGGGACGGCGAGCTGGTCGATCGGCGGCAGCTGCGAGGCGTGGTAGGCGACGATGCCGGCCACCGCCACCAGGCCCCAGAGGCCGAGGATCATCGTGCCGTAGACGAGGCTCCCGAGGAACGAGCGCCGCCGGCGCCGCGGGGCCGCTGCGGCCGCGCGCCTCGGGGCTGCCTTCCCGGTTCCCTTGGACGTTCCTTTTGCCACGCCGCCCCCCGCCCGGTCCCCACGCGAGAGGCGCAGGTCGAGGGCTGCCGGGTCCGTGGGCCCCTCCGCCTCGAAGCGCGGCTCGACCCGGCCCTTGCGCTCGCGTCCCTTCGCCATCCTGCCGAGTTCCCCTTCGCCCCCGGACATGCCGGCCCGCGCGGGGCGTCGCCGGCCCACGCGAGGCGTCGCCGGCCCGCGCAGGACACTCAAGAGACGTTAATTGAGGCGGGTTTAAGGGCCGTTAACCGAAACTTTGTCGAAGGATCCTCGGGACTTAGCGCTGTGGCCGCCGGGCTGCGGCAAGCCGCGCCGGGAACGGCGCACCAGGGCGAGCGTTGCGGTGGCTCTATCAAGGAGCCGACATGCTGCACCTTCTGGTGGCCGACGGGAACGACCGGGCCGGCCGCGAGACGCATCTCTCGGTCTGCGACAAGACCTCGGCCGAGACCTATGCGGGCATCCTGCGCGCCCTGGCGCCGGACGCCCATTGCCATCTCGTCGCCCCCGCCGATGCGAATATGGTGCTGCCTCGCGCTCTTCCCGAATGCGATGCCCTGGTGCTGACCGGCTCGACCCTGCACGTGGAGGAGGGCGGGCCTGCGGTGACGCGGCAATGCGAGCTGATGCGGGCGGCGCTCGAGGCCGGCCTTCCGGTCTTCGGCTCGTGCTGGGGCGTGCAGGTGGCGGCCACGATCGCCGGGGGCCGGGCCGGCCGCAACCCGAAGGGCCCGGAATTCGGGCTCGCCCGCGCCATCAGCCGGACGCAAGCCGGAGCCGGGCACCCGCTCCTCGACGGCCGGCCGCCGGCCTGGGACGCGCCGGCCATCCACGACGACGCCGTGATCGAACCGCCGCCGGGCGCCCGCATCCTTGCCGGCAACGACCGCCTCGACGTCCAGGCGATCGAGATCCGCCTCGGCGAGGGGGTGTTCTGGGGCACGCAGTACCATCCCGAGCTCGACCTCGACGAGGTCGCGGCGATGCTGCGCCTGTCGGCCCAGGGCGTGGTGGAGGCGGGCCTGTGCCCGGACGCGCCTTCGCTTCAGGCCTACGCGGATTCCTTGCGCGACCTGCATCACGATCCGGAAGGACGCCCCGATCTCGCCTGGCGCCTCGGCGTCACCGCCGAGGTGCTGGTGCCGGAGCGGCGCCGGCGCGAGATCGGGAACTTCCTCGACCGTCTGGTGCGGCCGCGCGCCGCCCGCCGCTGAGGCGGATGAGGCCGCCCGCATGCAGGGCAGGAAGCGTGCGACCTCGGCCCCGAGAAGCCCGGCTTCTCGTGAATGAGGCTGTCGGCTGAGGTCCGGCAACCGGTTCAGCCGGCCCGAGGCCGGCAGGTCAGGTCGTCGGGGCGGAGGCGAGGCGGGGAGCCGGGCCGGGGCGCTCCTCGCCGACGAGGTGGAAGGCGGCCGGCCGGCGGAACAGGAACCGGGCCGGGCTGTGGCGCACCAGCCGCTCGATCCCGAGAGGCACGGCCACCGCCGCCACGGTGACGAGGAGCGAGACGAGGCCGACATCCGCGATGATCCCGCTCTTCACGAGGGCGGTGCGAAGCGCCGCCATCGGCAGGAAGAAGGCGAGGTAGATCACGATCGAGCGCTCGCCGCAGGCCCGGAGCAAGGCTGTGACGGGACCACCGGCCCGGGTCAGCAGGGCCGCCGTCGCCACGATGGCCAGCGCCCCGGCGGCGCCGAGCCCCAGGCTCAACCCCGGCAGGCCCGCCAGGGTCGGGTGCGAGGCCAGGCCGGTCGGCGTGAAGACCAGGACACCCTCGATCAGCGCCCAGGCGGCGAGGCCGGCGAGCGCGAGGCCGGCCCGCGCCCGCACCCAGTCGGCCAGGGCGAAGATGCGGGCCGCGAACAGGTATCCGGCGACGAAGTAGACGAAGCGGGCGCAGAACTCGTCGATCAGGGTCGAGCCGGTATGGATGGGTGCGAGCTGCAGCAGGGCGGCGCCGACCAGCAGCACCGGGCCGGGGACCCGGCGCAGCAGCTTCACGGCGACCGAGAACACCGCCAGCAGGTAGATGAACCACAGGGTCGAGTAGGGCTCGATCAACCCGTAGGCGAGATGGGCGAGGAACGCGCCGGGTCCCGCCCCGTCGGTGATCTGGCCGTACTTCACCGCCGATTGGAGCAGAAGCCACAGCAGGTAGAAATACGCGAAGTGGACGATGCGCCGGTCGGCGAAGAGCCGCCAGTCGCGGTCGATCACGCGGCCGACGAACAGGCCGGACAGGAGGAAGAAGTCCGGGATCCGGAACGGTTTGGCGAACTCCACCACGTGGTGCATGAAGCCTTCGGCCCCCATCGCCTCGCCGGTCCCGAGGGTGGAGTGCATCATCACCACCAGGATGATGCAGATCCCCTTGGCGACGTCGACCCAGGCGAGGCGGCCCGCTTCCGGCACGCCGCGCGGGCGCACCGGATCGTCCGGCCGGACCGAGAGGGCGGGTTCGGTGCTGGGGCGGGCGGACATCGGCGTCTCCACGGACAAGGCGCGAAGGCTCGCAGGGAGGCGTAAAGATCGCAGCCGGATCGGCCGATCGAATCGCGCGAGAACTCGCAACCGCGGATTCACCGTCTCGTCGACGATGTCGATGCCGTTACCGGACGCTCCGCCTCGCCTCACGCCGCGTCCGGGTCAGGCGCGTCGCGGTGTGGAAATCGTCCGGCTTGGTGCGCACCCAGGCGAGGAAGCGGGCGATCTCCGGCTCGGCCCGCAGGCTCTCGACGTCGCTGAGGCGACGCGCCAGTTCGGCCTCGCTGTGGCGGGCATGGATCGCCGAGTGGCAGATCTGGTGCAGTTGCACCGTTTCGCCATGGGTGCCGCCCTTCAGCTTCGGCGTCAGGTGATGCTTGCTCTGGCGGGCGCCGGGCGGGATCGGCCGCTCGCAGAGCGGGCAGATCGCCGGTTCGCTGGCATGGGTGCCATGGGTCGAGGGGTCGTCGTCGCGCCAGCGCCGCTCTCGGCGTCCCAAGGCCAGCTCCTGAATGGCGGGGAGAACCGTCCGTATCTGGGTCGCGGCGCCCGGGCGTTTCAAGGTCGCGGCCGGGATGCCGCAGCGCCGCCGCCGGCCTGCGATTGACAAACCTCGCGCCCCGCCGGACAGTCGCCCCGTGACCGAGGGGAGCCCCGCCGACGGGGGCTGAGATTGGACGAGCGTGCGTCCTGACCCTTGAACCTGATCCGGTTCGTACCGGCGGAGGGACGGGAACCTGCCATGACCGACGTGACCCGTGCGTCCTCGCGCCCCGAGGCCGGATCGTCTCCCCGGGAGAGATCCATGAACGCACCCATCCTCGCGAAAGATCTGCCGCACAGCGTCACCACGGGGCCCGTCGCCGGCTCGGTGAAGGCCTACGCCTCGCCCCAGGAGCGCCCCGACCTTCATGTGCCCTACCGGGAGATCGCGCTCTCCGATCCGCGCGAGGCCCCGGTGCGGGTCTACGACCCGTCGGGCCCCTATACGGAGGCCGATGCACGCATCGACCTCGCGGCCGGTCTGCCCGAGATCCGTAAGCGCTGGATCGCGGGCCGCGGCTACGCGGCAACCGCCCCCCGGGCGGTGAAGCCAGAGGATAACGGCTTCGCCAGCGCGGACAGGCTGGTGGCGCCGTGCCCGGCCGCCCGCACCGTGCGCCGGGGCGCCCCGGGCCAGAGGGTCACCCAGTACGAGTTCGCCCGCGCCGGGATCGTCACGGAGGAGATGATCTACGTCGCCCACCGGGAGAACCTGTGCCGCGAGGCGATGCTGGCGGGGGCCGCGGACAAGCTCGCCGACGGCGAGAGCTTCGGGGCGAGCATCCCGCCCTTCATCACGCCGGACTTCGTGCGCGACGAGGTGGCGCGCGGGCGGGCGATCATCCCGGCCAACATCAACCACACCGAACTCGAGCCGATGGCCATCGGCCGCAACTTCCTCGTCAAGATCAACGCCAATATCGGCAACTCGGCCGTGACCTCCTCGGCCGCCGAGGAGGTCGAGAAGATGGTGTGGGCGATCCGCTGGGGCGCCGACACGGTCATGGACCTCTCGACGGGGCGCAACATCCACAACATCCGTGGCTGGATCCTGCGCAATGCGCCGGTGCCGATCGGGACGGTGCCGATCTACCAGGCGCTGGAGAAGGTCGGTGGCGATCCCCTCAAGCTCGATTGGGAGGTGTTTCGCGATACGCTGATCGAGCAGGCCGAGCAGGGGGTGGATTACTTCACCATCCATGCCGGCGTGCGCCTCGCCCACGTGCCGCTCACCGCCCGGCGCGTCACCGGCATTGTCTCGCGCGGCGGCTCGATCATGGCGCGCTGGTGCCTCGCCGGGCACCGGGAATCGTTCCTCTACGAGCGGTTCGAGGAGATCTGCGACATCTGCCGGGCCTACGACGTGTCGTTCTCCCTCGGCGACGGCCTGCGCCCGGGCTCGATCGCGGACGCCAACGACGCGGCGCAGTTCGCCGAGCTGGAGACCTTGGGGGAACTCACCGAGGTCGCCCATGCCAAGGGCTGCCAGGTGATGATCGAGGGCCCCGGCCACGTGCCGATGCACAAGATCAAGGTCAACATGGAGAAGCAGCTCGCCGAGTGCGGCGAGGCGCCGTTCTACACGCTCGGCCCGCTCACCACCGACGTGGCGCCGGGCTACGACCACATCACCTCCGGCATCGGCGCGGCGATGATCGGCTGGTTCGGCACCGCGATGCTCTGCTACGTCACCCCGAAGGAGCATCTCGGCCTGCCGAACCGCGACGACGTGAAGACCGGCGTCATCACCTACAAGATCGCCGCCCATGCCGCCGACCTCGCCAAGGGCCACCCGGCCGCCCAATTGCGCGACGACGCCCTGTCGCGGGCCCGGTTCGACTTCCGCTGGGAGGACCAGTTCAACCTCTCCCTCGATCCGGACACGGCGCGGGCCTATCACGACGAGACCCTGCCGAAGGACGCCCACAAGGTCGCGCATTTCTGCTCGATGTGCGGGCCGAAATTCTGCTCGATGAAGATCACCCAGGACCTGCGCGCCGACGTGCTGGCCATGGCGGCGGCGAGCGCCGTGGTCGGCGAGGCCACACCCTTGAGCGAAGCGGAGCGGGCGGCCGGCATGGCCCAAAAATCGGCGGAATTCATGACGCAGGGCGGGGACCTCTACGTCGCACCCGGCGAATAGGAACCCACCGCCATGCCGATGCAGGCCCAAGCGGCCCCGCCGGGGCCTGCCCCGTCTCCGCCTGGACGCGCGCGTCCGGGCTCGATCATGCGCCGTCTGGTCGTCTTCGCCCTCGGTCTGGCGGTGCCGATCCTGATCTTCGGCGGCGTGGTGCTGTGGCAATTCGCCGGCGCGGCGCGGGACCGCCTCGAGGCGGAGGCCCTGGGCCGCGCCCGCATGGAGGCGGCGGCGGTCGACCGCGAGGTGGCGAGCCTCGTCGCCACCCTCGAGGCCCTGAGCCTCTCCAACGCGCTCCAGCGCGGCGACGTGACGGCGTTCCGCGAGCAGATGCAGGAGCTGCTCCGCCGCAGCGGCCTGCCGGCGACCCTGCGCGACGCCGACGGGCGGCGCCTGATCGACCTCGGCGCCGAACCGATGGCGGAACGCCTCGACGCGGCCGATGCGAGCGCGCTCAACGGCCGCCCTGCGGTCTCGGGCGTGGTCGACGGACGGTTCCGGGTGACGGTGCCGGTGATGCGCCGCGGCGGCGACGCGGTGCTCTACCTCCTGTCCTTCTCCCTGCCGACGGACCGGATCCGCGACGTGCTGGCCTCCGGCGGCGTGCCGAAGGCCTGGGTGCTGAGCGTCATCGACCGCGACCAGCGGATCCTGACCCGCACCCGGGCGCCGGAGCGCTTCACCGGCGTGCAGGCCCCCGACGATCTGCGCCGAGCCACCGGGCCGGAGGGGAGCTGGCGCGGCGCCTCGATGGAGGGCGACCCGTTCTTCGTCGCCTATGCGCGGGCCGGGGTACCGGATTGGCGCGTCGCCGTCGGAGTGCCGGAGGAGGCGCTGGCGGCCCCGGTGCGGGCCTCCCTCGTCTGGTTCGCCGCGCTCGGCGGCATGCTGGCCGCCATCGCGGCGGTTCTGGCGCTGGCCTTCGCCCGCGGCATCGCGGCGCCGCTCCGGGCCCTGCGCGATCAGGCGGTGGCCCTCGGCTCCGGCCGCGCGGCCCCCGTCCTCGCCGGGGTGCCGGCGGAGGTCGCCGCGGTGAGCGCCGAGATCGCGAGCGCTGCCCAGCGCCAGCGCGAGCGCGCGGCCGAGCGCGCGCGGGCCGCCGCGGCCCTGCGCGCCGAGACCCAGCGCCTGGAGGTGATGAACCGCCTCGGCACGGCGCTCGCGAGCGAGCTCGACCGCCAGCGCCTCGGCGACACGGTGGTGGAGGCCGCGACCCACCTGACCGGCGCGGCCTACGGCGCCCTGTTCGAGCGGGTGCCGGAGAGCCCGGACGGTCCCGAGCATTGGCGGCTCCTCAGCCTCACCGGCGCGCCGCGGGAGGCCTTCACCCGCTTCGGCCTGCCCCGGGTGACGACCCTGTTCAGCCACACCTTCGCCGCCCGCGGGGTGGTGCTGAGCGAGGACGTGACGGCGGATCCGCGCTACGGCAGCCATGGCGGCATGCCGCAGGGCCACCTGCCGGTGCGCAGCTACCTCGCGGTGCCGGTGGTCTCGGGCGACGGCGTCATCCTCGGCGCTCTGCTGTTCGGCCATCCCGAGCCGCACCGCTTCGGCACCCGCGAAGCGGCGCTGATCGAGGGCCTGGCCGGACAGGCCGCGGTCGCGATGGACAATGCCCGGCTGTTCGCCTCGGTGCGGCGCGAGCAGGACCGTTTCGCCGCCGCCGTCCAGGCGGTGCGCGGCGTGCTCTGGACCAACGACGCCGCAGGCCGCATGGCCGGCGACCAGCCGGCCTGGGCGGCGCTCACCGGGCAGACGCAGGAGCAATATGCCGGCTACGGCTGGGCCGAGGCGGTGCATCCGGAAGACCGCGCCGCCAGCGTCGAGAGCTGGAACGCGGCGGTCGCCGAGCGCCGGCGCTACACCCACGAGCACCGGGTGCGCCGCCACGACGGGGTGTTTCGCACCTTCGCGATCCAGGCGGTGCCGGTGCTCGACCCCGACGGCTCGATCCGCGAATGGGTCGGCGTGCATTCGGACATCTCCGAGCAGCGCGCCGCCGAGACCGCGCTCCGGGAATCGAACGAGGAGATCCAGCGCTACGCCTACATCGTTAGCCACGATCTGCGGGCGCCGCTCGTCAACATCATGGGCTTCACCAGCGAGATCGAGGCGAGCCAGGACGACATCCGGGCCGCCCTGGCGGGCCGCCCGGAGGCGGGGCGGATCGACGCCGACCTCAGCGAATCGGTGAGCTTCATCAAGGCCGCGATCACCAAGATGGACGGCCTGATCAACGCCATCCTGAAGCTGTCGCGGGAGGGGCGGCGCAACTTCCAGCCCGAGCCCCTGGCGATGACCGCCCTGGTCCAGGGCCTCGCCGACGCGCAGCGCCACCAGACGGACGCCGCGGACGCGGTCATCGCCATCGGCGATCTGCCGGGGATCACCGCCGACCGGCTCGCCGTGGAGCAGATCTTCGGCAACCTGATCGACAACGCGATCAAGTACCTGGCCAAGGACCGGCCGGGCCGGATCGCGGTCACCGGGTCGGTCTCGGACGGGCTCGCGGTGTTCCGGGTCGCCGATAACGGCCGCGGCATCGATGCCCGCGACCATGCCCGGGTGTTCGAGCTCTTCCGTCGCTCCGGCGCCCAGGACCGGCCGGGGGAGGGGATCGGGCTCGCCCATGTCCGGACCCTGGTGCGGGCGCTCGGGGGGCGGATCGACCTGTCCTCGGAGATCGGGGCCGGCACCACCTTCAGCGTGACGCTGCCGCTGCGCCAGGGGTGAGTTGGACTCGGCGGGGTGCAACGCCAGGTTAACCGGGTCTCGGCGTTTTCTACGCCAGCCGCGTGTCCAAGCCCGCGGTAAATGGTCTAGAGAGTATGACGGGAGCATGTCTCCCTGGGACGACCGCTTTCGGCGCGGTGTCGTGAGCAAGGGACAGGCGTCCCGGCGCAGCCGGGTTTTCGCCACGGGGAGTCGTCAGGTGCCGGCCGTACACATCGTGATGATCGAGGATGACGAGGGCCATGCCCGGCTGATCGAGCGGAACATCCGCCGCGCAGGCGTCAACAACGTCATCGAGTCGTTCCGGGACGGAACCTCCGCGCTCGCCGCGCTGTTCGGGCCCGACGGCAGCGGCGAGATCAATGCCGGCCGGCCGCTCCTCATCCTCCTCGACCTCAACCTGCCGGACATGACCGGCATCGACATCCTGCAGAAGGTGAAGTCGAACCCGCATCTGCGCCGCTCGCCGGTGGTCATCCTGACCACCACCGACGACCAGCGCGAGATCCAGCGCTGCTACGACCTCGGCTGCAACGTCTACATCACAAAGCCGGTGAACTACGAGGGCTTCGCCAACGCGATCCGCCAGCTCGGCCTGTTCTTCTCGGTGATGCAGGTCCCGGAGAGCGCCTGATCGTGACCGAACCGGTCCGCCTGCTCTACATCGACGACGATCCCGGACTGGCGCGGCTGGTCGCCCGCACACTGGCGGGCCGCGGCTGCGAGGTGGTGCACGCCCCCGACGGCGAGGCGGGCTTGGCGCTGATCGCGGCGGAGCGGTTCGACGTGGTCGCCCTCGACCACCACATGCCGCTGGAGACGGGCCTCGACATCCTGCCGCGCATCCGCGCCCTCGCCGAGGCGCCGCCGGTGATCTACGTCACCGGCTCGGAAGACAGCCGCGTCGCCGTGGCGGCGCTGAAGGCCGGCGCCGTCGACTACGTCTGGAAGGATCTTCAGGGCCACTTCCGGGAGCTGCTGGCCGAGGCGGTGGCGACCGCCGTGCTCCAGGACCGCACGCGGCGCGAGAAGGAGCGGGCCGAGGCCGAGGTGCGCGAGGCCCGCGACCGGGCCGAGCTGCTCCTGCGCGAGGTCAACCACCGGGTCGCCAACAGCCTCGCCCTGGTGGCGGCCCTGGTGCGGATGCAGGCCAACGCCGTCACCGACGCCTCCGCCCGCGCGGCGCTCGAAGAGACCCAGACCCGCATCACCGCGATCGCCGGCATCCACCGGCGGCTCTACACCTCCGACGACGTGCGGGTGGTGGCGGTCGACGCCTATCTGGCGACCCTGGTGGAGGATCTCGACGGGGCGATGAACGCCACCGGCCAGCGCCACCGCATCCTCCTCGACGCGGCCCCGGTCGAGGTGGCGACCGACAAGGCGGTCTCCCTCGGCGTGATCGTGACCGAGCTGGTCACCAACGCCTACAAATACGCCTATCCGGAGGGCGCGACCGGCGAGATCCGCATCACGGCCCGCCGCGACGGCGACACCCTGCGCCTCACCGTGGCGGATGACGGCGTCGGCTGGCAGGGCGCCGGCACCCCGCGCGGCACCGGGCTCGGCTCGCGCATCGTGCGCGCCATGGCGTCGAACCTGCGCGCGCAGATCGCTTACGCGCAAGCCGAGAAGGGCACGGCGGCAAGCATCGACATCGCGCTCTGACGGGCCGCGGCGGCCTCGGGAGGCGGCCGTTCCGGGGCGGTCGTTTCGCGACGCGCCACTTAACCCCCCCGCAAGGCCGATCCGCTAACACGGAGGCTCGCGCGGCGAAGGAGCGGCGGGATGGCGGCCGGGGCGGCTCTCGGCGAGGCGGGTGGCGGTGCCGGCACCGCGCTCGCGGTGTTCGGCGTGCGGATCGTTGCCGCGGCCTGCGCCTTCGTGGCCCAGGTGCTGATGGCCCGGCTGATGGGCGGCACGGAATACGGGGTCTTCGCCACGATCTGGGTCTGGACCGCGCTCATGGGCCATGCCTCGACCTGGGGCCTGTCTCAGGCCGCCTGCCGCTTCCTGCCGACCTACCGGGCGACAGGAGCCGTCGGGCCGGAGCGCGGCTTCCTCGCCTTCGGAGCGGTGTTCTCGCTGACGGCCGCCTCGGCCCTGGCGGGCTTCGGCGCGGCACTCCTCTGGCTCGTTCCCGGCCTCGTCGCCGGCAACCATGCCGGCCCGCTCCTCGTGGCGGCGCTGGTGCTGCCGCTCTTCGCGCTCCAGGATTTCTGCGAGGGCGTGGCGCGGGGCCGCAACTGGACGCTGCTCGCCGTGGCGCCGCCCTACCTCCTGCGCCAGGGCCTGATCATGGCGCTGATGCTGGCGGCGGTCGCGTTCGGGGCGCCGGCCGAGGCCACGGTCGCCGTCGCCTGCACGCTCGCCGCCACCGCCCTGTCCCTCGCCATGCAGGCCACGCTCCTGCTGCGGCGCCTGCGGGCCGAACGGCCCTCGGCCCGCGCCCGCTACCCCTGGCGCGACTGGCTGCGGGCGGCCCTGCCGATGGCGCTGATCGATCTCGCCGGCTCGGGCTTCAACTTCGTCGACGTGCTGGTTCTCGGCTTCCTGCTGCCGCCGGCGGAGGTCGGCGCCTATTTCGCGGCGACGCGGCTCCTGCAATTCGTCGTCTTCGTCCAGTACGCCGCCTCCTCGGTGACGGCGCAGCGTTTCGCCGCGGCGCAGGCGCGGGGCGACCGGGCGGAGCTCGAAACCCTGGTCCGGCGCTGGGCGCGGCTGACGCTGCTCGCCACCCTCGCGACCGGCCTCGCCCTCGTGGCGGCGGGACCGCTGCTGCTCGGCCTGTTCGGGCCGGACTTTCGCGAAGCCCTGCCGCTCCTCGCGCTCCTCGTCGCCGGCCACGGCCTCGCCGCTGCCTGCGGGCCGGCGGAAGACCTCCTGACCATGCTGGGAGCCGAGCGTGCCTGCGCCGCCGTCACGGTCGCGCTCCTCGTCGCGGCGGTTCTCCTCACCCTGGCGCTGGTGCCGCCTCTCGGACTCACCGGCGCGGCGCTCGCCGCCGCCCTCGTGACCGCCGCACGCGGCGGCGTCCTGGCGAGGCTCGCCTATCGTCGCCTCGGCCTCGTCACGCCGGCCTTCGCCCGATGACTGCGCCGGCATTCCCGCTCCCGACGACCGTCGCGGCCCCGGCCTGCGAGATCACGACCCTCGCATCCTTGAGCCGCGAGCCCGCGTCCTGGGACGCCCTGGTCGCCCGTGCCGCCGGGCCGACGCCCGATTATGCGCGCCGCGTGCTGGAGGCGCATCGCGACCACGGGCTCGCCCCGGCGGACCTGCCCTGCCTCGCGGTGCGCGCCGGCCCGGACCTGCTGGCGCTGCTGCCTTACCGGACGGGGCGCGGCCCCCTCGGGCTCGGCCGGATCGCCCGGCCCTTCGCCTCGCCCTACCTCACCGTGACGGCGCCCCTCGTGGTTGCCGGGACGGAGGGCGTCCCGGCCCTGGCGGCGCTCGTCGCCGGGATGCGAACGCTCGGGCAACCGTGGTGGTGGCCGCTCCTGCCGGCGGACGAATCGCCCCTCCTCGCCGCGCTCGCCCGCGACGGCTGGGGCAGCGCCGAGGTCTCGGGTTTCTCACGCCCGGTGCTCGACCGGCGCGCGAGCCACGACATCTTCCTCAGGGAGCATCCGCACAAGGGCCGGCTCAAGGACCTGCGCCGGCGACGCCGGCGCCTCGACGAGGCCGGCATCGTCACGGTCGAGGCGATCGGGCCGGACGGGGACCTGGCCGGCGCGGTCGCGGCATTCCTCGATCTGGAGCGGCGCGGCTGGAAGGGGCGGGCCGGCACCGCGCTCGCCTGCCGGCCGCAGACCGAAGGCCTTGCGAAAGACCTGTTCCGGGCCGGCGGCGGGCCGGTGACGGCGCGGGCCGACCTCCTGCGCCTCGACGGGCGGGTGGTCGCCGCGAGCCTCGCGCTGGTCTGCGGCGGCACCGCGACGCTGCTCAAGACCGCCTACGACGAGGCGTTGCGCGCGCTCGCCCCGGGCGTGCTGCTCGAGGCCGAGATCGTGCGGGCCCTGCACGAGACCCGGTTCGCCGACCGGCTCGATTCGGCGACGCTGGCGAGCGCGGTGCTCGACGACCTCTACCCCGAGCGCACCCGCATCGCCGAAATCGTGGTCTCGCCGCGGGGCGGGCCCGCGCCCGAGCGGATCGCCGCCCGGGCCCGGCGGCAGCACGCCGCGAAAGCCTGGCTCAGGGCGCGGCTCGCCCGCCTGCGGGGCCGCTGACAGCGGCCGCCCTCTCCGCCTCCCGCCAGCCGACCCTGGCGTCCGGCCGCGCATCGGTCGAGGCGAAGTAGGGTTTGATGTCGAGGAGCGGCGTGCCGTCGAGGCAGTCGAGCCCGCGCACCCGCAGGGTGCCGCCGTCGATCCCCAGGAGTTCCACCACCGAGACGGCGATCGGATTCGGACGGGCCGGCGAGCGCAGCGCGAAGGTGCCGCGAGAGTCCGGCGCGTGGCGGGGCTGCTGCGCCACCAGGTTCCGCGGCGCCCGGTCCATCCAGTAGAGCACGATCAGGTGGGTGGTGCCCTCGAGGCTCCGCAAGCCCGGGGCGAAGCGGGGATCGACCTCCAGGGTGCAGACCGCGTCCGATTGCGCCGAATTGCGCGGGCACTCCGCCCGCTCGGTCCAGGGCGTGCGCACCCGGCCGACGAAGTAGAGGCCGGCATCGAACGCCTCCGGCAGGGCGATGCTCTCCTCGCCCGGCCGCGGGCCGAAATCCGCTTGCGTCATCTGACGTCCCACGATCAGGGCGGGATCCGGGTCGCCCCGCCGCTCCACCCAGTATAGGCTGGCCGCCAGGGCATCAGGGAGACCGATCGACCGTGTTCGCCGACGAGCTGAGACCGATGGAGACGGTGGCCGACCCCGAGACGGCGGTCGACCGCCTGGCGGCGCTCCACGCCGCCGCCACCGGGAGCCTGCGGGACGCGCTCGCCCGCTTCCTCGCGGACGGTGTGCCCCCCGACGCCGCCGAGCGGCTGACCTTCCGCTATCCCGAGCTGCGCCTGACCTACCGCCCGACCGGGCCGCTGCCGCGGATCACCCGCGCCACCGCGAAGTTCCAGGGGCCGGGCGTCTACGCCACCACCCTGACCCAGCCGGCGCATTTCCGCGCCTACCTGCTCGAGCAGCTGCGCCCCCTGGTGCAGGATTACGGCGCCACGATCGAGGTGGGCCTGAGCGCCCAGGAGATCCCGTACCCCTACGTCGTCGAGCCCGGGGCGGAGCTCGCCCGCGGCGTCACCTCGAGCGACCTCGCGCGCTACTTCCCGACGCCGATGCTGTCGAGCGTCGGCGACGAGATCGCCGACGGCCTGTGGCTGGAGGCCGGCGACGAGCCCCGGCCGCTCGCCCTGTTCGACGGGCCGCGGGTCGATTACTCGCTGCGCCGCCTCGTGCACTATACCGGGGCCGATTGGCGCCAGATCCAGCCCTGGATCCTGCTCACCAACTATCACCGCTACGTCGACCAGTTCGTGCGGGTCGGCCTGAAGGCGCTGGCCGCCGAGCCCGAGCGCTATGCCCGCCTGGTCCTGCCCGGTGGCGTCGCGGTGGAGGCCGGGGACGCCGCCGGCGCGCAGGCCGACGCGCTGATCGCCGCCTCGCCCTGGCACCGCTTCCAGATGCCGGCCTATCACCTCGTCGCGCGGGACGGACAGGGGACCAGCCTGGTCAATATCGGCGTCGGTCCCTCCAACGCCAAGACGATCACCGATCACCTGGCGGTGCTGCGGCCGCATTGCTGGCTGATGGTCGGCCATTGCGGGGGCCTGCGCCAGTCGCAGACCATCGGCGACTACGTGCTGGCCCACGGCTATCTGCGCCGCGACCGGATCCTCGACGAGGTCGTGCCGCCCGACGTGCCGATCCCGGCGCTCGCCGAGGTCCAGGTGGCGTTGCAGGAGGCCGCCGCCAGCGTCACCGGCGAGCGGGCCGAGGCCCTGAAGCAGCGCCTGCGCACCGGCACGGTCGTGACCTACGACGATCGCAACTGGGAGCTGCGCTGGTCGCAGGAACGGCGGCGGATCAACCTGTCCCGGGCGATCGGCGTCGACATGGAGAGCGGCACCATCGCGGCGCAGGGCTACCGCCTGCGGGTGCCCTATGGCACGCTGCTCTGCGTCTCCGACAAGCCGCTGCACGGCGAGATCAAGCTGCCGGGCGCCGCCAACGCCTTCTACGAGCGGGCGGTCGGCGAGCACCTCTTGATCGGGCTCGCGACCCTCGAGTCCCTGAGGCGCAACCGCCACGGACTGCATTCGCGCAAGCTGCGAAGCTTCGACGAGCCGGCCTTCCGGTAGAACGCCCGTGCCGCTGCCGATCTCGAACAGCCGTCAGGTCGCCGTGGCGGACGGCACCGCCGAGCGCGTCGTCGCGGTCGCCGACCTCGCCGTGTCGCTCGGCGTCGACGCACTGATCCGCCTGCACGAGGCGGATTTTGCGGGGCTGGCGGGCGTCGGCCGCGACCTCGTCCACTTCAACCTCGAGCGCACGATCAACCGCGCCGGCCTGCGCTACGCCCTGCTGCCGATCCTGCGGCCCGGCTTCCGGCGGCCGGGCGGGCCCGAGGAACTGCCGGTCCTCGACCCGACCCGGTTCCGGACCGGTCTCTGCGTGGAGGTGCGCCAGCGCGTGCCGGTGGCGGCGGTGACGCCGGAGCTGTTCCGGGTCTCGCTGCCGACGATCCGCGACGCCGACGCCCTGGCGGCGGCCCTGGTGCGCCGCTACGCCGGCCTGTTCCCCGATCTGTGTCCGGCGGACCTCGTGGCGCGGGGCTGCGCGATCACGCGGCTGCAGCTCGACGAGCGCTGAGCGGACGGTTGCGCGGCGGCCTTGCGCTTGTCCTTGCACGATGTCCTTGCGCGCGCCTGACGAGGATTCGGGGCGGTTTTCCCTTGGGAAAAGGCCGGCGGCGAAAGGATGAGACAAATGTCCTGCCCGAGTGTCCATCCGTGCCGGCGACCGGTGATCGATCGCCGCTGACCCAAGATTAGCTGTGCAATTCTACGCCGCGCGGGCCGGGCCGCTCGAATCCGCCGCCATGCTTTACCGCTTCGCAACCGGCTCGCCGTCACGGTGTCGGGAGCCGAGGCTGGACCGCGAACCTCCCATGCTGCAGACCGCCGACACCTTGCTCGCCCTGCATGACGGGCGGCTCATCGGTCTGGCGCTGCTGATCGGCGTCCTCGCGGCGATCACCATGATCGACCTGTTCCAGCACGCCCGCGCCACCAGCGGCAGCAGCCGGGGGATCTGGATCTCGGCTGCCGGCATCGCCGGCGGGTTCGGGCTGTGGGCGAGCCAGTTCATCGCGCAGGCCTCGATCCGCCCCGCCGCCGAGATCCTGCGCGGCAGCGAGACCCTGTTGCTCGGCCTCGTGCTCATGGTGCTCCTCGCCGGGGCGGGCCTGCGGGCCGCCGTCTCGGCGCCCCGGCGCGTCGCCACCGCCCTCGGCGGGGGCCTGATCGGCTTAGGGCTCGCGGCGGTCGGTGCCGCGGTATCGGCGGGCCTGCCGGGGGCGGGTGGGCCGGCCTGGAGCGCGGGCCTCGTCCTGTCCGGCGTCGCCGGAATGGTCCTGTCCGGCCTCGCCCTGGGCTGCAGCCTGCGGGAGAGCCCGGCGCGCCGCGCCGTGGGGGCCCTGTGCCTGTCCGGCGCCGTGATGCTGCCGCATGCCGTCGGCCTTGCCGCGGCGGGCGGCGGGCTGAAGCCGGTCATGCTCGATGGTGAGTTCGCCGCCTCCCTCGGCTTCGCCAGCCTGACGCTGCTCGTCCTGTCCTTCCTCGGCCTGACCCTGGACAGCCGCGTCCGGCGCCGCCGCGAGTCGCAGGACCTGATGAGCAGCCTCGCCGATGCGGCGGTGGAGGGCATCGCGATCTGCGAGGGCGGCCGCATCGTGACCGTCAATACCAGCCTCGCCGAGCTGATCGGGCGGGCGCCGGCGGCGCTGACCGGCCGGCCGATCGGCGAGATCCTGCCCGACACGGTGGTCGCGCGCCTCGATGCCGGCCCGGACGGCCGGGCGATCGAGGCCGAGCTCGTCGGTGCCGGCGGCGAGGCGCTGCCGGTCGAGGTGATCCGCCGCCCGGTCGGCAACCGGCCCTGCCGCGCCATCGCCGTGCGCGACCTGCGGGCGCGGCGCCAGGCCGAGCGCGACATCCAGTTCCTGGCCCATCACGACACCCTGACCGGCCTGCCGAACCGGACGACCTTCCGCGCCCGCCTCGACGAGGAGATCGCCCTGGCGCGGGCCGGCGGCCGGCTGGTGGCGGTGCTCTGCCTCGACCTCGACCGGTTCAAGGACGTCAACGACCTCTACGGCCACGCCATGGGCGACGGACTCCTCCAGGCCCTGGCGCGCTGGGTCGCGCCGGTGCTGGGGCCGCGACACATGATGGCCCGCCTGGGCGGCGACGAGTTCGCGATCCTCCTGCCGGACGTCGAGCGGGACGAGGCCGGCCGGATCGCCGAGGAGGTCCTGCGAGTGATCCGCGAGGGCAACCAGCGGGCGGGAAGAGGGCCGATCCTGGCGACCAGCATCGGCATCGCGCTCTGCCCGACCGATGCGGAGGACGGGCAGACCCTGCTCAACCACGCCGATGCCGCGCTCTACTGCGCCAAGAATCATGGGCGGGGCGTGCACCGGTTCTTCGAGCCGGTCCTCGCGGCGCAGATCCGCGACCGCCGCTCCCTCGAGCATGACCTGCGCCACGCCGTCGAGCGCGGCGAGCTGAGGGTCGTCTACCAGCCCCAGATGGCGATCGACAGCGGCGTCGTGGTGGGCTTCGAGGCCTTGCTGCGCTGGCACCATCCGGAGCGCGGCACCGTCCCGCCCGACCTGTTCATCCCGATCGCCGAGGAGACCGGCAGCATCTTACAGATCGGCGAGTGGGTGCTGCGCGAGACCTGCCGCGAGGCCGCCTCCTGGCAGAAGCCCCTGCGCATCGCCGTCAACGTCTCGGCGGTCCAGCTCCACGCCCCGGGCTTCTCGGAGCTGGTGCACGAGGTGCTGTTCACCACCGGCCTCGCGCCCGCCCGCCTGGAGCTCGAGATCACCGAGACGGCGCTGGTGCGCGACCCGGTCCGGGCGCTCACCGCCCTGCGGCGGGTCAAGGCGATGGGGGTGCGGATCGCGATGGACGATTTCGGCACCGGCTATTCGTCGCTGTCGAACCTGCGCGCCTTCCCGTTCGACAAGATCAAGATCGACCGCTCGTTCATCCGCGCCGTCGACGTCAACCGGGAGACCGCCGCGATCATGCGGGCGGTGCTCGGCCTCGGGCGCGGCCTCGGGCTGCCGGTCCTGGCCGAGGGCGTCGAGACCTCGGCCGAGCTGGCCTTCCTCGGCGCCGAGGCCTGTCAGGAGGCGCAGGGCTACCTCCTCGGTCGCCCGGGCCCGATCGCGCAATTCGCCGAGCATACCAGTGAGGGGCCCGGCGGCGAGAATGCGGCGGCATGAGCCGCGGGGCCGATCCGGATCGCGGGCCTTGACGCTCAGTCCACCCGCCGCAGGCCTTGCGCGAAGCGCTTCGCATTGGCGACGTAGCGGTCGGCCGAGGCGCGCAGAGACGCCACCGCCGCCTCGTCCAGCACCCGCACCGCCTTGGCGGGGGCCCCGACGATCAGGCTGTTGTCGGGAAATTCCTTGCCCTCGGTGACGAGGGCGTTGGCGCCGACGAGGCAGTTGCGGCCGATCCTGGCGCCGTTGAGGATCGTCGCGCCCATCCCGATCAGCGAATTGTCGCCGATCGTGCAGCCATGCACGATGGCCCCGTGCCCGACCGTGATGCCCTGCCCAAGGGTCAGTGGGAAGCCCGCATCGGTATGGAGCACCGCGCCTTCCTGGATGTTGGTGCGGTCGCCGACCGTGATCGGCTCGTTGTCGCCGCGGATGACCGCGCCGAACCACACCCCGACCTCGCGGCCGAGCCGCACGCGACCAATCACGTGGGCGTCCGGCGCGATCCAGGCGCTGCCATCCTCGGGCAGGATCGGGCTGACAGTGTCGAGGGCGTAGAGCGGCATCGTGGGATCCTCCGGTGGTTGAGGCCTCCTTTCGCATGCCGGACGGGCGCCGTCAGCCCGATCAACCCAGGTCCGGTCACCCCAAGGCTCCTTCAACCCAAGGCTCCTTCAACCCGAGGCTCCTTCAACTCAAGGCTCCTTCAACTCAAGGCCCCTCAAACCAAGGCTCCTCAAACCAGGGCCCACGGCATCGGCGCCACCGCCCCGGCCCGGGAGGCGATCACCTGATGGCCGGTGGCGTTGCCGGCAGTCTGGATCGCCAGGGCCACCTCGGTCAGGTGCAGGGCGAGGTCGGCGTCGAGGCGGCTCGCCCGCCCTTCCGCCCGCGCCGCCAGCATCTCCTGCGGACCGAGGGCGAAGTTCATTGCCGTCACCCCCTTCCGCCTGACCTTGGCGTGGGTCGGCGTCTTGATGCGCAGGCGGCGGGTGAGGGGAGAATCGATCAGGCGGCGGCGCACCACGTGGCGGCGGCGCACCCGTACGGCGGACTCGTTCGACCAGCACTCGGCGACCTCCAGGATGCCCTCGTCGCCGAAGATGCGGAGAGAGTGGTCGTGCGGCGCGACCACCGAGCAGGTGAGGCGGGCCACCATTCCGCTCTCGAAGAACAGCGAGGCGCAGGCATAGGTCGGCGCCGCCGCGGACCCGTCGGCGAGGGTCAGGCCCAGCACGTCGGCGGAGGCGGACGCGACCCGGGTCACCGAGCCGAACATCGCGATCAGCCAGGTCAGGTAGTAGCCCGCATGCTGGAGGGCGCAGCCCACCGCCAGCTCGTCCTGCACCGGCCAGGGCGCGCCGGATTCGCTGCGCCAGGTCGTGTGCGGCGCGCGGATCAGGAAGCCGTCGTCGATCTCGGCGTAGACGAGCCGGGGCGTGCCGATGACGCGCTCGCGCAGGGCCTTCCAGACGGTCTGGGCGCTCTCGCCGAGGGCGCTGCACGGCGCCGAGGCGAGCATCACGCCCCGCTCGGTCGCGATCCTGTGCAGGTGGCGGGCATCGTCCAGCCGGGTGGCCAGCGGCTTCTCCGAGTAGACCGGCAGCCCGGCCTCCAGGCAGGCCAGGCTCACGGCGTAGTGCGAGCCCGGATTGGTCAGGTTGAGGATCAGGTCGGGCCGGCGGCCGATCAGGTCGTCGAGGCTCGCGGCGGCCGGGACGCGCCAGTACTTGCGGAAGGCGTGCAGCCGGTCGCGATCGATGTCCCACGCCCCGACGACCGTCACCTCCGGCACGGTCGCCAGGGAGCGCATGTAGTAATCGGCCACGAATCCCGTGCCGACGATGCCGATGCTCGCCACCTGCCCTGCTCCCCGATCCCGTGTTGCGCCGCGAAGGCTAGACCAGGGTGCGGCAAATCGAGCGGGCGCAAAGGGCCGAGGAGCGGCCAGCACTCCAGTGGAGGATGAAGTCGCGCCTTACCGCTTTCGGAGAAAAAGCGACGGTCCGCCAGGACGAGTGGAACGGTATGGGAGTATCTAGTCTGCCGAATGACAGGACCACGGCCGTGCCCGGCAAGTGGAGGCGCCAGCCTACCGACTCGGGTCGATATCCTAGACAGAGCCGACGGTCTTCAGCCGGACCCGCGGATGGATCTCCGCCTGACTCATCACCGGGGTCTCGCGGCGGAAGCGCTCGATGATCGAACGCACGAAGGGCCGGGCCTGGACCGAGGTAACGAGGACCGGCATCTCGCCCAGGCGCGCCGCCTCCTCGAAGCGGTCGCGCACCGTGGTGACGAAGTCGGACAGCTTCGAGGGCTGCATCGCCAGGTGGCGCTCGTCGCCGTGGCCGACGATCGCGTCCATGAAGGCGCTCTCCCAGGCCGGCGACAGGGTGACGATCGGCAGGACGCCGCCCGGTCCCTGGTACTGGGCGCAGATCTGGCGGCCGAGGCGGGCGCGGACATGCTCGACGATGTCGCGCGGGTTCTTGATGTGGCCAGCCACCTCGGCGATGCCTTCCACGATGGTGCCGAGGTCGCGGATCGAGACCCGCTCGGCCAGCAGGTATTGCAGCACCCGCTGGATGCCCGTGGTGGCGATCTGCCCCGGCACCACCTCCTTGAGCAGTTCGCCGTGCTCCTTCGGCAGCTCCTTGAGGAGCTTGTGCACCTCGACGTGGTTGAGCAGGTCGGCGACATGGGCCTTGATCACCTCGGTGAGGTGCGTCGACACCACGGTCGCGGCATCGACCACGGTGTAGCCCTTGAGCTGGGCCTCGTCGCGCAACGCCGCATCGATCCAGGTCGCCGGCAGGCCGAAGGTCGGTTCCATGAGATGCTGGCCCGGCAGCTGGACCTGTCCGCCCATCGGGTCCATCGCCATGAACTGGCCCGGGAAGACCTGGCCCGTCCCGGCCTCGATCTCCTTGACCCGCACCACGTAGGTGTTGGCGTCGAGCTGGACGTTGTCGAGGATGCGCACCGAGGGCATCACGAAGCCGAGCTCGGCGGCGAGCTGCCGGCGCAGCGCCCGGATCTGGTCGGTGAGCCGGTCCTGGCCCTCCGGGCCGTTGACGAGGGCGAGCAGCGCGTAGCCCATCTCGAGCTTCAGGTCGTCGAGCTTGAGGAGGTCGGCCGCGGTCTCCTCCTTGGCCGCGGCGCCCGCCCCGGCCCCGGTCACGGCGCCGTCGGCCGCCGGTGCGCCGCCGGACGCCTCGTCCTCCGCCGGCTTCGGCAGGAGGGCGATGCGGCGGGCGAGATAGGCGGCGCCGAGCCCGAGGCTCAGGAACGGCAGCATCGGGATGCCCGGCAGGAGCCCGATCAGGATCATCACGCCGGCCGACATGCCGAGCGCCTTCGGGTAGTTGGCGATCTGGCGCCCGAGAGCCCGGCCGGCGGCGCCGCGCACGCCGGCCTTGGAGACGAGCAGGCCCGCCGCGGTCGAGACGATCAGGGCCGGAACCTGGCTGACGAGGCCGTCGCCGACGGTGAGCAGGGTGTAGGTCTTGCCTGCCTCCGAGAAGCCCATGCCCTGCTGGGCGACGCCGATGATGATGCCCCCCACCACGTTGATGAACGTGATGAGGAGCGCCGCGATCGCGTCGCCGCGCACGAATTTCGAGGCGCCGTCCATGGCACCGAAGAACGAGGATTCGTCCTCGAGGGACTGGCGGCGGGTCCGGGCGGTCTTCTCGTCGATCAGGCCGGCCGAGAGGTCGGCGTCGATCGCCATCTGCTTGCCCGGCATCGCGTCGAGGGAGAAGCGGGCCGCCACTTCGGCGATGCGCCCCGAGCCCTTGGTGATGACGATGAAGTTCACGATGATCAGGATCGCGAACACGATGATCCCGATCAGGAAGTTGCCGCCCATCACGAACTGCCCGAAGGCCTCGATGACGTGGCCGGCCGCCGCCGTGCCCTCGTGGCCGTGGCCGAGGATCAGCCGCGTCGAGGCCAGGTTGAGCGCCAGCCGCAGCATCGTGGTGATGAGCAGAACCGTGGGGAAGACCGTGAACTCGAGCGGGTTCTCGATGAACAGGCCGGTCATCAGGATCAGGACCGACAGGATGATCGAGACCGCGAGCAAAAGGTCGAGCAGCAGGGCCGGCAGCGGGAAGATCAGCACCACCAGGATGGCGAGCACCGAGACGGCGAGCACGAGATCGCTGCGCCGCGTCAGCGCCATCAGGTCCGCCCGCGTCGGCAGGGCGAAGATGCGTCCCGCGCCGAGTGCCCCGGTCTCGTTCATCGAAGTCCCACCTTCCCGTCGACCCGGCAATTCCTGCCGGGTCCATGGTTAGGGAACCGTTAACGACGCTGCCCCTGGGGCCGGTAGCGCCACCGGCCGCTACCCGGGACGCACGATGAAGCACTGTTCAGTATCGGACGGGAACAATCTTCGCGTTCCGGTTTTGTGCGTCGCAATAAAATTGCAAAGCAAAGATTCTGAACCGAACGGTCAAGCTGAATACGAGGTATTTTGAAATCGGGGAGGCGTCCGAGGTTCAACGTTCCTCCTGCGGAACCAAGCCGCCCGGCAACGATTGAGATGGCATCGATCGGTCAGACAAGGTTCGAGGAGACCATGCGCAAGACTCTCATCACCCTCGCGGCCCTCGGCGCTCTCGGGACCGGGATGGCGCAGGCCCAGACCACCGTGACGGGCGACCCGGCCCGCGATGCCAAGCCCAGCACCCACTCGCAGGGCCAGGAGGCGGTGACCCGGCCCAACACCGACATGATGGACAAGAGCAACCCGGGCACCACCGGGACGGTGTCGACCAACGCCAAGCTCGAGCCCGGTGCCAACAGCTTCACCGAGGCCCAGGCCCGCAGCCGCATGGAGCAGGCCGGCTTCAAGGACGTGAAGGACCTCAAGAAGGACGACCAGGGCATCTGGCGCGGCCAAGCCATGCAGGCCGGCAACACCGTGATGGTCGGCCTCGACTTCAAGGGCAACGTCTCGACGGCCCGGTAAGCAGAGCCAGGACCCGTATCCCCCTCCCGACAACCTATGAGGACGACGCCCATGGCGACCCGTACCATCACGGCCCTGTTCGACAGCTACGACGACGCCTCCGCGGCGGTGCGCAAGGTGGAGGCGGCCGGCGTGCCGCATTCCGACATCAGCATCGTGGCCAACAACCAGGGTGACCGCTATTCCGGCCATATCGGCCAGCGCGACGCCACGACCACCGGCACGACGACCGGCGAGACGGCGCATGACGCCTCGACCGGCGCCGGGGCCGGCGCCTCGCTCGGCACGATTCTCGGCGGCGGCGCCGGCCTGCTCACCGGCCTCGGCCTGCTCGCCATTCCGGGCGTCGGCCCGGTGGTCGCGGCGGGCTGGCTCGTCGCGACGCTCACCGGCGCCGGCGTCGGCGCCGCAGCCGGCGGCCTGATCGGCTCCCTCACCGGGGCGGGCCTCAGCGAGGAGCACGCCCACACCTACGCCGAAGGCGTGCGCCGCGGCGGTACCCTGGTCACGGTGCGGGCGGACGACGCCCATGCCGACCGCGTCAACAGCATCCTCAAGGAGCACGGCTCGGTCGACATGGACGACCGCGCCCGCGGCTGGCGCCAGGAGGGCTGGACCGGACGCCACGACGAGACGGCCTCCTCGCTGACCAACCCGGCGGCGGTCGCCGGCGGCTCGTCGGCGGTGGGCGCGGCCGGCAGCACCACCACCGGCCTCAATACCGGCGGGATGCCCTTTGCGGCCGGCGCCACGCCGACCACCCAGACGGTCGATGCGGGCCTGCCCGGCACCACCCGCGAGCGCCATGTCGGCATCGAGGACGAGCTGCCCCCGGCCCGTCAGCCGTTGGGCACCGAGCGGCGCTGATTGGTCATCGGGTGACGTGAAACAGGCGGCGGCAGGGGCGACCCTGCCGCCGCTCCCTTTTGCGCCCGGAGCGCGGCACGGGCCGCCATCCTGGCGAGCGAATTGTCCCTCGACTGCCCGTATGCCGGTTGCGGGTCCCGTCGATTGGCGACAACTATCCGTCGATTGCGCTGCATTGTGCGCCGGCGCACCTCGGCTCCTTCAATTGAATGACGCAAAATGCCGGGGTTTGGCATCTTTATGGCACCTGAGCGGCGCCGCGGGCGCCGGGGGGATGCCGGATGTCCGACGCCGATGCGTGGTCCGCCCTGCTGGGGCCGCTCGTCACCGCCTATGCCCCGGTCCTCGCCGTGCCCGGGCCCAACCTGCTGGTGGTGCTACGCGCGAGCGTCGCGGCGCCCGGGCGCGGTCCGCTCGTCGCCGCCCTCGGGGTCGCCTGCGGGGCCGGGCTGGCGGCGGCCTTCGCCGGGCTCGGGGCTTCGCTCCTGCCGGCGGGGCGCCTCGTCACCGGCCTCGGTACCGCCTTGTTCGCGCTCCTGATGCTGCGCGCCGCCTATCGCCTGGTGAGCGGCCGGGCCGGCCTGCCGGAGGATCCGGCTCGGCTCGTGCGCGGGCGCGACGCCGGCACCTTCGCGCTCGGCCTCGGGGCGGCGGTGACCAACCCGGTCAGCCTCGCCTTCTTCGCCGGCTTCTTCCTGGCCCATCCGGACCGGGCGGCGGTGCCGGTGGCGGGGGCGGCGGTGTTCTGCATGGCGGCGGCATGGTTCGGCCTCGTCGGCCTCGTCCTCGCGCGGCCGTCCTGCCGGGCGCGTCTCGCCGGCACCGGGCGCCTCGCCCGCCTCGTTCTGGCGGCGCTCCTCGTCGCTTGCGCGGCGCTCGCGGTCGGGCGGGCGCTCCAGACGTGAGCGCTGGCGTGACCGGGCGATCCTCCCTTACACTGCCGGCAACAACCATGCCGGGAGGAACTCATGCGCTGGATCGCCGTCCTCGTCGCCCTCGTCTGCGCGTCCCCTTATGCGGCACCGGCCCTGGCCGAGGAGCCGCTCGCGTTCCGGGTCGACCCGGCCTGGCCGAAGCCGTTGCCGAACAACTGGATCATGGGTCAGGCCGCGGGCGTCGCGGTGGATGCCGAGGACCATGTCTGGGTGATCCAGCGCTCGCGCACGCTGACCGACGACGAGAAGGCCGCGAGCCTGAACCCGCCGCGCACCCGCTGCTGCGCCCCCGCCCCGCCGGTTCTGGTGTTCGACCAGGAGGGCACTCTCATCAAGTCCTGGGGCGGGCCGGGCCAGGGCTACGACTGGCCGCAGAACGAGCACGGCATCCACATCGACCACAAGGGCTTCGTGTGGCTCGCCGGCAACGGCGATCAGGACGGGCAGATCCTGAAATTCACGAAAGACGGCCGCTTCGTGATGCAGATCGGCAAGTCCGGGCCGCAGACCGACAGCCGCGACACCACGCGGCTGGGCCGCCCGGCCAACATGCAGGTCGATCCGGAGACGAACGAACTCTACGTCGCCGACGGCTACTACAACCACCGGGTCATCGTGTTCGACGCCGAGACCGGGGCGTTCAAGCGGATGTGGGGCGCCTATGGCGAGCCCCCGACCGACGAGGTGCAGGGGCCCTACGACCCGGCAGCGGCGCTGCCCCGGCAGTTCCGCAACCCGGTCCATTGCGTGCAGGTGGCCCGCGACGGCCTCGTCTATGTCTGCGACCGTACCAACGACCGGGTCCAGGTCTTCCGCCGCGACGGCACCTTCGTGAAGGAGTTCCGGGTCGAGCCGCAGACCCGGGCCAACGGCTCGGTCTGGGAGCTCGCCCTGTGGCCGGACGAGGCGCAGACCTATCTGCTGAATGCCGACGGCGCCAACAACGAGGTCCGCACCCTGCGGCGGGAGGACGGCGCGGTCCTCGGCCGTTTCGGCCGCAACGGCCGGATGGCCGGCGACTTCCACTAGGTGCACAACCTCGCGGTCGATTCGCGGGGCAACGTCTTCACCACCGAGGTCGATACCGGCAAGCGGGCCCAGAAATTCCTGTTCCAGGGCAACATGGTGCTGCGCAAGCGCACGCCGTGACGGCGCTCACGCCTCGCCGCCGGTCTCGGGCCCGGAGAAGTCCGTCGCCCGCGCGGCGAGGTCGTCGAGGTTGCGCCGCATCTGTTCCAGGCTGAAGGCGAGCCAGAAGATGCGGCCGACGCCGTCGGTGGACAGGGTCCGGGTCACCTGGCGCCGGCGCATCCCGTCGATGGCGTCACGATAGCCGGCGATCGCCGCCGCCAGGGCCGCGTCGTCCCCGGCAGGGCGCCGCCCCGTGCCGAGCGCGTCGGCGAGGTCCCGCAGGCGCGCGGCCGCCGCCCGGGCGGCCGTGCCCCAGGGCTCCGCCAGATGGGCCCGCAGCACCTCCACGTCGGCCTCCGAGATGGCGCGGCGCAGGAGAACGAGGTCGTGGCGCAGGCGCATCAGGGTGCGCAGCAGCGGGTCCGGGTCGGGGGCGGCCGAGAGCCGGCTGCGGCGCTCCCGGGCAGCCTCGCCCGCCAGGGTCTCCAGCCGCGCGAGGCTCCGGCGCACCGTCGGCGGCAGGGCCTTGGCCTCCG
Source organism: Methylobacterium currus (assembly GCF_003058325.1). Taxonomy (NCBI): domain Bacteria; kingdom Pseudomonadati; phylum Pseudomonadota; class Alphaproteobacteria; order Hyphomicrobiales; family Methylobacteriaceae; genus Methylobacterium; species Methylobacterium currus. The sequence continues at coordinate 5,738,374 of NZ_CP028843.1, forward strand.
GCGTCTCCTCCGCGTCGAGGCGCGCGAGCGCCTCGAGCTGGTCGGCGAGGAGGCGCGCGAGGCGCGCGGCCTGACCCGTCACCGCCCGGGCGGCCCGGGCCGGCGCCACGAGGAGCGAGACGGCGAGACCCACGACGCAGCCGAGCCCGATCTCCAGGATCCGGTCGAGGGCGAAGGCGAGAGGTCCGAGGGTCGAGCCGGTGGTGGAGAGCAGCACGATGATGGCGGTGATCGGCGCGATCCGGAAGCCTGCCGAGACCGCCGCCGCGAAGGTGAGGGGCGCCACCGCGACGAACAGCGCCGCGAAGGTCGAGGCGCCGCCGTGATGCGGGATCGCGAAGGCGACCACGCCGCCGTAGCAGGCGCCCAGCACCGAGCCGAGGAACCGGTCGAGCGCCGCCTTGAGCGAGCCGCCGACGCTGCTCTGGGTGACGATGAGCGCGGTGATGACCGCCCAGTAGCCCTGCGGCAGCCCGAACGCCTCGGCCAGCCCGTAGGTCGCGAGGCTCGCGGCCGTCATCCGCAAGCCCTGCGTCAGGCGCGGCCGCTGCCGGTCGAACCAGCGCCGCAGGCGGTCGGAGAGGCTGCCCGGAAGTGAAGCCATGGCCGGGTCAGAGCGGGTGCGGGCCGCCGAGTCAACCGCCGCGGCACCGCTTCGCGGGGGATCGCGCCGTCATCCGGGCTTTACCGCCCCCATGCGATGTCCCTACGACGGAAGAGTTAACGGCAACGCGAGGGTCGGGGCGGTGACGATGCGCAAGATCGTGGGGGTAATGGGCGTTCTGGCCGCGCTGGCGGCTTTGCCGGCGGAGGGGCGGCCGTTATCCGCGATTCAGCAGGACGGCACGCTGCGGGTCGGGCTGACCGGCGACTACGCACCTTACTCCTTGCGCCAGCCCGACGGCAGCATCAAGGGCGCCGACGTCGTGATGGCGGGCGACCTCGCCAAGGCCCTCGGCGTCAAGGTCGAGATCGTGCCGACGACCTGGAAGACCCTGAAGGACGATCTGCTCTCCGACCGCTACGACGTCGCCATGGGGGGCGTCAGCGTGACCCCGGACCGGGCGGCGGTGGCCGACTTCTCGATTCCGGTGCTGACCGACGGCAAACGCCCGATCGTGCGCTGCGCTGAAAAGGACCGCTACGTCTCGATCAAGGACATCGACAAGCCGGAGGTCCGGGTCGTGGTCAATCCCGGCGGCACCAACCAGCGCTTCGCCGATGCCAACTTTCCGCACGCCTCGGTGCGGGTGTTTCCGGACAACCGCGCGATCTTCAAGGAGGTGGCCGAGGGTCGCGCGGACCTGATGGTGACCGATGGCGCCGAGGTCGATTACCAGTCCCGGCTCAATGCCGGCGTGCTCTGCCCTGCCGCCGTGACCGGCACCTTCGACAAGGCCGACAAGGCGTTCTGGATGACCCGCGACCCGGCCCTGAAGGCGGCGGTCGACGGGTGGCTGTCGAAGACGCTGAAGAGCGGCGCCTACGGCAAGGCGCTGGCCAAGGCGGCGGAGTAGGGATCGTGTTTTCGTAGGTTGGACTTAAGTCAATCCGCGTCATCCCGGGCCTCGCCGAAGACGAGACCCGGGATGCATCTCCGCCGACGGTGAAGAACGGCACGGAATGCGATCCGCGCTGTTCTGGACCTTCTGCGGTCATGGATCCCGGGGTTCCGCTTTCGCGGCCCCGGGATGACGCGTCGTGTGTCGGGACCGTGATCCGGACCGCCTCGATCAGCCCAGGAACCCGATCGAGATCCACGGCACCAGGATCACCACCGCGAGGCCGACGAGCAGCGCCAGCATGTAGCCGACGATCGGCCGGATGCCCGCATCCGGATGGATCCGGCTGATCGCGCAGGCGGCGTAGTACCCGACGCCGAAGGGCGGCGCGAACAGGCCGACGCCCATCGCCAGGATCACCACCATCGCGTAGTGCACCTCGTGCACTCCGACCTGGCGGGCGATCGGGAAGAGCAGCGGGCCGAACAGCACGATCGCCGGGATGCCTTCCAGCACCGAGCCGAGGATCACGAAGGCCACCGCCGAGACGACCAGGAAGCCGCGCGCCCCGCCGGGCAGGCTCTTCATCATCACGGCCAGGCTCTGCGAGAAGCCCGACTGGGTCAGGGCCCAGGCCATGCCGGTCGCCGCCCCGATGATCAGCAGGATCGCGCCCGACAAGGAGGCGGTCGAGACCAGCATCGGGTAGACCCGGCGCCAGTCGAACTGGCGGTAGATCAGGAGGCCGGCGAGGATCGCGTACACGATGCCGATGGTCGAGACTTCCGTTGCGGTCGCCACGCCCTCGACCACCGCGGCGCGGATGACGAAGGGCAGCGCCAGGGCCGGAAAGGCGATGACGAGCGCCTTGCCGATCTCGCCCTTGCCGGCGCGCTTGACGTGACGGAGATCCTCGCCGCGGTAGCGCCACCAGACCAGCGTGCAGAGCGTGATGCCGAGCACCACGCCGGGCAGCAGGCCGCCGGTGAAGAGCGCGGTGATCGACACGCCGGTGACCGACCCGATGGTGATGAGCACCAGCGAGGGCGGGATGGTCTCGGTCTGCGCGCCGGTGGCCGCGAGCAGCGCGACGAGGTCGCCCTCCTTGGCGCCGCGCTTCTTCATCTCGGGGAAGAGCACCGGGGCCACCGCCGCCATGTCGGCAGCCTTGGACCCCGAGATGCCCGAGACGAGGTACATCGCGCCGACGAGCACGTAGTGCAGGCCGCCGCGGACATGGCCGAGCAGGCTCGCCAGGAAGCCCACCATGGCCTTGGCCATGCCGGTCATCTCGATCAGCAGGCCGAGGAACACGAAGAGCGGCACGGCGAGCAGGATGAGGTGGCTCATCCCCTCGTCCATGCGCCCGACCACCACCATGGCGGGGGCCCGCGTCGTCAGCATCAGGTAGCCGAAGGTGGCGAGCCCGAACGCGAAGGCGATCGGCACGCCGGTGAAGACGAGCGCGCCGACGCCCAGCACGAAGAAGATCAGCAGGTTCCAGTTGCCGAGGGTGCGCAGGGTCGGCTCGGCCAGCATCAGGGCGGCGATGATGAGGCCGGTGAGCGCGACCGCGCCGACCGCGTGGCGCCAGTCGGCGCATTCGATCAGGCGCAGGGTGGCCACGACCAGCATCAGGGCGAAGCCGACCGGCAGGGCGGCGGCGCGCCAGGCATTGGTGATCTCGAGCGCCGGCGTCTGGACGAAGACCTCCTCCGCGGCGAACTCGTAGGCCGGATGCAGCAGCATCAGCACGAAGGCGAGGCCGGCGGCGAGCGCCACCGCCTCCAGGAAGGCCTGGGTCTTCACCGAGGCCATGCTGACGAGCGCCGTCATCCGCATGTGCTCGGCGCGGCGATAGGCGACGACCGAGCCCAGCATGGCAAGCCAGAGGAACAGGATCGAGGCGAGCTCGTCCGACCAGACGATGGGGGCGTGGAAGACGTAGCGGCTGACCACGCCGGCGAGCAGCACCACGACCTCGGCCACCACCAGGAGGGCGGCCGGGATCTCGATCAGCCAGCCGAGCGTGTCGTCGAGCGTGCGCGCCCAGGCGCGCTTGGCGGACGCCGCCGGCAAGGCAGGCGTCTCCGTCGCGATGTCGACATGCATCCTATGCCTCCCTCAGGCCAATTTGCCGGAGACGGCCTCGAGGTGCTCCCAAGCCGCGTCGCCGTACTTGTTCTTCCAGTCCTTGTAGAATGTCGTGCGGCCGAGCGCATCGCGAAATTTCTGGCGGTCGACCTCGACGAAGGTGATTCCCTTGGATCCGAGATCCTGGCGGAGGGAGGAGCTGAGCTTGACGATGTCGGCGCGCTGGTCGTCGGCCGAGCGGTCGAGCTCGCGAGTGACGATGGCGCGCAGGTCCTCGGGCAGGCGCTGCCAGGCCTTCTTGTTGCCGAGGATCCAGTAGCCGTCCCAGACGTGGCCGGTGAGGCTGCAGCTCTTCTGAACCTCGTAGAGCCGGGTCGTCGCCGTGATGGCGAGCGGGTTCTCCTGGCCCTCGAAGATCTTGGTCTGCAGCGCCGAATACAGCTCGTTGAAGTTGAGCGGCGCGGCGCCGGCATCGAGCGCCTTGAACAGCGAGGTCAGCATCGGCGACGGCGGTACGCGGATCTTGAAGCCCTTGAGGTCTTCAGGAACCTTGATCTCGCGGGTCGAGGAGGTGATGTGGCGAAAACCGTTGTCCCACACCTTCGAGACGGTCTGGATCGGCGTCTTGGCGATCTGCTCGCGGACATACGTGCCGAGACCGCCATCCATGGCCTTCCACACGTCGTCGTAATCCTTGAACGCAAAGCCGGTATTCGGCAGCGCCGCGGCGGCGACGAAGGTCGAGAGGATCGAGGTCGAGAGATTGAAGAACTCGACGCTGCCGTTGCGCACCTGCGACAGCAGGTCGGTGTCGGAGCCGAGCTGGTTGGCCGGGAAGAGCTTGATGTCGAGCCGCCCGTTCGAGGCCTCGCGGATGCGGGCGAGCGCTTCCTGGGCGCGGGTGTTGACCGGGTGGGTCGGGTCCTGGCCGGTGGCGAGCTTGTACTCGAACTCGGCGGCGCGCACCGGCCGGGTGAAGATCGTGGCGAGCGGGAATGCGGCTGCGCCGGCGATGAGCGTTCGGCGGGAGAGGGTGTGGCTCATGGTCGTTTCCTCGGGAGGGGAGGGCCGGTGGGCCGGCCTCTGAACGTGACGATTTCGTCTGCGGCGGAGCCGCAAGATCCAGAATGAAGCGCGGGATCCCCTCTCCCGTGTGGGAGAGGGGTAGGGGTGAGGGTGGGACGCCTCAGCGTGAAGCGGATACCGTGATGCTGGCGGCTCGACGTTCGGTGCTCGATCCTTGACCGTCGCCACCCTCGCCCCCGGCCCCTCTCCCACATGGGAGAGGGGAGGTGTGTTGGGCTTACTTGCCGTTCAGTGCGCGGTAGGACCCGATCACCTGGCTGTCGTCCTCCGCGCCCGCCCCACGGCTCGACGCCGCGAGAAAGAGCTGGTGGGCGAGGGCTGCGAGGGGCAGGGCCGCCTTCTCGCTGCGGCCGGCCTCGAGCACGATGCCGAGATCCTTGACGAAGATGTCGACGGCGCTGGTGACCCGCGGGGTCTCCTCCAGCATCCGGGGACCGCGGTCGCGCAGCATCCAGCTGGATGCCGAGGAGCCCGAGACGATCTCGAGCGCGGTCGCGCCGTCGATCCCGACCTTCGCCGCGAGCGACAGGGCTTCCGCCGCCGCCGCGAGATTGACCCCGCACAGGAGCTGGTTGACCGCCTTCATGGTGGCGCCCTGGCCGGGCTCGGGCCCGACATGGAACACCTTGTCGCCCATCGCCTCCAGCAGCGGCCGCACCCCGGCGATCACGTCGGCGGGGGCCGCCGCCATGATGGTGAGGGTCCCGGCCTCGGCACCGACGACTCCGCCGGAGACCGGCGCATCGACGAAGGCCCGGCCGGTCGCCGTCACCCGCCTGGCCAGCGCCGCGACGGCGGCCGGCGGGCAGGTCGCCATCAGGACCACTGCCGCGTCCGGGCCCAAGCGCTCCAGGGCGCCCTCGCCGAACAGGATGCTCTCCGCCTGATCGGCGTTGACCACCATCAGCACCAGGGCGCCGGCGCCCTCGGACGCTGCCGCGATCGTGTCGGCGGGGGTGCCGCCGGCAGTCGCGAAGGCGCTGCGCCCTTCCGCCCGCACGTCGAAGCCGCGCACGGGAAAACCGTGCCGCACGAGGTTGCGGGCCATCGGCAGGCCCATCGAGCCCAAGCCCACGAAGGCGACGGGGGACATTGCGCTCACAGCCATTCGCGGATGCTCCGCACCATGGCGCTCGTCGAGATGCCGTAGCGGTCGTGCAGGGTCGGCAGGGCGCCGGCATCCAGGAACTCGTCCGGCAGGCCGACCTGGCGGAACGCCTTCGGCACCGTGCCGGAGCGCAGGAGCAGCCCCGCCACCGCCTCGCCCAGGCCCCCGACGACCGTGTGGTTCTCCGCCACCACGACCAGGCGCCCGCCCTTGCCGGCCTCGCGCAGGATCGTCTCCGTGTCGAGCGGCTTGATCGTCGGCACGTGCAGCACCGAGACGTCGATCTTGTCGCCCCGCAGGGCCTCCGCCGCCTCAAGGGCCCGCATGGTCATCAGGCCGGTCGAGATGATGAGGACGTCGTTGCCGTCGCGGATCGTCTTCGCTTTCCCAAGCTCGAATTTGTAGCCGTACTCGTCGAGCACGAGGGGCACGTTGCCGCGCAGGAGCCGCATGTAGACCGGCCCCTTGTGATCGGCGATGGCCGGCACGGCCTGGGCGATCTCGTGCGCGTCGCAGGGGTCGAGGATCGTCATGTTGGGCAGGCCGCGGAAGATCGCGATGTCCTCCGTCGCCTGATGGCTCGGGCCGTAGCCGGTGGTGAGGCCGGGCAGCGCGCAGACGATCTTGACGTCGAGATTCTCCTCCGCGATCGCCATGCAGATGAAGTCATAGGCCCGCCGCGCCGCGAACACCGCGTAGGTGGTGGCGAAGGGCTGGAAGCCCTCGCGCGCCATGCCGGCGGCAGCACTGATCAGCAGCTGCTCGGCCATGCCCATCTGGTAGAAGCGCTCGGGGTGCTTCTGGGCGAAGATGTGCAGGTCGGTGTACTTGCCGAGGTCGGCGGTCAGCCCGACGATCTCGGGCCGCTCCTCGGCGAGCTTGGCCAGCGCATGGCCGAAGGGGGCCGGCGCGGTGCGCTGGTCGGGGCCGGCCAGCGAGGCGATCATCGCCGAGGTGGTGAGCCGTTCACCCGTGTTGGCCTCGGAGAGCCAGGCCGGGCGCGTGTACTTCGAGCGTCTCATGCGGGCCTCCCGGCATCCAGGATGTGAATCGCGTCCTGCCATTCCTGCGGCTCCACCCGCAGGAAGTGATTGCGCTCGCGCGCCTCCAGGAAGGGAATGCCCTTCGCCATCTTGGTGTCGCAGATGATGATGCGCGGCTTCGGCTCAGTGCAGGCCCGGGCCTGGTCGAAGGCCCGGACCAGGGCGTCGATGTCGTTGCCGTCGACCCGCTGGACGTGCCAGCCGAAGGCCTCGAAGCGGGAGGCCGCCGGCTCGAAGCCGGTGACCTGCGAGGCCGGGCCGTCGGCCTGCTGGTTGTTGACGTCGACGATGGCGATCAGGTTGTCGAGCTTCCAGTGGCTCGCCGACCAGGCGCCCTCCCAGATCGAGCCCTCGCCGAGCTCGCCGTCGGAGATCAGGCAGTAGACGAACGAGTCGGACTTCTTGCGCTTGAGGCCGAGGCAGAAGCCGACCGCGAGCGCGAGGCCGTGGCCGAGCGAGCCGCCGGTGATCTCCATCCCGGGAGTGTAGGCGGCCATGCCGGACATCGGCAGCCGGCTGTCGTCGGCCCCGTAGCTCGTCAGCTCGTCCTCCGGCAGGATCCCGGCCTCGAGCAGCGCGGCGTAGAGCGCGATGGCATAGTGGCCGATCGAGAGCAGGAAGCGGTCGCGCCCCTCCCATTCCGGCTCGTCCGGCCGGTAGCGCATGGCGTGGAAGTACGACACCGCCAGCACGTCGGCGATGCCGAGGGCCTGGGCGATGTAGCCCTGGCCCTGGACCTCGCCCATCAGCAGGGCGTTGCGGCGGATGCGGTAGGCCCGCTCGGCGAGCGAGGGGCTGTTCTGCCGGGGAGGCGATTCGACGGTCGGCATGATCGGCTCCTCAGTGGATCAGCATGCCGCCGTTCACGTCGATGACGGCGCCGGTGATGTAGGAGGAAAGGTCGGAAGCCAGGAACAGGCAGGCATTGGCGACGTCGTCGGCGACGCCGAGGCGGCCGAGCGGGATGCCCTTGGCGATCTCGACCTTCAGCTCGTCGGTGAGCTTGCCGCCGGTGATGTCGGTCTGGATCAGGCCCGGGGTGATGCTGTTGACCCGCACCGTGTCGGGGCCGAGCTCGCGGGCCATCGCCTTGCCGAGGCCCAGCACGCCGCCCTTGGCGGCGCTGTAATGCGGCCCGCCGAAGATGCCGCCGCCGCGCTGCGCCGAGACCGACGACATGCAGACGATCGACCCGGATTTCTGCCGGCGCATCTGCGGCACCACCGCCTGGCTCATGTAGAGCGTCCCGCGCAGGTTCACGTCGAGCACCGCGTCGTAGTTGCCGGGCTCGATCTCCATGAACTTCAGCGGCTGGGTGATGCCGGCATTGTTGACCAGCACGTCGATGCGACCGAACCGGGAGACCACCTCGTCGGCGGCGGCCTGGCAGGCGGCCTTGTCGGTGACGTTGCAGGCGAGGCCGACATGGCCCTCGCCGATCGCGCGGGCGGCCTCTTCGGCCTGGCCGGCATCGAGATCGAGGATCACCACCTTGGCGCCATGCTGGGCGAAGAGCTTCGCGGTGGCGCGGCCGATCCCCCGCAGCGATGCGGCGCCGGTGATCAGGCACACCTTGTCGGTCAGCAGCATGTCGTCCTCCCTGGCTTGTTCGGCGCGGGCCCGTGCGTCGGGCCGGCCTTCGGGCACGAGGGAGAGTCTCGCGGCGCTCGGGGCTCACCCCCGCATCGCCGCCCGTCCTCGACGGTTCCTCCCTCGTCTCGTTGGGCACACTGTGCCCCGGCGGAGGGAGGCGGACAAACGCGGAAATTGCAGCTGAAGGTGAATGGGATTCATCTGGCGGGGCGGCGGCCGCGGAGTCCGGGGGATGGCGGAAGCGTCCGCGTCCATCCGGCAAGGTCGTCGGCGCAGAGCGACCTGCGATCGCCAGTCATCGCGGGACAGGCTGGGCTGTCCTGAAAAAGATTGAGCGCGGGTCCCCCCCTCTCCCGGGTGGGAGAGGGGGGGACCCGCGCCTGAACTTCGAAGGATTTTCCTCGGACGGCCCGGCGGGACGAAACCAGAGCCGTCCCTCAGAGCGCCTTCAGCAGCGTCTCCGCTCCGGACAGGTCCGCCTTCGACGGCGCGTCCTCGACGTTGAGGACGCGCACCACGCCGTCCTCGACCACCATGGCGTAGCGCTTCGAGCGCACGCCGAGGCCGAAGCCGGTGCCGTCCATGTCGAGGCCCAGCGCCTTGGCGAAGTCGCCGTTGCCGTCGGCCAGGAACTCGATGCCCTCGGCGCCGGCCGATTTCGACCAGGCGTCGAGCACGAACACGTCGTTGACCGAGGTCACCGTGATCGCGTCGATGCCACGGGCCAGGATGTCGCCGCGCCGGGTGACGTAGCCGGGCAGGTGGTTGCGGTGGCAGGTCGGCGTGAAGGCGCCCGGCACCGCCACCAGCACCACGCGGCGGCCCTTGAACACGTCGTCGGTGGTCTTGGGCACGGGGCCATCGGGGCCCATGACACGGAAAGTCGCCTGGGGCAGGTGATCGCCGACCTGGATCGTCATCGTGGCTCTCCTCGCGGAATGGTCCGGGCGGGGTCTAGCGCGGCGGTCCAGGTGAGTCGAGGTCGCGGGTCAGGGTTGCGCGGGGCGGCGTGCCCCGCCTCCGCCCCGCGGCGAGCGGCGCGGGACCCGGCGGGCCTCCCCGCGCGTTCCCGCACAAGCGGACTATGGACAACGCCGGGGCGGAGCGTAGCATGGGCTTCATGCGCAGCAGATTTCCACAGGACCTCCTCTCCCAGGACCCGGCCGTGAGCGGCGGGGCGCCGGACCCGCGCGCCGGCGACCGGGAGGGAGCGGCCCGCGGCGCGCCGAGCTACCTCGACGGGCAGCTCCTCGTGGCGATGCCGGGCATGGCCGACGAGCGCTTCTCGCGCTCGGTGATCTATCTCTGCGCGCATTCGGCGGAGGGGGCGATGGGCATCATCGTCAACAAGCCGGCCGCCGACCTCAACATGCCGGACCTCCTGGTCCAGCTCGACATCATCGCCCAGGATGACGCCATCCGGCTGCCGAGCCGGGTGGGTCACATGCCGGTGCTGATGGGCGGGCCGGTCGAGGCGAGCCGGGGCTTCGTGCTGCACTCGCCCGACTTCCACATCGACCAGTCGACCCTCCTGATCGACAACGGCATCTGCCTCACCGCGACGATCGAGATCCTGCGGGCGATCGCGGTCGGCAAGGGGCCGGCGAGCGCGGTGCTGGCGCTCGGCTATGCCGGCTGGCAGGCCGGCCAGCTCGAGAGCGAGATCCAGGCCAATGGCTGGCTGCACTGCCCGGCCGATCCGGACCTGATCTTCAACACCGCCCTCGAGACGAAGTACGACCGGGCCCTGCGCGGCATCGGCATCGAGCCCGCCATGCTCTCGGCCACCGCCGGCCACGCCTGACCGGCACGCCGCCCGGCCGATCCCCGCCTACTGGTCCTGCGCGCCGGCCTCGAAGCCGGGATTCATCCCGTCGACGGCCGGGGCCGGACGCCGGACACGCGCCGCGGGCCGGGGGGCCGCGCTCGCCGTCGGGGCGGCGCCGGACAGGCCGAGGCGGGTGGCGAGCGACAGGGCCCGCGCCTCCGAGAAGCGCAGGTGGCAGAAGCCGTGCGAGCCCTCGCGGACATAGGCGCGGCAGAACTGCTCCCGGTCGGCCGAGAAGGCGGCCTGCTCGGTCACGATCGGCCGCACGTCCTCGCGCCGGGCGCGCTGGGTCATCACCTTGTAGTTCTCGCGCACCGCCTTGTCGGCGGCACCGCGGGCCGAGTCGAATTCCTGGGCCCGCGGCAGCAGCGTGGCGGCGCCCGGCCCCCACAGGCCCTTCGGGGTGGTGGCGCAGTCCGAGGCCGTGAAGACGCAGGAATCGGGCTCACCGAGCGGCGTGACCATCACGCTGCCCTCCAGGATCTCGAAGCGCAGCGGGCAGGCCGCCCCCGACGAGGCGAGCTGGGTGACGCCGTTGGGCTTGCCCTGGTCGGCGAGCGCCAGGGGCTGGTCGTCGCCGAGCGCGACCTTGCAGCTCTCGGTCGGCTGCGAGACCTTCGTGCCGGCGAGCGTCAGGCGGGCCGTGAAGCCGCCGCCCGCCCGCTCCAGGCGGAGCGACCCGGCATTGCCGTTCTGCTGCAGATCCTGGCCGAGGATCGCGTCGTCGTTGGGGGTCTTCAGCACCACCGGCTTCGGGGGCGCGGGCGGCGCGGGCGCGGGACGGGGCGCGGCCTCGGGCGGCGGCGCCTCGCCCGGGGCGCGTCCGCCCGGGATCGGGGCCGGGGGCACCGGCGGGCGGGCGGCGCGGCCGATGCCGAACAATTCCTCCAGGAAGGACTGGGCCGAGGCCGGGGCCGGCGCCACCATCAGGACCGCCGCGAGGGGCAGGGCCGCCAGCACGGGCAGGGCCACCGGGCGGGGGGAGGGGCGAACGGGCTGCATCAGGCTCCAGGCGAAAGGCAAGGGCCACCAGGGGCGAAGGCCACAACGACATCGATCGAGGATCGCTGTCTGCAGGGTCCTAGCATGGGGTCCGTGGCAGGGGCGTGGCAAGCCCGCAACATTGTCGTGGCGGCTTGACCATGGGTTGGAGGAAAGCCGCCCGGGAGAAACGGCCCTCGGCCGTCTCGGGCGTCTCGGGCGACGCGCGATGCGCGAGCCGGCCCGCCTCGCCTTGCGGCCCCGAAACGGCCTTCTTATATCCGGCTCGGCGCGGGCAACTCCCCCGCTCGCCGGGTTCCCGGCGAGGCGCGGTCCGGCCCGCCCCGGCTCAAACCTTTGACAAGTACCGCCATGGGCCGAGCTGCTTCGGGGCTCGGCGGTCTGCTTAAAAAACACCAACGAGGGATCCCACCATGGGTAAAGTGATCGGCATCGACCTTGGCACGACGAACAGCTGCGTGGCCGTGATGGAAGGCACGCAGCCCAAGGTCATCGAGAATGCGGAAGGCGCGCGCACCACCCCGTCGATCGTCGCCTTCACCGACGACGGCGAGCGGCTCGTCGGCCAGCCGGCCAAGCGCCAGGCGGTGACGAACCCCGAGCGCACCTTCTTCGCCATCAAGCGCCTCATCGGCCGTACCTACGACGACCCGATGACGCAGAAGGACAAGGGGCTCGTCCCCTACAAGATCACCCGCTCGAGCGGCGGCGACGCCTGGGTCGAGGCGGACGGCAAGTCCTACTCCCCGTCGCAGATCTCCGCCTTCACGCTGCAGAAGATGAAGGAAACGGCCGAGTCCTATCTCGGCCAGCCGGTCACCCAGGCGGTCATCACCGTCCCGGCCTACTTCAACGACGCCCAGCGCCAAGCGACCAAGGATGCCGGCAAGATCGCCGGCCTCGAGGTGCTGCGCATCATCAACGAGCCGACCGCGGCGGCGCTCGCCTACGGCCTCGACAAGAAGAAGTCCGGCCTGATCGCGGTCTACGACCTCGGCGGCGGTACCTTCGACGTCTCGATCCTCGAGATCGGCGACGGCGTGTTCGAGGTGAAGTCGACCAACGGCGACACCTTCCTGGGCGGCGAGGACTTCGACAACCGCATCGTCGAGTACCTCGCGGCCGAGTTCAAGCGCGAGCAGGGCATCGACCTGACCAAGGACAAGCTCGCCCTCCAGCGCCTCAAGGAGGCTGCCGAGAAGGCGAAGATCGAGCTGTCCTCGGCGACGCAGACCGAGATCAACCTGCCCTACATCACCGCCGATGCGAGCGGTCCGAAGCACCTGGCGCTGAAGCTCAGCCGCGCTAAGTACGAGTCGCTGGTCGACGACCTGGTGCAGCGCACGATCGAGCCCTGCCGCAAGGCGCTCAAGGATGCGGGCGTCTCGGCCTCCGAGATCGACGAGGTGGTCCTGGTCGGCGGCATGACCCGCATGCCGAAGGTCCAGGAGCAGGTGAAGACCTTCTTCGGCAAGGAGCCCCACAAGGGCGTCAACCCGGACGAGGTCGTGGCGATCGGCGCCGCGGTGCAGGCCGGCGTGCTCCAGGGCGACGTCAAGGACGTGCTGCTCCTCGACGTGACCCCGCTGTCGCTCGGCATCGAGACGCTCGGCGGCGTGTTCACCCGGCTCATCGACCGCAACACCACCATCCCGACCAAGAAGTCGCAGGTGTTCTCGACGGCGGAGGACAACCAGAACGCGGTCACCATCCGGGTCTTCCAGGGTGAGCGCGAGATGGCGGCCGACAACAAGCTGCTCGGCCAGTTCGACCTCGTCGGCATCCCGCCGGCCCCGCGCGGCCTGCCGCAGATCGAGGTGACCTTCGACATCGACGCCAACGGCATCGTCAACGTGACGGCCAAGGACAAGGCGACGGGCAAGGAGCACCAGATCCGCATCCAGGCCTCGGGCGGCCTGTCCGACGCCGACATCCAGCGCATGGTGCAGGAGGCGGAGGCCAACGCCGCCGACGACAAGAAGCGCCGCGAGCTGGTCGAGGTGAAGAACCAGGGCGAGAGCCTGATCCACGCGACCGAGAAGTCGGTGACCGAGCACGGCGACAAGGTGCCGGCCTCCGACAAGGCCGCGATCACCACCGCCATCGACGCCCTGCGCCAGTCCCTGGCCGGCGAGGACGTCGAGCAGATCAAGGCTCGCACCACCGACCTGATGCAGGCCTCGATGAAGCTCGGCGAGGCGATGTACGCGGCCAGCCAGGCCGCCCCGGACGCCGCTTCCGGCGCCCAGGGGGCCGAGCCCAAGAAGGACGACGTGATCGACGCCGACTTCCAGGAAGTCGACGACAAGGACCAGAAGAAGCGGGCGTAAAATCACGCCTTGAGGTTGCCGCACGGATCTGAGATCCGTGCGGCCGGAAATTGGCAGACCGATCCGGTCCCCGGTGCATGGAAACGGCGCCGGGGACCGGACGTGTGTGGACGATGCCCGACGGGGCCGGGACTGGGACGGGCGGGGCCGGGGACAGGAATGTCGAAGCGCGACTATTACGAGGTGCTGGGCGTCGCCCGCACCGCGACCGACGGTGAGATGAAGTCGGCCTTCCGCAAGCTGGCGATGGTCTACCACCCCGACCGCAACCCCGGCGACAAGGAGGCCGAGCTCAAGTTCAAGGAGCTCAACGAGGCCTACCAGTGCCTCTCCGACGGGCAGAAGCGAGCGGCCTACGACCGCTTCGGCCACGCCGCCTTCTCGCAGGGCGGCCAGGGCGGCCCCGGATTCGGCAACGAGTTCGGCGACTTCATGTCGGACATCTTCGATACGTTCTTCGGCGACGCCCGGGGCGGCGGCGGGCGCCCGGGCGGGGCGGCCGGAGGCCGGCCGGGCGGGGGCCGCGAGCGCGGCGCCGACCTGCGCTACAATCTCGAGATCGCCCTCGAGGAGGCCTTCACCGGCAAGACCGAGACGATCACGATGCCGACCTCGGTCACCTGCGAGGTCTGCGCCGGCTCGGGCGCCAAGGCCGGCTCGAAGCCCAAGACCTGCCCGACCTGCGCCGGCTACGGCCGCGTGCGGGCGGCGCAGGGGTTCTTCGCCATCGAGCGGACCTGCCCGAACTGCCAGGGCCGCGGCGAGATCATCGAGGACCCGTGCCCGGCCTGCTCGGGCGCCGGCCGCGTCACCCGCGAGCGCACGCTCTCGATCAACGTGCCGGCGGGCGTCGATGACGGACTGCGCATCCGGCTGGCCGGCGAGGGCGAATCGGGCCTGCGCGGCGGTCCGGCGGGCGACCTCTACATCTTCCTGTCGATCAAGCCGCACCCGTTCTTCCAGCGCGACGGCGCCGACCTGTTCTGCCGGGTCCCGATCTCGATGGTGACGGCGGCGCTCTCGGGCGAGATCACCGTGCCGGTGATCGACGGCTCGCACACCTCGGTCCGGGTTCCGGCCGGCACCCAGACCAACAAGCAGTTCCGCCTCAAGGGCAAGGGCATGCCGGTCCTGCGCTCGCGCGACGTCGGCGACCTCTACATCCAGGTCTTCGTCGAGACGCCGCAGAACCTGACCAAGCGCCAGCGCGAGCTGCTGCAGGAATTCGACACCCATGGCAGCCAAGCCGACAACCATCCGGAGAGTGCCGGCTTCTTCTCCCGGGTGAAGGAGTTCTTCGACGGCTTGAGCGGCTCCGGCCGCGCTTGACCATCGACGCTGCGGCTCCGGCCGCGCTTGACCGTCGATGCTGGAGCACCGGCCGCGCCAGACGGCCGGTACCGCGGCGTGCCCCGCGCCCGATCGCAGGGCTCCGTAAAGGGGATCCGCGAACCGAAGCAGCCCTCGCGCGTTCACGCGCGGTAGGATTGCGTGGGCTGCGGGTCTCGTTCCGGGTGCGTCAGGCTTGACGGCGACGCGCCTTTGAACGACAGCCGTTCGCCAACCCATCGTCTTTCGCGTGTTCAAGGGTCTTCGGTCTTGCCTTTGCCTCACCGATCCAGGGCCAAAGCCGTCGCGGTCTCGAGCCCGCTGCCCCACCCGAAGCCCCAGAAGAAGCGCGACATCCTGGAGGACGAGGCGCGGTTCCTGCGCTCCTGGTTCGAGCGGCCGCTGGTCACCGGCGCCGTGACGCCGTCGGGGCGGATGCTCGCCCGCACCATGGCCTCCTACGTCGATCCGCGCCTGTCCGGGCCGGTGATCGAGCTCGGGCCGGGCACCGGCCCGGTGACCGACGCGCTGGTCCGCCGCGGCATCGCCCCGGAGCGCCTGGTGCTCGTCGAGTACAACCCGGATTTCTGCAAGCTGCTGCGCCGGCGCTTTCCGAAGGCCACGGTGCTGCAGGGCGATGCCTACGACATCCGCGCCACCCTGGCGGGCGTGGTCGCCGAGCCGGCCTCCGCCACGATCTCGAGCTTGCCGCTCTTCACCAAGCCCCTGGAGCAGCGCCTCGACCTGCTGACGGCCGCCCACGACCTGATGCATGCGGATGCGCCGTTCGTGCAGTTCACCTACGCGGTGGTGCCGCCGATCCCGGCCAAGTCCACGACCTACACCGCCAGCCGCTCCAACAAGGTCTGGCTGAACCTGCCGCCGGCGCGGGTCTGGGTGTATCGCCGGCCCTGAGGGGCGCTAGCCCCCGAGAGGCGGGCGCCCGGACGGCCCGTCGACCCTCCGTGTCATCCCGGGGTTCCGCTTTCGCGGGCAGGGGATGACGCCGTGGATCGCAGGCCGGTCGGCGAAGTCGGACAGGTCGTCCGGACGGCGCCTTACGCCTTCTCCCACTGGCTCTCGATGATCGTGTAGACCTTGTCGCTGAGGTTGATGTCCATCTCGACGAGGCCGATCGTGTTCTTCACGCGGCTCAGGGTCTCGGCGAGTTCCAGCACCGGCTCGGGCACCCGGCGCTCCGGGGCGGCCGGGCCTTCGAGCTTCAGCACGTCGGCCAGCATCGCCGTGTAGGCGCCCCAGAAATGCTGGTGGCCGATGACGTGGAAGCGCGACAGCGCCTCGATCGCCAGCGTCCAGTGACCCGGCTTCATCGCCTCGCCCGGGAACGTACAGGAGAGGTCGCGCGTGAGCGGGTTCTCCAGCCAGGCATGGGTCTCCAGGTCGATGCGGTCGAAGCCCTTGCGCAGCGCCGAGACGCTGCCGAGGTCGAGGCCGGCCGCGAAGGCGCAGGGACCCTGGAGATGGTCGACGCGCCAGCTCTGGACCGGATCCTTGCCGATCTCCGCCATCCGGCGCAGCCACAGGATGCGCTTGGCCAGCTCCACGTAGGGATCGACGACCAGGATCGTCTTCACGTACTCGCCGGCCTGGACCACGTCCTCGTAGCGCTTCAGGAGCAGGCTGCCCTGCAGCAGCAGCGAGTCGCTGTACTTGATGTCGATGATGCAGCGCAACAGATCGAAATGGATGTCGTGGACGCCGAAATACGCCATCGCGAACTCGGGAAAGAGCATGTCGCGGGCGGCGTTGTCCTGGTTGATCGTGTAGTCGAGCGAAAGGACGCGGGCCTGGCGATACGTGGCGTCGGGGCGGTGCCGGTAGAGCAGGATGTTGGTGTCGGCGTCGTAGATGTCGTAGCGCCCGGCCTGGTCCAGCCCAGGGCAGCTCTCGCCGTTGAGCTTGAAGCCGCAGATGCCGTGGGCGTGCCAGCCGAATTCCTTGAGCTGCGGGTAATGGACCCAGGCCTCGATCACGGCCTCGCGCGTCCGGTCCATGACCACGCGCAGGCGCGGCGTGCGGCGCATGTCGTCGGGCGCGATCCAGAGATCGAAGCTCGCCGGGCCGACGACGTTGAAGTTGAATCGCATGCTGCTTGCTAGGCTGAAGACGGTGTCGCGGCAAGGCGGTGGCGCGCGCGCCGGCGCGACCGGGGATCGCGCCCGTCAGACCTAGCAGCTCCCGTCGCCCGGATCATCCTCGCGGTGGGCGGGCGTCCGCGGCCCCTTGCGGGCCCGGGCCCGGCGGGTGTTGATGCGGCCATGTCCGACCTGTTCGCCTCCGCCGGCCTCGACCGCGACGCGCCCCGTCCCCTCGCCGATCTCTTGCGGCCGACAAGCCTCGCCGAGGTGGTCGGGCAGGAGCACCTGACCGGGGATGGCGGTGCGCTGACCCGGCTCCTGCGCGGGCGCAACCTCGGCTCGCTGATCCTGTGGGGACCGCCCGGCACCGGCAAGACCACGGCGGCGCGGCTCCTCGCCGGCGAGACCGACCTGCATTTCGAGCAGATCTCGGCGATCTTCTCCGGCGTCGCGGAACTCCGGAAGGTGTTCGAAGCGGCCCGCGCGCGGCGGGCGGCGGGGCGGGGCACGCTGCTCTTCGTCGACGAGATCCACCGTTTCAACCGCGCCCAGCTCGACGCCTTCCTGCCGGTGGTCGAGGACGGCACGGTCACGCTCGTCGGCGCCACCACCGAGAACCCGTCCTTCGAGCTGAACGCCGCGCTCCTCTCCCGCGCCCGGGTGCTGGTCTTCCGCGCCCTCGACGAGGCGGCGGTCGCCAAGCTCCTCGACCGCGCCGAGACGGTGACCGGCCGGCCGCTGCCCCTCGACGAGGAGGCCCGCGCCGTGCTGGTGCGGATGGCCGACGGCGACGGGCGGGCGGCGCTCACCCTCGCCGAGGAGGTCTGGCGGTCGGTCGGGCCGGACGAGACCCTGGATGCCGCCCTCCTGCAGGAGCTGATCCAGCGCCGCGCCCCCGTCTACGACAAGGCGCAGGAGGGCCACTACAACCTCATCAGCGCCCTGCACAAGACGATCCGCGGCTCGGACCCGGACGCCGCCCTGTACTATCTCTGCCGGATGCTGGACGCCGGCGAGGACCGGCTGTTCATCGCCCGCCGGCTGGTGCGGGCGGCGGTCGAGGATATCGGTCTCGCCGACCCGCAGGCCCTGGCGGTGGCGAACGCCGCCAAGGAGGCCTTCGATTTCCTCGGCTCGCCGGAGGGGGAGCTGGCCCTGGCGCAGGCGGCGGTCTACCTCGCCACCGCGCCGAAATCGAACGCCCTCTACACGGCCTACAAGGCCGCGACCCGCACCGCCAAGGAGCACGGCTCGCTGCCGCCGCCCCGCACCATCCTCAATGCGCCGACCAAGCTGATGCGCAAGCTCGGCTACGGCGAAGGCTACCGCTACGACCACGACGAGCCCGACGCCTTCTCGGGCCAGGATTACTGGCCGGAACGCTTGGGCAGGCAACGCTTCTATACTCCGACCGACCGGGGTTTCGAGCGTCGCGTCGCCGAGCGGCTGGATTGGTGGGAGGTGAGGCGCCGCGAGCGCGCTGGGGAAGATTCGTGACGGTTATGTGAACGACCTGACGGATAGGCGTTGACGCGCCACTCTCCCTTAAGTCAGCCTGTGGGAATGAGACAGAATCTCTCCCTCCCGCATGGCCCGGCAGGATGACCGCGCGAATCCTCTCTATCGCCAATTGCAAGGGCGGCACCGGCAAGACGACCTCCGCCGTCAATCTCGCGGCCGAGCTCGGCGCCCGGGGCTACCGCGTCCTGGTGGTCGACCTCGACCCGCAGGGCCATTCGGGCTTGGGCCTCGGGGTCATGGCTCGGCTCGGCTCGCCCAACGCCCACACGCCGCTTCTGCGGCCAGGGGCCCGCCTTGACGGGGCCGTCCAGGCCACCGACGAGGACAATGTGTGGCTGGTGCCGGCCGACCGGGGCTTCGACGGGCAGCTCGGCACCAGCGACATCCGCTGCTTCGCCAACGCCCTGACGCCTCTGTGCCACGTCTACGACCTGGTCCTGATCGACGTGCCGCCGGCGGCGGCGGCGCTGACGGTCTGCGCCCTGATGGCGAGCGACGGCGTGGTCATCCCCACCACCCTCGATCCGCTCGGCCTCGAGGGCGTGCGACAGTTCGCCCGCTCCTACCATGACACGATGCTGCGGTTCCGGGCCGCGCCCCTGGGCCTCGCCATCGCGCCGATGCGCATCGACCTGCGCACCAATGTCGAGCGGGAGACCCTGGGGACGCTCCGCACCGCCTTCGGCCCGGGCCAGATGGTGCGGGGCGTGCGCACCGACGTGGCGGTGAGCGAGGCCTTCGCCCTGCGCCAGCCGGTGCGGCGCATCCGCCCCCGGGCCCGCGCCACGGAGGATTTCTCCGGCCTCGCCGACGATCTGGTGCAGCGCTTCGGCATCGACTGCGTCGCCGCCTTCGCGGAGCCCGCCTACGGACGGACGGAAGGTTTCTCGCGCGGGGTCTCCTGGAGATGACCTGGATCCGTCGGAGATGACGCACCGCTCGTGAGCCGCTGGACGTGACGGGGAAGGCTGTGGGTGCTACGAGCCGCCGCATGACGAAGCCTCCCTCTCGCGGCGGTTCCGGGCGGTCGCGGACTGGCCCGGGCGGACCCGCCTCCGGCCGCCCGCTGCGGGCCCGCACCGGACCGCGCAACACCGCCCGCGACGCCGCCGAGCGCGCCGCCGGCCTGGCCATCTCCTCTCGTGCGAGCCCCTCCCGCGCGAGCTTCGGCCGCGACATGAGCGACGCCGCGCCCTGGGAGCGGGACGAGGCGCCGAGCCGCGCGCCCGCCGGATCCCCGGCCAAGCCGAAATCCGAACGCTCGAAATCCGAACGGCCGCGCGCCGGTGCGGCGGAACGGGCCGAAAGGCCCGCCTCCCGTAAGCCCCCCGAGGGCCGTCCGCCGGCCCGGCCGCGCCGCGACGAGCGCCAGGATTCCGAGGCGCCGCGGAGCCGCGGGCCCGCGGAGCCCAAAGCCCCGACCCGCCGGGCCCTGCGCGAGGCGACCGCCGAGGCATTGGCCACCGGGGTGCAGACCCTGGAGGTGACGCCGGACGAGGCCGGGATGCGGATCGACCGCTTCCTCTCGGCCAGGTTCCCGCAGCTGCCCTTCACCCGCATCCAGAGCCTGGTGCGCAAGGGCGAATTGCGCGTGAACGGCAAGCGTGCCAAGGCCGCCGACCGGGTCGAGCCCGGCGCCAGCGTCCGCGTGCCGCCCCTGAGCCTGGAGGCCCGCCCGCCGGCCCCGAACTCGCCCCGGGCGGAAGGGGACCTCGCCTTCCTGCGCTCCCTGATCCTCTACGAGGACCAGGACATGATGGTGCTCAACAAGCCCTTCGGCCTCGCGGTGCAGGGCGGCTCGGGCACCACCCGCCACGTCGACGGCCTCCTGGAGGCGATGCGCGACAAGGACGGCCAGAAGCCGCGCCTCGTCCACCGTCTCGACAAGGACACGGCGGGCTGCCTGATCATCGCCAAGACCCGGCTCGCCGCCGCGACGCTGGCCAAGACCTTCCGGTCGCGGGCGGCGCGCAAGATCTACTGGGCCCTCGCCGCCGGGGTGCCGAAGGTGCGCCAGGGCCGGATCTCGACCTACCTCGCCAAGGAGGAGATCGGCGATGCGGATGCCCGCATGCGGGTCGCCAAGCACGGCGACGAGGGGGCGAGCCACGCGCTGACCTATTACGCGGTGGTCGACCAGGCCGGGCAGAAGCTCGCCTGGCTGTCGCTGAAGCCGGTCACCGGCCGCACCCACCAGCTGCGGGCCCACGCGGCGCATATCGGCCATCCGCTGGTCGGCGACCCCAAGTATTTCGACATCGAGAACTGGGAGCTGCCCGGCGGGCTGCAGAACCGCCTGCACCTGCTCGCCCGCCGCATCGTCATCCCGCATCCGCGCACCGCCAAGCCGATCGACGTGACGGCGCCGCTCCCGCCCCATATGGCGCAGAGCTGGAACCTGCTCGGCTTCGACGCCGCCCGCTACGACCCGATCGTCGAGGCGCCGGAGGCGTGATACGGCGGCCGGCCGGCCTCGACTGGTCGTCGGAGGCCGGACCCAAGGGAACCGAACCCTCGGGAACCGAACCCTTGGCAGGACGCCCGCGCGCCTTATTCTCAAGACGGGCCGCCGCGACCACGGCACCAGCGCGGGCTTAAGCGGCCCATCCGGGAGTGAGACAAGCCAGATGAGACCCGCCGCGCTCGCCAGCCTCGGCCTGATCGGATTCCTCGCCTGCGCCGGGACGGTGCAGGCTCAGCCCGCCCCGACACCGTCTGCCCCCACCGCCTCGCCCCCCGCACCGGCGCCGGCGACCACGCCGGCGGCGCCGGCCGCCCGCCCGGACGGCAAGCCCGCTTCGGTCCGTCCGGACGGGCGCCACCCGGAGGGCCGCGCGGCTCCCGCCGACGGGGGAGCGTCGACGGCCAGGCCGGCCACGCCCGAGCGCGCGGCGACGCCCCGCCGCCGCCGCCCGAGCTACGCCGCCTGCAACCGTGCCTCGCAGCGGCGCAGCCTGAAGGGCGGCGCGCGGCGACGCTTCCTGATCCGCTGTCGCCTGGGCTATGAGCGGATCCAGCCGGGCCAGCCGGCCCGCGCCAAGCCCTGACGGGCCTCGCCCGGGCCGCGTCCGGCACGACAGCGAGGCGGCCCGAACTCTCATGATCCTGATCGTCTTCGACGTCGACGGCACCCTCGTCGACAGCCAGCACATGATCGTGGCGGCGCAAGCCGAGGCCTTCGCGGCGGTCGGGCTGCCGGCGCCGACGCGGGAGCGCTCGCTGTCGGTGGTCGGGCTGTCGCTGCCGCAGGCCTTCACCGCCCTGGTCGGGGCCGACGGCCCGGTGGTGGCCCTGTCGGAGGCCTACAAGCAGGCCTTCGGCCGGCTGCGCGCCCGGGCCGAGATCCGCGAGACGCTGTTTCCCGGCGCCGCCGCCCTGCTCGCCCGCCTCAACCGCGAGCCGGCGGTGCAGCTCGGCATCGCCACCGGCAAGTCCCGCCGCGGCGTCGACCACCTCGTCGCCCTCCACGGCTGGGAGGGCTGGTTCTCGACGGTGCAGACCGCCGACGACGCCCCCTCGAAGCCGCACCCGGCGATGCTCGAACAGGCGATGGCCGAGACCGGTGCCGCGCCGGCGGAGACGGTGATGATCGGCGATTCGACCTACGACATGGTGATGGCGCGGGGCGCCCAGGTCTCCGCGCTCGGCGTCGCCTGGGGGTACCACACGCCCGAGGCATTGCGGACGGCCGGCGCGCACGCGGTGATGGACAGCTTTTCGGAACTCGAATCCGCTCTGTTCGAGCGGATCGCGGCGGCCTGACGACCGTCTCGCAACCGGCAGCCCGGAGCCCTATCTTCAAGCCCATGACCAACGACGTGACCCGTGACTGGCTCGGGGATCCGGAGCCACAGCCCGATCCGGTCCGCGCTGCCCGCCAATCGGCGAAGCCCGCGCTGCCGAAGCGCTTCTACAAGGAGGCCGGCGTCGCGCAGGCGGAGGACGGCCACCGCCTCGTCCTCGACGGCCGCCCGGCCCTGACCCCCGCCCGCCGCCGCCTCGCGGTGCCGCAGGCGGCCATCGCCGAGGCCCTGGCGGAGGAGTGGGGCGCGCAGGGCGAGTTCATCGACCCGGCGCGGATGCCCCTCACCCGCCTCGTCAATTCGGCCCTCGACGGGGTGGCCGACAGGCGCGAGGCGGTGGTCGACGACCTTGCGGCCTATGCGGGTACCGATCTCGTCGTCTACCGGGCCGGCGACCCGGCCCGGCTCGTGGCGGCGCAGGGCGCGGCCTGGGATCCGGTGCTCGACTGGGCGCGCGACATCCTCGGCGCCCGGTTCATCCTGAGCGAGGGGGTGATGCACGTCACCCAGCCGGCCGAGTCCCTCGCCGCGATCCGCCGCGCCGTCGAGACGGTGGAGAGCCCCACCGCCCTCGCGGGCCTGCACTCGATGACGACCCTGACCGGCTCGCTGCTGATCGCCCTCGCTGTCCTTCATGGCCGCCTGACGCCGCAGGAGGCCTGGGCCGCCGCCCATGTCGACGAGACCTTCCAGGCAGAGGTCTGGGGCCGGGATGCGGAAGCCGAGGACCGCCTCGCACGGCGGCGGGCGGAGTTCGAGGCCGCGGCGCGGATCGCGAGCCTCAGCGCCTGACGGGCCGGGGCGGGGCCGCCCCGGCGGCGCCGCTCACTTCTTCAGCGAGCCGGTCGCAATGTCGGCGTTCGGGTCGACCATCTGCGGCACGGACGGTCCGAAGGCGACGAGGCCGCTGGTCTCGATGCCGCGCACATCCACCTCGGCGCCGGGCGCCATGTGGGGCAGGGCGGCGAAGAGCGGCATGCCGGCCGGCACGCGCTCCGAGAAGCCCGGCACGTCGAGGGCCGGGATGCCGGCCTGGTCGAGGCTGGTGCCCTCGGCGCGGGCGGCGGCGGAGCCGGCCAGAACGAGGCCGGCCGCGGAGGGTTTTAGGTTAGCATAGAGAGCAGGTCGCTGATCCTGCAGTTTCCGGCGAAACGGGCGAAGAGGGCGAGGCTGACGTCCACCATGCGCTTGGCTTTCGAGACCACGATTGAGCGGCGTCGAAAGCGGGCGAGCCAATGCCGCTGCCGGGCGTTGTCCCGCTCGATGCTGTGGGTCTCGTCCTTGCCCGTATAGTGCTGCCCGATCGGCAACAGCGCGGTGTAGGCAGCGTAGGCGTCCGTGCAGTAGAGCCGGGTGCGCCAGCGCTGCAGCCGTTGGATCAGGCGCTCGCAGGTGGCCTTGTCACGACCGCCGCATTCCCAGTCCACCAACTGCCCTGAAGCACGATCCCAAGCTTTCCAGATCCAGAGCGGCTCGGACTTTTTTTCACATAGTGCCACATCTCATCAAGCTCGATCACCACCGCCCGGCCTTCCGGCTCGGGCTTGTGCGCGTAGGCGGCGGCGAACTGCTCCAGCCAAGCCTGGATCGTCGGTGTCGAGACACCGAGCAGCTTGGCGGTGCGGTTCATCGACAAGCCGCTGACATACAGCAGGACCGCGGTGGCCTTCATGGCCAGCGGCTTGCCGCGGGCGGGCGTGTCGGTGAAGTTCAGGCCACAGGCCTTGCACCGATACCGCTGCTTGGAGCGCATCAGCCCATTTTTGACGTGCTCCTCACTGCCACAACGCTTGCACTGCAGACCCATGACCCACCTCCCGCCGAATGCGCTCGGCGAGGAAGATAGGTCATCTATGCAGCCCTAAAACCCTCCGGCCGCGATGACGGTCTTGAGAAGCATCTCGAGGTCTCCGGTGCGGGGCAGATCCTGCCGCGGCATTTCTTGCCAAGACAATGCGCAGACCCCGGCCCCGGTTCTCCGAAAAAAGCTTATCCGGCCGCCCGCCATCCCTCCTCGCGTGCCGCTGCGGCAGCCGGCAGCTGATGGAACAGATGGAAGCCGCAGGTCTCGGCGCCGCGTTCCGCCACCTCGGCCAGGAAGCCGGGCGGCGCCTCGGACGGAGCGTCGATGCTGCCCGCATACGTCCAGGCCTCGCCGGTGACGAAGGCCGGCACCGGGAAGTCGTTCGGCACGGCACAGACCAGATCCGGCTCCTCGCGCCGGCGGAACAGGTTGTAGGTCGGCCAGCGCCGCACCGTGCGCGGCCATGCGCGTGTGAACCCTGAGCCCACGCTGCTCGCGGTCATTGGTAGTCTCCCCCCGGGTCCGACCCGTTGCATCTTGGGGCCGATGCATATCCGCCGTGATCGGAACCGCTGATCACATTCGATAATGTTGGCAGAATTTCTAAGCAATACTGCCGATACGGCATAGCCTAGATTAGGCTGTGCGGCGGAAGGCGCAGCCGCCTACTCCTTTCGGCCAAGCTCTCCGGCTGCGTTTCAAATTTTTGAAGGTCAGGCTCAGTTTTTTCAGTTTTCCTTGCCGCTCGGGCACCCGCATAGTCGCTCCCGACACGGCGATCCGGGGCAGCGGGCGGCGACGAGCCGCCGCCTGGCCTTGCGATCACCGCGCCCGCGCCGACCCGAAACGGGATCTGGCCGGCGCCCCCCGCGGCGGCCGGCGGCGCGGACCCGATGCCACGACACCGGACGAGGCAACGTCCGGATCAGGTCAGCCCGCAGGGCCGGAGGAGACATCATGGCTGGATCGAGACGCCCGGGACGCAACTTCCTCTTCGTTCCGGGCCCGACCAACGTGCCGGAGCGGGTCCAGCGCGCGATGATCGTGCCGATGGAGGATCATCGCTCGCCCGTCTTCCCCGAACTGGTCCTGCCGCTGTTCGAGGAGACGAAGAAGATCTTCAAGTCCCGCGACGGCCAGGTCTTCCTGTTCCCGTCGAGCGGCACCGGCGCCTGGGAAGCGGCGCTCACCAATACCCTCTCCCCCGGCGACCGGGTGCTGGCGCCGCGCTTCGGCCAGTTCAGCACCCTGTGGATCGACCTCGCCCAGCGGGTCGGCCTCGACGTCGCGATCCAGGATGAGGAATGGGGCCGCGGCGCCGATCCGGCGCGGATCGAGGAGGCCCTGCGGGCCGACCGCGAGCACCGGATCAAGGCCGTGCTGGTGGTCCACAACGAGACCGCCACCGGCGTCACCTCCGATATCGGCGCGGTGCGCCGGGCGATCGACGCGGCGGGCCACCCGGCCATGCTCTATGTCGACGGCGTCTCGTCGATCGGCAGCATCGACTTCCGGGCCGACGAATGGGGCGTCGACTGCGCCATCACCGGCTCGCAGAAGGGGCTGATGCTGCCCGCCGGCCTCGGCATCGTCTGCGCCAGCAAGCGGGCGCTGGAGGCCGCCAAGACCGCCGAGTGCCGCCGCGCCTATTTCGAGTTCGCCGACCAACAGAAGGCCAACGCCACCGGCTACTTCCCCTACACGCCGCCGCTGCCGCTGCTCTACGGCCTGCGCGAGGCCCTGCGCTGCCTGGAGGAGGAAGGGCTGGAGCAGGTCTTCGCCCGCCACCGGCGGCTGGCCGACGGCGCCCGCGCGGCGGTGCGGGCCTGGGGTCTGACCCTGTGTGCCAAGGAGGCGAAGTGGCACTCCGACACGGTGAGCGCCGTGATGGTGCCGGAGGGGATCAACGGCGCCGAGGTCATCAGCCTCGCCTATCGCCGCTACAACCTCGCCCTCGGGGCCGGCCTGTCGCAGGTGGCGGGCAAGCTCTTCCGCATCGGCCATCTCGGCGACCTCAACGAGCTGATGCTGCTCGGCGCCCTCTCAGGCTGCGAGATGGCGATGCGGGATGCCGGCATCCGGATCGAGCCCGGCAGCGGCGTCGCGGCGGCGCAGGAGCATTTTCGGGAGACGCGGGTGGAGGCGTGAGGCGTAAGCCTGCTCCTCTCCCCGCGGATGGCAGGGCTGATAGACAAATGAGCGTCGCGGGATCCCCTCTGCCGAGTGGCAGAGGGGTAGGGGTGAGGGTGGCGCGCTTCCGAATATAGCTCGAACTGTCGAGCTGCGCGGCTCGACACTTGGCCGTTTCTCCTGAACCCGAGCCACCCTCACCCTCGGCGCCTCTCCCACTTGGGGGGCCCGCGCCACTCCTTCCCCCGCATAGTCCTGCTGCCCGCGGGCAGGGGGCATCCCGGGCCAGCCGTTAGACCGGCTGCCACATCCCCACCCTCCGTGCCATTCTGCCGCGCCATGCCCCGCCGCACCGGGGCGCCGGAGACCGACATGTCCCACCGCATCGTCTTCCTCGACCGCGAGACCCTGGATGCCTGCTTACGGCGCCCGAGCTTCCCGCACGATTACGTCGAGCACGCCGTGACGGCCCCCGGGGAGATCGTGGCGCGGCTCAAGGGCGCCGACATCGCCATCATCAACAAGGTGCCGATGCGGGAGGAGACCCTTGCCCAGCTGCCGGACCTGAAGCTGATCGCGGTCGCCGCGACCGGCACCGACGTGGTCGACAAGGCTGCCGCCAAGGCGCGCGGCATCACGGTCGTCAATGTCCGCAATTACGCCTTCAACACCGTGCCTGAGCACGTGATCGGTCTGATCTTCGCCTTGCGCCGGGCGATCGTACCTTACGCCAACTCGGTCCGGCGCGGCGACTGGGGGCGGGCACGGCACTTCTGCTACTTCGACTACCCGATCCGGGACGTGGCCGGCTCGACCCTCGGCATCGTCGGCTACGGCGCGCTCGGCAAGTCGATCGGCCAGCGGGCGGAAGCGCTCGGCATGCGGGTGCTCGCCTACGACGTGATGCCTCAAGCAGGCCTCGTCGACCTCGACACGATCCTCCGCGAGAGCGACGTCATCACCCTGCACGCCCCGCTGACGCCGGAAACCCGCAACATGATCGGCCGGGACGAGCTGGCGCGGATGAAGCGCGACGCCATCCTCATCAACACCGCCCGCGGCGGCCTCGTCGACGAGGCGGCGCTCGCCGAGGCGCTGACAGCCGGGACGATCGGCGGCGCCGGCTTCGACGTGCTGACCAGCGAGCCGCCGCGGGACGACAACCCGCTCCTCGCCCTCGACCTGCCGAACCTCATCATCACCCCCCACGTCGCCTGGGCGAGCAGGCAGGCCATGCAGATCCTGGCCGACCAGCTCGTCGACAACATCGAGGCCTTCGTGGCCGGCCGGCCGCAAAACGTGGTGGAGTAGCGCGGGAGGGGGCGCTAACCCGCTCCCGCGACCCGAAGGATGCCCCGCGCGGGCTTGGACGCCCCTTGGATGCCCCGCGGCGGAAAGGATGACGATGAAGAAACTCCTGTTCCAGTTCGACACCGACCCGATGCCCAGCGTGTTCGACACGGTGGTGGGTTACGATGGCGGCGCCGACATCATCACCGGCTATGCCAATGTCACGCCGGACAATGTCGGGGCGCTCGTCGACGGCACGATCTACACCCGCGGCGGATCGGAGAAGAAATCGACCGCGATCTTCGTCGGCGGCGGCAGCATGGCGGCCGGCGAGGCGGTGTTCAAGGCTGTCCGCAAGCGCTTCTTCGGCCCGTTCCGGGTCTCGTGCATGCTCGATTCCAACGGCTCGAACACCACCGCGGCGGCGGGCGTCGCCCTCGTCGCCAAGGCGGCGGGCTCGCTCCAGGGCAAGCGCGCCGTGGTGCTCGCCGGCACCGGCCCGGTCGGCATGCGCTCGGCGGCGCTCCTCGCCAAGGAGGGCGCCGCCGTGACCCTCGCCGGGCGCCAGCTCGCCAAGGCCGAGGAGGCCGCCAAGGCCATCGAGGCCCGCTTCAAGGTCACGATCCGGGCGATCGAGACCCCGGATGCCGAATCCCGTGGGGCGGCCGTCGCCGACGCTGACGTGGCGTTCTCGGCTGGCGCGATCGGGCTGGAACTCGTCGCGCAAGCGCAGTGGCAGGGTGCCCGGGACCTCGCCTTCCTGGCCGATTACAACGCTCAGCCGCCGCTGGGCTTCGGCGGGATCGAGGCGACCGACAAGGGCAAGGACCGCCACGGCAAGACCGTGTTCGGGGCCCTCGGCATCGGGGGCTTGAAGCTCAAGCTGCATCGCGCCTGCGTCGCCAAGCTGTTCGAGAGCACCGAACTGGTCCTCGACGCGGAAGAGATCTACGCGCTTGCGAAAGAGATGGCGTGATGGCGCATTCCGAGGACACGATCCCGGGCTTCCTCGACGCGCTGGCGAGTGAGCGGCCGACCCCCGGCGGCGGCGGCGCGGCGGCGATCTCCGGCGCCATGGGGGCCGCCCTGGTCTCGATGGTCTGCAACCTCACCATCGGCAAGAAGAAGTACGCCGAGGTCGAGGGCGAGATGATCGCGATCCGCGACCGTGCGGAAGCCCTACGGGCCGAGCTGACCGGCATGATCGCCGAGGATGTCAGCGCCTTCAACGCGGTGATGGGCGCCTACGGGATGCCCAAGGCGACCGACGACGAGAAGGCGGCACGCGCCGCCGCGATCCAGGATGCCTTGAGGCTTGCCACCGACGTGCCGCTCGCCTGCGCGAAGACCTGCCGGGCGGTGATCGACCTCTGCGAGGGGATCGCCGAGCGCGGCAACCTCAACGTCGTCAGCGATGCGGGCGTCGCGGTGCTGGCCGCCCAGGCCGGCCTGCGCAGCGCCGCCCTCAACGTCTACGTCAACGCCAAGGCCATCGAGGACCGGACCTTCGCGGAAGGCCGCCTCGCCGACCTCGCCCGAGCGCTGGACGGGGCCGACGCCCTGACCGAGCGGGTCTACGGCCTGGTGAAGTCGAAGCTGACCTGACGGTCGGCCGGACCCGATGAACTGATCGGGCCGAACAGTCGAAGCAACGCACCGAGCTTTTTCGGCCGGGCGCGAGGAACCCCCTCGCGCCCGGAACGGGAAGCCTTTGCCAAACATCCAGGAGGACGCCATGGACGTGCACGAGTACCAGGCCAAGGAGCTGCTCGCGAGCTTCGGCGTGCCGATCCCGAAGGGGGCCGTGGCGTTCAGCCCGGACCAGGCAGTCTACGCCGCCACGGAACTCGGCGGCGGGCACTGGGCAGTGAAGGCGCAGATCCATGCCGGCGCCCGCGGCAAGGCCGGCGGCATCCGGCTCTGCCGCACCACCCACGAGGTCCGCGACGCCGCGACCGACCTCCTCGGGCGGCGCCTCGTCACGCAGCAGACCGGCCCCGAGGGCAAGCCGGTGCAGCGGGTCTATATCGAGACCGCCGACCCGTTCGAGCGCGAATTGTATCTCGGCATCGTCCTCGACCGGAAGGTCGAGCGGGTGCGGGTCGTGGCCTCCAAGGCCGGCGGCATGGACATCGAGGAGATCGCCGCGACCGACCCGGAGGCGCTGCTGCAGGTGGTGGTGGAGCCGGCGGTCGGCCTCCAGCCCTTCGAGGCGCGCGAGCTGGCCTTCCGCCTCGGCCTCAACATCAAGCAGGTCGGCGCCGCCGTGAAGACGATCATGAGCGCCTACCGCGCGTTCCGCGATTGCGACGCCGTCATGCTGGAGATCAACCCGCTGGTCGTCACGCGCGACGACCGGGTTCTGGCGCTGGACGCCAAAATGTCGTTCGACGACAACGCGCTGTTCCGGCGCCGCAATATCGCGGACATGCACGATCCCTCGCAGAGCGACCCGCGCGAGGCACAGGCCGCCGAGCACAACCTGAACTATATTGGCCTCGACGGCGAGATCGGCTGCATCGTCAACGGCGCCGGCCTCGCCATGGCGACGATGGACATGATCAAGCATGCCGGCGGCGAGCCGGCGAACTTCCTCGATGTCGGCGGCGGCGCCTCGCCGCAAAGGGTCGCGACGGCCTTCCGCCTCGTCCTCTCCGACCCGAACGTGCGGGCGATCCTGGTCAACATTTTTGCCGGCATCAACCGCTGCGACTGGATCGCCGAGGGCGTGGTCCAGGCCGCCCGCGAGGTGAAGATCGGCGTGCCGCTGGTGGTGCGGCTGGCCGGCACCAACGTCGAGGCCGGCAAGGCAATCCTGGAGAAGAGCGGCCTCGACCTCATCACCGCCGACACCCTGACGGAGGCCGCCGAGAAGGCGGTGGCCGCCATCCGCACCAAGAACTGAGGACCTGTCCGATGAGCATCCTGATCGACGAGACGACCCGGATCCTGGTTCAGGGCATCACCGGGGACAAGGGCAGCTTCCACGCTCGCGAGATGATCGAGTACGGCTCGCGGGTGGTGGCCGGCGTCACCCCGGGCAAGAGCGGCCGCACCGAGCACGGCGTGCCGGTCTTCGACACGGTGCGCCAGGCGGTGCAGGAGACGGGCGCCGAGGCCAGCATCACCTTCGTGGCTCCGCCCTTCGCGGCCGACGCCATCATGGAGGCGGCGGATGCCGGCATCCGGCTGATCTGCTCGATCACCGACGGGATTCCCGCCCAGGACATGATGCGGGTCAAGCGCTACCTGCGGCGCTACCCGAAGGAGCGCCGGCCGATGGTGGTGGGGCCGAACTGCGCCGGCATCATCTCGCCCGGCAAGGCGATGCTCGGCATCATGCCGGGCCACATCTACCTCAAGGGCAATATCGGCGTGATCTCCCGCTCCGGCACGCTCGGCTACGAGGCCGCGGCGCAGATGAAGGCGGTGGGCCTCGGCATCTCGACCTCGGTCGGCATCGGCGGCGACCCGATCAACGGCTCGTCCTTCCTCGACCATCTCGCCCTGTTCGAGGCGGACCCCGACACCGCGGCGGTGCTGATGATCGGCGAGATCGGCGGCCCGCAGGAGGCGGAAGCCGCGGCCTGGATCCAGCGGAACATGAGGAAGCCCGTGGTCGGCTTCGTCGCCGGGCTCACGGCGCCCAAGGGCCGCAAGATGGGCCATGCCGGCGCGATCATCTCGGCCGCCGGCGACAGCGCCGCCGAGAAGGCCGAGATCATGCGCTCCTTCGGCCTCACCGTGGCCCCCAGCCCCGGCGCCTTCGGCACCACCATGGCGCAGGTGATGGCGGAGCGCCGCAAGGCGGCGTGAACGGCCGCGCTTCAGCGCTGGATCCCCTCTCCCACACGGGAGAGGGGAGGCCGCGCGCATCGACAATCCCTCCCTCGATCCCCACGGGGAGCCCCCGATGATCCACACTCCCGTCCCCGACACGCCCTTCGTCCCGCCGCTCATCACCGGCACCGAGGATCGCGTCGCCCTCGACGTGCTGTTCCGCTCGCTGGTGGATGTCTGCCGGCGCCACCAGCCGGAGCTGGAAGCGGTCTTGCGCGGGCAGGCGGACATCGCCGGGCTGTCGCCGGAACTGACCGCCCGCGCCCTGCAGGTCCAGGGCATCTGGTTCCAGCTGATCGCGATCGCCGAGCAGAACACCGCCATGCGCCGGCGGCGCCACGTCGAGCGCAATGCGGGGCGCGACCGGCTGAAGAACTCGTTCAGCGCCGTCCTGGCGCGGGCCGCCGCGCAGGGCGTGCCGGCCGGGACCGTGCACGAACTCCTGACTTCATTGCGGGTGCGCCCGACCCTGACGGCGCACCCGACCGAGGCCAAGCGGGTCACGGTGCTGGAAAAATTCCGGCGCATCTACCTGATCCTGAAGGAGCTGGAGATGCCGCGCTGGACCGAGCGCGAGCGTCACGCCCTGATGGACGACCTGCGCGACGAGATCGAGCTGGTCTGGATGACCG
Source organism: Methylobacterium currus (assembly GCF_003058325.1). NCBI lineage: Bacteria > Pseudomonadati > Pseudomonadota > Alphaproteobacteria > Hyphomicrobiales > Methylobacteriaceae > Methylobacterium > Methylobacterium currus. Next base: position 5,770,408 of record NZ_CP028843.1, read on the forward strand.
GCGAATTGCATCTCGAGAAGCCGACCGTCGACCGAGAGGTCGCCTGGGGGCTGCACTTCTTCGACGAGACCCTGTTCGAGATGCTGCCCGAGACCCTGAACTCGCTCGAGGAGGCGCTGGCGAGCGCCTATCCGGGTGCCCGGTTCGAGGTGCCGGCCTTCTTCCAGTTCGGCTCCTGGATCGGCGGTGACCGGGACGGCAACCCCTTCGTCACCGCCGAGGTGACGCGGCGCACCTGCGGCGCAACGCGCTGGCGAGCCTCCGGCGCTACCGCGACGGGATCGGCGGGCTCGCCCGCACCCTCTCGATCAGCGCCCGCGCCCTGCCGGTGGCCGAGGCCTTCGCGGCGGCGCTCAAGGACCAGCTCGCGCTCCAGCCGGACGGGGACGAGATCGCGCGGCGCAATCCCGGCGAGCCCTACCGGCAGTTCCTGACCTGCCTGAGCCGGCGCCTCGACGCGACGATCACCGGATTGGAGGAGGAGCCCGGGACTGGGCCCGTGGGTCCCGGTTACGCCGATGCCGACGCGCTGATCGCCGACCTGCGCGCGCTGGAGGAGGGCCTCTCCGCCGCGGGCTGCCCCTCGCTCACCGCCAACCGGGTGCGGCCGGTGCGCCGGATGGTCGAGATCTTCCGCTTCTCGACCGTGCGGCTCGACATCCGCGAGAACACCACCCGCACGACGCGGGCGCTCCAGGCGCTGTGGCGCCAGCGGAATGAAGGCGAGCCGCCGGACGTTGACGCCCCGGCCTGGACCGGGTGGCTCGAGACCGAGCTGGCCCGTCCCCTCGATGGCCTGCCCGACCTCTCCGGCCTGCCCGAGGAGGCGCGGGAGACGCTCTCGACCTTCCGGCTGGTGGCGGAGATGCGCGGCAGCCTCGACCGCGAGGCCTTCGGCGCCTTCGTGCTGTCGATGACCCATTCGGTGCCCGACATCCTGGGCGGCTATCTGCTGGCCAAGCAGGCCGGCGTGTTCCTCGACGCGGCGGGTATCGAGGTCTGCCCGCTGCCGATCGTGCCGCTGTTCGAGACCATCGACGACCTGCGCGCCGCCCCGGCGATCATGCGGGCGCTGCTCAAGGTGCCGGTGGTGCGCCGCTCCGCCCGCCAGCAGGGCGGGGTGCAGGAGGTGATGATCGGCTACTCCGATTCGAACAAGGATGGCGGCTTCGTCGCCTCGAACTGGGAACTGGCCAAGGCGCAGCGGCTGCTGACCCAGGTCGGCGAGCAGGCGGGGATCGGCATCGCCTTCTTCCACGGCCGCGGCGGCTCGGTGAGCCGTGGCGGCGCGCCCACCGCCCGGGCCATCGCCGCCCAGCCGCCGGGCTCGATCCGCGGCCGGTTCCGCACCACCGAGCAGGGCGAGGTGGTGTCGTTCAAGTACGCCAACCGCGGCACCGCCGCCTACCAGATGGAGCTTCTGGCCTCCGCCGTGCTGGCCCACGCCCTCGACGGGGCGGCCCCCGGGATTCCGGCGGCGAACCCGGAATTCGACGACGCGATGGAGGCGCTGTCGGGCGCGTCGCGGGCGGCCTATGCCCGGCTCCTGACGCATCCCGACCTCGTGACCTATTTCGGCGCCGCGAGCCCGCTCGACGAGATCGCGCTCCTCAATATCGGCTCGCGCCCGGCCCGCCGCTTCGGAGCCCGTAGCCTCGCCGACCTGCGGGCGATTCCCTGGGTCTTCGCCTGGAGCCAGAACCGGCACGGCATCACCGGCTGGTACGGGGTCGGCAGCGGCTTGAAGAGCTTCCTCGACGTGCGGGGCGAGGCCGGCCGGGCGCTGCTGCGGCGGATGTTCGAGGATTCACCCCTCTTCCGCCTGATCATGGACGAGGTCGAGAAGACCCTGCTCACCGTCGATCTCGCCATCGCCCGCGACTTCGCCGGCTTGTGCCCGGACGAGGGCGCCCGGGAGGCGGTCTTCGCGATGATCGAGGCCGAGTACCGGCTCACCTGCGCGATGGCCCTGGAGGTGAGCGGCGCACGCACCCTCGCCGAACGCTTCCCGCTCTATCGCGGCCGGCTCGCCGAGCGGCTGCCGGTGCTCAACCAGGTCAGCCGCGAGCAGGTGAACCTCCTGCGCCGCTTCCGCACCGAGACCGACGCGACGGCGCGAGAGGCGCTGAAATCGGCCCTGCTCCTGTCGATCAACTGCGTCGCCACCGGGTTCGGGGCGACGGGGTGAGGCAGGGCCGCCCGACGGTCGGGAGAGGCAGGAGAGCAGCGGGCCGGGGCATCCCGCTCGCGCATGATGGTCCGGCCCGCCGGTGACACCGTCCGAGCGGGAGCGGCAGGAACGGCGTGACGGGCGCGACCCTGGACCGGCCCCGGCGGCCTGTCTTCGACCCAGGTTAACTCGCCGGCAGAGTCTCGGCCCCTCATGGATGTAACATTGTTGCATTCTCTCTCGCTTCGGCCTAGGTGAGGCCCGTCATCGAGCGAGGAATGCGTGTGATGGGCAGGCTGAGGATCGGGACGCTGCTGCTGGCCTTGAGCCTGGCCTTCTTGAGCCTGGCCTCCATGGGGCTCGCCTGGATCGCCCCGGCGCGGGCGCAGGAGCCCGTCCGGCAGGAGCTTGTCCGGCAGGAGCCTGTCCGGGTCGTGGCGACCTTCTCGATCCTCGGCGATCTTGTGCGCCAGGTCGGGGGTTCGCGGGTCGCCGTCACCACCCTGGTCGGGCCGAACGGCGATGCGCACAGCTTCGTGCCGGCCCCGGCCGACGCGCAGGCCGTGGCCGCCGCCCGGCTCGTGGTGGTCAACGGTCTCGGCTTCGAGGGCTGGATCGACCGGCTGATCAAGGCCTCGGGCACCAAGGCCACGGTCGTCGTCGCCGCAAAGGACATCGTCCCGATCGAGGAGGAGGACGAGGGCGGCGGTCACGGTCATGATCAGGGGCATTCCCAAGATCACGGGCATGCCCACGCCGCCGATCCCCATGCCTGGCAGAACGTCGCCAACACCAGGAGCTACGTCGCCACGATCCGTGACGGCCTCCTGAGCGTCGATCCCGAGGGAGCGGGGACCTACCAGGCCAACGCGGCCGCCTATCTGGCGCAGCTCGACGCCCTCGACGCGGAGGTGCGGACGGCGATCGCCGGCATCCCGGAGGCGCGCCGGCGCATCGTCACCACGCACGACGCCTTCGGCTACTTCGCGAAGGCCTACGGCCTGCGCTTCCTCGCCCCCCAGGGCGTGTCGAGCCAGAGCGAGGCCACCGCCCGCGACGTCGCCGCCATCGTGCGGCAGGTCCGCCGCGACAAGATCCCGGCGGTGTTTCTCGAAAACATCTCCGACCCGCGGCTGATGCAGCAGATCGCCCGCGAGAGCGGCGCCAGGGCGGGCGGCCGGGTCTTCTCCGACGCCCTGTCCGAGCCCGGCGGCCCGGCCCCGACCTATCTCGAGATGATCCGCCACAACGTGAAGGAGTTCGTGGCGGCGCTGAGCGGGTGAGGCCTTGGCCTCACCTCACGTCGAGCGTCAGGCTCCGGAACCGCTTGCCGTCCCGCGACTCCTCGCACGGCTTGCCGTCGGAGCCCAGGGCCTCGCCGTCGTCGCTCAGTACCTGGATCCGGTCGCCGGCCGGGCTGACCAGCAGGGCCTCGGGCTGGAAATCCGGGATCCCCGCGAAGGCCGCGGCGGCGCCCTCGACCCGGACCGGCCTGTCAGCCGGATCGCCCGACCAGCGATAGAGGTCGAACGGCTCGCCCCCGCCGCCGGCGCCACCCGCGAGGATCAGGTAGGCCCTGGCCTCCGGGGCGTAGGCGATGTCGCGGATGCCGCGGCCCTTGAGGTCCAGGGCGACCGGGGTGCCGAGGCGCGGGGCGGCGCCGGCGACCGCCTCGGCCGGGTTCTCCAGCGGCACCAGCAGGGCGTTCGCGTCGGTGTCGAGCGGGTTGCGCAGGCCGAGCCAGAGCGACGTCCCGTCCGGCCGCGGCGCCATTCCCTCGATGTTGAAACCCTTGCGCTTGGGGTCGAGGTCGTCCCGGGCCGGCACGTCGAGGCCGATCCGCGACGCGAAGAGCGGCGACAGGGCCGCGAAGGCCTGGGGCAGTCCCCTGACCGTGCCGCCCTTGGGGGTCAGGCTGGTCACGCCGCCCGATTCCGTCACCGTCAGCGCGGCGAGGCGGCCGCGGCCCGGGCTCTGCTTGCCGCCGTGCCGGCGGCTGTGCGACCCGAGCACGTAGAGGTCGGATCCGAGCCAGGTCGCGGATTCGAGGTCGGCCTTGCGGTCCTCGGGGGTGAGACCGAGATGGGCTGCGAGATCGGCGCCGCTCAGCGGCAGCGCGTCACCGCTGGCGCCGGCCCGGTAGAGCCCCATCACCGTCGATTCGTCGTCGACCACCAGGAACCGGTCGTTGACGCTGCCGCGCGGATAGGGCACCGCGCCCGAGGCCTCGCACATCCCGCGATGCTCCATGAGCGGGCCGATCGTCACCGGCTCGGCCGAGGCGGCGGGGACCGCCAGCGACGAGGCCAGGAGCGCGAGGAGCGGCAGGGGGCGGGACATCGGGAACTCCCACGGAGATGTTTCGAGATCCCACCCGCGATCTCATCCTGAGGTGCAAGCGTCAGCGAGCCTCGGAGGTGGGCTCCAGAAACCCGCGTGACTCCGGGTGGCTCCTTCGAGGCCCAACCGATCTCCGATCGGCCGGGCACCTCGGGATGAGGTCGCAGGGTGGGATGAATTGAAACTGGAACGGGTGGACCGACGAGGCTGACCGCCTCAACCCCCGGTCATCGGTGGGAAGAATGCCACCTCGCTCGCGCCGGCAAGCCTCGTCTCGGGCTTGGCATGGACCCGGTCGACGGCGGCGCGGACCACGCCGTCCGTCTCGAAGGCGTAGGCGTATTCCTCACCGCGGCCCCTCAGCCAGGCGACGAGGTCGGCGACGGTCGCCACCTCCTGCGGCAGGTCGAGGGTCTCTTCGGGGCGGCCGATCCGCTCGCGGACCCAGGCGAAGTAGACGAGCTTCATGGGGGGCTGCTCATCTCTCGTCGTCGATCACGTGGCGGATGCCGGAGCGCATGTAGTCGTAGCCGGTATAGAGGGTCAGTGCCGCGGCGAGCCACAGCAGGATCAGCCCGAGGGTGCCGTTGCCGGGGAGCACCCGCTCGCCGGCGGGGCCGGCGATCAGCACGCCGAGGGCCACGAGCTGCACCGCCGTCTTCCACTTGGCGACCCGGCTCACCGGCACGCCGACCTTCAGCTCGGCCAGGTACTCGCGCAGGCCCGAGACCAGGATCTCGCGGCACAGGATCACGATCGCGGCCCAGAGCGACCAGCCGCGGATCGTCCCGTCGGCGCAGAGCATCAGCAGGCTCGCGGCGACCAGGAGCTTGTCGGCGATCGGGTCGAGCATCCGCCCGAGCGCCGAGCTCTGGGAATAGGTGCGGGCGACATAGCCGTCGAGATAGTCGGTGATCGCCGCGGCGACGAAGACCGCGACGGCGATCCAGCGCGCCGTGTCGTCCTGTGGCCAGAACAGCAGCGCCACCACCACCGGGACCGCGACCAGACGGCCGTAGGTCAGGAGGTTGGCGAGGTTCAGGGCCGTCGAGCGGCGCCGGGGTACGACCACGTTCATCGCCATCGGTGAAACCATGCGGGAGGAGGGGGCGTCAACCGAGCCCGGCCCGGACTCGGCGTCACGCATCGGCGATTCGTCACGCATCGGCATGAAAGAAGTCGTAGACCGCCCGGGCCGTCGCGGCGTTGACGCCGGGCGTTCTGGCGAGATCCTCCAGCGCCGCCCGCTGGATCGCCTTCACCGTCCCGAAATGGTGCAAAAGGGCGCGCTTGCGGGTCGGCCCCACCCCCGGGATCTCGTCGAGGGGGTTTCGCACCATCTCGCGCTTGCGCTTGGCCCGGTGCGCCCCGATGGCGAAGCGGTGGGCCTCGTCGCGCAGGCGCTGGACGAAGTAGAGCGTCGGGTCCCGCGGCGGCAGGCGGAAGGGCGCCTGGCCGGGCACGAAGAAGGTCTCGCGCCCCGCATCCCGGTCGCGCCCCTTGGCGATGCCGACGAGCGGCACGTCGGTCACCCCGACTTCGTCGAGCGCCTTGCGGGCCGCCTCGAGCTGGCCCCGGCCGCCGTCGATCAGCACCAGGTCGGGCCAGGCCGGAAAAACGTCGGTGTCGGCCGGATCGGGCGCGGGCTCCGGCTCCGGCGGCCCGCCCTCGGCGGCGGCGATCGCGGCCTCGGCCTTCGTGCGGGGATGCTCCTTGACCAGGCGGGCGAAGCGGCGCTGCAGCACCTCGCGCATCATGCCGTAATCGTCGCCGGGCTTCACCTCCTCGGACTTGATGGTGAAGGTGCGGTAATGGGTCTTCATGAAGCCCGTCGGCCCGGCGACGATCATCGCGCCCACCGCGTTCGTCCCCATGATGTGCGAGTTGTCGTAGACCTCGATCCGCCGCGGCGCGGAGGCCAGCCCGAACGACGTGCCGAGCGCGGCGAGGAGCTTGCCCTGCGAGGCGGTGTCGGCGAGGCGCCGGGCCAACGCCTCGCGGGCGTTGCGGGCGGCGTAGTCGACGAGGTTCTTCCGTTCGCCGCGTTTCGGGGAATGGATCTCGACCCGGTTCTCGCCCCGGGTCGAAAGCGCAGCGGCCAGCAGCTCCGCATCCTCGATCTCGTGCGAGGTGAGCACCAGCCGGGGCGCCGGCTTGTCGTCGTAGAACTGGGCCAGGAACGAGGCCAGCACCTCGGCCGGCGTCATGCTGCGGTCGGCCTTCGGGAAATAGGCCCGGTTGCCCCAGTTCTGCCAGTTGCGGAAGAAGAAGACCTCGATGCAGAACTGGCCGGCCTGCTCGTCGAGGGCGAAGACGTCGGCCTCCTCGATCCCTTGCGTGTTCACGCCCTGCACGCCCTGGATGGCGGCGAGCGCGGCGATGCGGTCGCGGTAGCGCGCCGCCTTCTCGAACTCCCAGGCGTCGGAGGCGGCCTGCATCTCGGCGGCCATGCGCTCCTTCACGGCGTTGGACTTGCCGGACAGAAAGCCCCGCGCCTCCGCGGCGAGGCCGGCGTAATCCTCGACCGAGATCTCCTTGGTGCAAGGGCCCGAGCAGCGCTTGATCTGGTAGAGCAGGCAGGGCCTGGTGCGGTTCTCGAAGTAGCTGTCGGAGCAGGAGCGCAGGAGGAAGGCGCGCTGCAGCGCGTTGACCGTGCGGTTCACCGCCCAGACGCTGGCGAAGGGGCCGTAATAGTGGCCGGCCCGGCGTCGCGCCCCGCGATGCTTGACGAGCTGCGGCGCGTCGGTATCCGCGGTGAGCAGGATGTAGGGCAGGGACTTGTCGTCCCGCATCAGCACGTTGAAGCGGGGCTTCAGCTGCTTGATGAGGTTCGCTTCCAGCAGCAAGGCCTCGGTCTCGGTCGCCGTGGTGACGAACTCCATCGAGGCCGTCTCGGCGATCATCCGGGCGATGCGATTGGTGTGCGCCTGGCCGCGGGCGTAGGACCCGACCCGGTTCTTCAGGTTCTTCGCCTTGCCGACGTAGAGCACGTCGCCCTTGGCGTCGAACATCCGGTAGACGCCCGGCGAGGTCGGCAGGGTGGTCCAGAACCGGCGGATCACCGCGGTGCCGGCCTGGATCGCGCCTGCGCCGGCATCGAGGTCGAAGTCGATCTCGGGGGCGGTGTCGAGGGCGTCCACCGCCTCGTCGTCGTCCTCGATCGCGTCGAGGGCGTCGGGCGGCACGTCGTTCCCAGGCTGTCGGCTCATCCAGGCGATGTAGGCGGCCTTCCCGCTGCTGGAAAGACCGCGCCGGGGCGCTAAAAGGCCTCCCTTCAGCCCCGCGCCCGCGAAGGAGCGCCAAGTGACCCCTCACGCCGCATGACGCTTCACCCCTCATGACGCTTCGCGTTTGCCGGACGCCCCGGACCCCGCGTCTCCGGCGTGACCTGCCGGCCGTGCGGGTGGTCGAGAACGTCCTCTACCTGCCGCACAGCGAGGCGCGGGGCCAGCCTTCGGCCCTGTTCGATGCCGCGCGCCACTTCATCCCCGAGAGCGTGGATGTCCGCGGGAGCGGCACCACGCCATCCTGGCAGCGCACCGACTGGCCACAGGACTGGCCGGACGGCCCGCCGGCGAGCGTGGCCGAGGCGCCGGAGGAGACCTACCTCTTCCTCGGCGGGGCGCACCTGCATTACGGGCACTTCCTGGTCACCACCCTGCCGCGGTTCTGGCCGCTGCTGCGCGCTCAGGCCCCGGCGCCGGTCCTGTGCTACGCCCCGGCCCATCCCGCGTTGTGGCAGCCCTTCCGCTTCGCCGTTGACATCCTGGCGCTCCTCGGCCTCGACGTGCGCGACATCCACGCCTTCGAGGCGCCGATGCGCCTGCGCCGTGCGATCGTACCGGCTCCCGCGTTCCAGGAGGAAGGCTTCGCCCACACGGTCTTTCGCGACCTGTGCCGCGAGATCGGGGCCGGCTGCTACGCTCCGGACGAGGTCGATGCGGACGAAAGGCCGGCCTACCTCGCCAAGACGCGGCTGTCCGGCGGCGTGCGCCGCTTCGCGAACGAGGAGGCGGTGACGGAGATCCTGGCGCGGGAGGGCGTCGAGATCCTGCACCCGGAGGCGATGAGCTTTTCGGATCAAGTCCGGCTCTTCGCCCGTAGGCAGGTGGTCGCGGGCTCCCTCGGCTCGGCCCTGCACACCGCGCTCTTCGCGCCGTCCGGTCGTCGGGTGGTGGCGCTGAGCCCCGGCCCGCGGATCAACCCCACCTTCCTGCTCGTCGACGCCCTATGCGGCAATGCCGTCGCCTATCTCCACCAGCCCGGCACGGCTGAGACCGAGCCGGGGGCCTTCGGCAGCCAGCAGACCCTCACCGATCCGCGGGCCGCCGCCGACGGGTTGCTGCGGCGGATGGACAGGATGCGGGCTGCCTCGGCTCCCGGGCGGGGTGTGCTGTCGGCGGCGTGGTCGCGGCTGGGCCGGATGGCCGGGCGGGGGCGGACTTAGCGTTTGCGATCCATTCCGCTCCGGACTTCCTTCGCCCGAGGCCGCCATGGCCGTGAACCGCGTCGACCGGCCTGATTTTCCAGCGACGATGCCGACATCCTCCGAGTCATCCCGGGTTCTCGCCTTCGGCGCGCCCCGGGATGACGACGGAGGGTTCGAAATTCGTCGGGTGGACGAAACAGATCTCTTGGAAAAAATATCGCTTGGCAAGACGACCTCTTGGCAAGCCGATTTCTTGGCCAGCCGACCTCTTGGCAGGCCGATGCAAGCCGATCTTTCGGCTCGCGGCGGGCTCGACCACGAATCCGGGCTGGCTCATGAAGCCCGGACCCTCGACGCCCATCGCCCCGATCGTCAGTCGAACAGCGCGTCGATATCGTTCTGGTCGACGTGGCCAGGATCCTCGTCGAGCTTCGGTCCGTTGAGCAGGCTGCTCTCGTCGTCGATGCTGACCCCGGCGCGCTCGCCGATGAGGTCCTTGAAGGCCTCGAGCCCGCCCCAGGCCTCGATCATCCGGTCGATGTGGTCCTCGACGAACTTCAGCACGCTGACGATCTTGCTGATGCGCTGGCCGGTCAGGTCCTGGAAGTTGCAGGCCTCGTAGAGCACCACGGTGCGCTCGAGGATCGTGTCGACGTCGGAATGATCCTTCAGGCCGCCGTTCGAGCGCAGCATGGAGGCATGGGTCTCGATGTCCTCGACCGCAGCCAGGATTGCGGTGGTGGCCCGCTCGGTGGCGTCGACCACGGCGTCCAGCTCGCCGGCGGCCCGGCGCACGCCCTTGCCGTCGAAATCCTGCCGGTGCAGCACGGCGATCTCGTGCTTGGTCCGTCCGATCGCCGCCTTCATCACGTCGAGCTCGGTGCGCATGCCGTAGATCTCGGCCATCTCCCGCCGGCAGGCGTCGATCACGTCGCCGGTGGTGGAGGCGGTGAGCCGCTTGAGCTCGTTGACCGTCGCCAGGATCTCGGAGATCCGGTCGTCGTTGACCGAGGACGGCGGAGCCGCCGCCACCTCGACGGGAGCATAGGCAACGCCGAGACTGTCCTCGATGCGGAAGCGCTTGTTCTTCATGGGTCCGAGAGAGCCTGCAACCGCGGCCGCATCGCACGGCCCACGCCGGCCAATGTCCCCAAGATTGATTGCGAATTGCTGAATGCCTGCCAGGGCGCGCGGACGCGGTGACGAAGGATTCACGATGCGGATGAATTAACAATTTGCTGCAGGGATTTAGCGAAACGCTCACCACGTTCCTTCACCGTCCGGTCCCGGGCGTCCTGCTCTGCTGCCGCCATCGCCGGTGGTCGGCGGAGGGTCGGGGACGGTTGCGATGGTGGTGCGCGGGATGGTGCTGGCCGGGGTGATCGCGGCCGGTCTCGGGGCGGGTCCCGGAACTCTGCCGGCCCAGGCGCAAGGGGTTCCGGGACCCTATGGCGGCGGCTTCATCGAGTACCTGATGACCGGGCAGGACCCGGCTGCGGTGGCTCGCCCTCTGCGCCCGGCCCCGGTCGCCCCGGACGGCACGATCCTGGCGGGCCGTGGCTACCGGCAAGCCGGCTATGCAGCCGACGCCTACGGCGGGCAACGTCCGGCCTATGCCCGCACCGTGGGCTACACGGCCGCCGGTTCGTCGGGCGCGCAGATCGGCTACGCCCCGGTCGTGCCCGGACAATACCCGCATTCCGGCGACCCGGTGCCGGCCCAGGCCTACCCCTCCCAGGCCTATCCCTCCCAAGCCTATCCCTCCCAAGCCTATCCCTCCCAAGCCTACCCGCCCCCGGCCCCGCAGGCCTACGCGCCCGATCCGTTCGAGGCGCCCCGCGGCCGCCCGGTGCCGATGCCCGAGGCTCGCGAGGAGGGGATCGGCCGGGCGATCGACCCGCGCTTCCAGCGCCAGGAGGTCGCCTATGACGGCGGGCACCGGCCCGGCACCATCGTGATCGATACGCCGTCGCGCTTCCTCTACCTGGTCCAGCCCGGGGGGCGGGCCCTGCGCTACGGCATCGGCGTCGGGCGGCCGGGCTTCACCTGGTCGGGGATGAAGACGGTCAGCGCCAAGCGCGAATGGCCGGACTGGACCCCGCCCGCCGAGATGCTGCGCCGCCGCCCCGACCTGCCGCGCCACATGGCCGGCGGCCCCGCCAACCCGCTCGGCGCCCGCGCCCTCTATCTCGGCTCGTCGCTCTACCGCATCCACGGCACCAACGAGCCGCACACGATCGGCCAGTCGGTCTCCTCGGGCTGCATCCGGATGATGAACGAGGACGTGATGGATCTCTACGAGCGCGTGCCGGTCGGTGCCCGCGTGCAGGTGATCTGACGGGAAGGTGATCTGATACCGCGGCGCCTTCGAACGAACTCGTTCGACGGCGCTGGCCAAGCCCGAATGGGCGCCGGCGCTGATGCTCCGGACGCCTTTGCCTCGATACGTCGATGCGAAGGTACGATGGCATGAGACGCGAAAGGCCCCGCCGCGTCGCCGCGGCGAGGCCCTTCAGGACCGGCGTGACGCGCGGTCAGACCCAGTCGTCGCTGCCGCCGTCGCCCATGTCGCCGTCGAAGGAGGCGTCCTGGAAGCCGGCATCGTCGCCGCCGAGCGGGGCACCGAAATCTTCGCTGCCGCCCTGGTTGCCGAAGTAGTTGTTCTCCACGACGGTCTCACCGCCCGCTCCCGCCGCGCCGGCGCCGCCGAGGCCCGCCATGCTGCCCAGCGAGGAGTGGCCGCCCGCGAAGGCGTTGCTGAGCGCGCTGCCGAGCAGCATGCCGCCGGCCGCGCCCGCCGCCATCGGCAGCGCCGTGGCGAGGAAGCCGCCGCCGCGCTGCTGCGGCGCCTGCGGCTGGCCGCCCCAGGGACCGCCCTGCTGCGGGCCACCGTAGCCGGGCTGCTGCGGCGGGTAGCCTTGCGGGCCGCCATAGCCGGGCTGCGGCTGGCCGTAGCCGCCGCCCTGGTTGCCCCAGGCGCCGGCACGCTGCGGCGGCTGCTGCGGCTCGGGCCGCGAACCGCCGCCGAAGATGCTGGAGAAGAAGCCGCCTCCGCCGGATCCTTGCCCCGCACCCTGGCCGCCGCGCTGCGCCTCCGCCCGGGCCTGCTCGAGCTGCTGGTTGAGGCTCTTGATCGCCTCTTCCTGCACGTAGACGAGCTGCGCCAGGGCGTAGGGGGCGTAGGGCTGGGCGCGGATCTTGTCGGCGATGAAGCGCTCCGCGTCGGCATCGCGGGGCTGCTGCGCGGCCTGCTCCAGTCGCTGGAATATGCCGTTGATGACGTCGCGTTCTTCGCTGTTCATGGAGCCGTACTCCTTCGGTTGCCGGCGGGCGGGCCCGGCCCGGCGCCCACGAGATGGGAGGGGGGCCGGCATTTGTCACGGGGAGGCAACGCCCGAGCGGGGCATTTTCGCCTACCGACTGCATTACGTTTTCGACAGGTCGTCTCATCCCGGGATGCGGGGATGACCGTCGCGGGCTGCGCCGGCGCGCCGGCTTTCTGGCGCCCGCATCCCCTGTTAAGGGGGGGCCGAAGACGCGGCACGTGCGGATGCCCGCGGGAGGAAAGCTGATGGATCGCAAGACGGTCGGTGGCGTGTCGGTGGCCTCGGTGCTGCACGATTTCGTGGTGGAGGAAGCCCTGCCGGGGACCGGGATCAGCCCGGAGGCCTTCTGGAACGGCCTGTCGGCCATCGTGCGCGACTTAAGCCCCCGCAACCGCGCCCTGCTCGAGATCCGCGACGCGATCCAGGCGAAGATCGATGCCTGGCACCGCGAGCGGGTCGGCAAGCCCGTGGACGAGGCGGCCTACAAGGCCTTCCTCACCGAGATCGGCTACCTGCTGCCCGATCCGGGCCCGGTCCAGGTGCGCACCGACAACGTCGACGACGAGATCGCCACCATCGCGGGCCCGCAGCTCGTCGTGCCGACCTCGAATGCCCGCTACGCGCTCAACGCCGCCAATGCCCGCTGGGGCTCGCTCTACGACGCGCTCTACGGCACCGACGCGGTGTCGGAGGAGGGCGGGGCGACCCGCGGCGGCGGCTACAACCGCACCCGCGGCGCCCGGGTGGTGGCCCGCGCCCGCGCCTTCCTCGACCGCACCCTGCCGCTCGCCGGCGGCCGCCACGCCGACGTGGTGACCTACGCGGTGGAGAACGGCCAGCTCGTCGGCAACATGAATACCGGCGACACGATCCCGCTCGCCCGGCCGGAGGCGTTTGCCGGCTATCGCGGGAAGGCCACCTCGCCGAGCGCGCTGCTGCTGCGCCACAACGGCCTGCACGTCGAGATCGTCCTCGACCGCACCCACCGCATCGGCCGCTTCGACGCCGCCGGCGTCGCCGACGTGCTGGTCGAATCCGCGGTCTCGACCATCATGGACCTCGAGGATTCGGTCGCGGCGGTCGATGCCGACGACAAGGTCGTGGTCTACCGCAACTGGCTCGGCCTGATGAACGGCACCCTCTCGGCCCCGGTCGAGAAGGACGGCCGCCGCTTCGAGCGCAAGCTCAACCCCGACCGGACCTACACCGCCCCCGACGGCCAGGGCGAGGTGAGCGTACCCGGCCGCTCGCTGATGCTGGTGCGCAATGTCGGCCACCACATGTTCACGGATGCGGTGCTCGACGAATCCGGTGCCGAGGTGCCGGAGGGCATCCTGGACGCCGCAATCACGGCGCTGATCGCGATCCACGACCTCAAGAGCACGTCCGGCCTCCGCAACAGCCGCCGCGGCTCGGTCTACATCGTCAAGCCGAAGATGCATGGGCCCGAGGAGGTCGCCTTCGCGGTCGAGCTGTTCACCCGCGTCGAGGCGATGCTGGGGTTGAAGCCCAACACCCTCAAGATGGGCATCATGGACGAGGAGCGCCGCACCACGGTCAACCTCGCCGCCTGCATCAAGGCGGCGGCGGAGCGGGTGGTGTTCATCAATACCGGCTTCCTCGACCGCACCGGCGACGAGATCCACACCTCGATGGAGGCCGGCCCGGTCATCCGCAAGAACGACATGAAGGGCACGCCCTGGATCAAGGGCTACGAGGAGAACAACGTCGATGTGGGCCTGGCCTGCGGTCTGCTCGGCCGGGCGCAGATCGGCAAGGGGATGTGGGCGGCACCCGACGCCATGGCCGACATGCTGATGCAGAAGGGCGCCCACCCGAAGGCCGGGGCCAGCACCGCCTGGGTGCCCTCGCCGACCGCCGCGACCCTGCACGCGCTGCACTATCACGAGATCGACGTGAAGGCCCGCCAGCAGGAACTGGCGCGCCGGCCGCGCCAGGCGCTCGACGAGATCCTGCAGATCCCGCTCGCCCGCTCGAACTTCGCCCCCGACGACGTCCAGCAGGAGATCGACAACAACGTCCAGAGCATTCTGGGCTACGTCGTGCGCTGGATCGACCAGGGCGTCGGCTGCTCCAAGGTGCCGGACATCCACGACGTCGCCCTGATGGAGGACCGGGCGACGCTGCGCATCTCGTCCCAGCACATCGCCAACTGGCTGCACCACGGCGTGGTCTCCGAGTCGGAGGTCATGGAGACGATGAAGCGCATGGCGAAGGTGGTCGACCGCCAGAATGCCGGCGACCCGCTCTATCGCCCGATGGCGCCGGGCTTCGACGGACCCGCCTTCCAGGCGGCCTGCGACCTGGTGTTCAAGGGCCGCGTCCAGCCGAACGGCTACACCGAGTACGTGCTGCACGCGCGCCGGCGCGAGGCCAAGGCCGCGGGCGCGCCGGCCTGAGGCGAGACGGGGAGGGGCGTCCGGCGTCTTCGGCCGGACGCCCCCTCGATGTCCGCCATGATTGGGGGGCTGCCTCGATGTGGTCCCTCCAAGACCCGGCGCAATGTGGTCGATCGCTCTTGAATCTTTCATGGTGAGTCCCGAAAGATCCCGGGCCCGAAAGGGCACGGCGGGCAATCCGGAACGACTGATCCGGTTTGACTGATCGACAATATTGGCATCCTCGGCGTCATTCCGGTCTGCGCTGCGCGGCCCTGGAATGACGCGCGCAGGATCGATTTCGTTGCAGCTGGCGAGACTGGCTCTCACCGCTTCGGAACGAAGCGGACACTATCCCGCTCCCCCTTTCCACTTGCGCTTCATGATGCCGGATCGAGATTTCGCGTCTCGGGAATGACGGGCAGGTTGGCGAAATAGGTTATTGGGCGCACGCTTGGTTTATGGCTGCGTCGATCAAGATCCGATGTTCCTGTCTATGAGAATTCGTTTGATCGGTTGCATCGATCAAGCTGGCAGACAGTCCGACATCTCTCTGCATCATGCCAAGTTCCGCTGCACGGCTCCGGGATGATGCAGAGGGCTGCACGACGGTTGGCCAATTCAAGCAGGCTCCGATGCATGCCACGAGAGCCACAATTGCAAGCTGCAATGCTCATGTCGATTTGGCATTATTATAAATAATAAATATCATCGTCATGTATTCGAGTGTTGCGCCTTGTCGCACCCGATGCGATACGACCATCCATTCCCTAGGGCGAACGACGATCGGACCATGAAACATGGTCCGACGACGCCCTGTGAGCTGGGCTCGTCGGCATGAAACAGGCACGACATCGTCGCATCGGCAGATCATGCGGGGCGATCGCTGCGACATTCATCTGGCTCGCGGATCACGCCGGAGCGGCGCGGGCCGAGGAGGCGACCGACATCCGGCTCGACGAGATCGCGGTCTCCGGACCGGCGGCCCCCCCCGGGATCGTGCCGGCCTATGCCGGCGGGCAGGTCGCTAGGGGCGGACGGCTCGGCCTCCTCGGCAATACCGAGACGACGAAGTCTCCGTTCAGCGTCAGCAGCTACACCGAGACGTTGATCCGCGACCGGCAGGCCCGGACGGCCTCCGAGGCGCTCGCCCTCGATCCGTCCGTGCGCGGCACGCAGACGACGGGCGCCCCGTTCGACTCGTTCGCGATCCGCGGCTTTCCGATCAACGAGAACACCAGCGGCGAGTTCGCCTTCGAGGGGGTGTACGGCGTCGCCCCGAGCTTCCGCGTCTTCACCGACTATGCCGAGCGCATCGAGGTCCTGAAGGGACCCTCCGCCGCGCTCTCCGGCGTCGCCCCCAATGGCGGCATCGGCGGCGTCATCAACATCGTGCCCAAGCGCGCCGGCGAGGACCTCACACGCTTGTCCCTCGATTACGGCTCGGTGGCGCAAGGCGGCGGCCAGATCGACGTCGCCCGGCGCTACGGCCAGAACCGGGAATGGGGCGCGCGCCTCGTCGGCAGCCTGCGCGGCGGCGACACGCCGATCGACCGGCAATCCGAGACCACCGGCGTCGGGGCGCTCGCCCTCGACTACCAGGGCGAGCGGTTCCGGGCGTGGCTCTACCTGCTGGCCCAGACCGACCGCTTCACCGCTCCCTTGCGCCCGTTCCTTCTCCGGGCCGGCGTGCCGGTCCCGAGGGCGCCGAACGGCCGCCGCAACCTCACCCAGCCCTGGGAATACTCGGATATCGACGATCGCGGCGGCCTGCTGCGGCTGGAATACGACCTCACCGACCGGGTC
The DNA here is from genome assembly GCF_003058325.1 of Methylobacterium currus. Taxonomy (NCBI): domain Bacteria; kingdom Pseudomonadati; phylum Pseudomonadota; class Alphaproteobacteria; order Hyphomicrobiales; family Methylobacteriaceae; genus Methylobacterium; species Methylobacterium currus. The sequence goes on from NZ_CP028843.1 coordinate 5,786,878, forward strand.
ACCCTGTTCGGCGATCTCGGCGGCGCGCAGACCGGGGTCGAGCGTTACTTCGCCTCGGCCCCGACCATCGTCAACGCGCGCGGCGACACCACCACCACCCCTCAATTCTACAGCCTCGGCGTCGACCGCCTCACCATCGATGGCGGCCTGCGCGCCCGGTTCGACACCGGCTTCGTCCGCCACGCCCTCGTCATGCAGGCCTCCCGCTACGCCGAGGACACCGCCCGCCGGCTTCCCGCCGGCACCGGGACCTATCGGTCGAACCTCTACGATCCCATCCTGGTCCCGACCCTCGCCCCGCCGGCGATCACCTCGCGGCCACGCCTCTCCGACAGCACGCTGACGGGCCTGTCGGTGGCCGACACGCTGTCGGTCCTCGACGACCGCGTCCTGCTCACCCTCGGCCTGCGCCGGCAGGGCATCGAGGCGCATAACTACGTCCCGAATGTCGGCACCCTGGCCTCCGCCTACGACAAGAGCGCCACGAGTCCCCTGGTCGGTCTCGTGGTGCGGCCGTGGGAGAGCGTGTCGTTCTTCGTCAATTCCATCGAGGGCCTGAGCCGGGGCGACGTCGCCCCGGCCACGGCGACCAATGCCGGCGAGATCCTGGCGCCCACCGTGGCGCATCAGGTCGAGGCCGGCATCAAGGTGGATGCGGGCACGATCGGCGCGACGTTCAGCGCCTTCCAGATCACGCGGCCGATCGGGGAGCTCAGCCTCCAGCGCCGCTTCGCGCAGACCGGCGAGCAGCAGGTCAGCGGGCTCGAATTCAGCGTCTACGGCGAGATCACCCCGCAGGCCCGGCTCCTCGGCGGCCTGACGCTGCTCGACGGCGTGCTCACCCGGACCGCGACCGCCGCCAATGTCGGCCACGTACCGATCGGGGTGCCGCGGGTGCAGCTCAATCTCGGCGCCGAGTGGGATCTGCCCGGGGTGCCGGGCCTGACCCTGACCGGCGCCGTCATCTATACCGGCCGCCAGTTCGTCGACACCGCGAACACCCAGGCCCTGCCGGACTGGGCGCGCCTCGATCTCGGCCTGCGCTACGCGACCGTGATCGAGGGCCGCAAGACGACGTTCCGGGCGAACGTGCTAAACGTCACCGGGGCGAATTACTGGACTGGGGTAGCCTCGTTCGGCACCTTCTTCCAGGGCGCGCCGCGCACCTACCTGCTGTCGATGTCGGTCGACCTGTGACGGGCGCGGCGTGAACGCAGAGCGGCCCGGATCGCGCGATCCGGGCCGCGATCGACGCAACCGACGGGATGTCGGAACCCTAGAACGGGATATCGTCGTCCAGGTCGTCGTAGCGCTTCTGGTTGCCGCCACCCGACGGGGCCGGGCGCCGCTCGCCGCCGGACGACGAGCGTCCACCGCTGCTGCGACCGGCGCCACCGCCACCGCCGCCGAAATCGCCGCCGCGGCTGATCTGGCCGCCGCCCATGTCGTCGGCGCCCATCTCGGACATGCCGCCCTCGGCCCCGCCGCCGCGGCCGTCGAGGATCGTCAGCTCGCCGCGGAAGCGCTGCAGCACGATCTCGGTCGTGTACTTCTCGACGCCGGACTGGTCCTGCCACTTGCGGGTCTGGAGCTGCCCCTCGACGTAGACCTTCGAGCCCTTGCGCAGGTACTGCTCGGCGACCCGGGCCAGGTTCTCGTTGTAGATCACGACCGAGTGCCACTCGGTCTTCTCCTTGCGCTCGCCGGTCGCCTTGTCCTTCCAGGACTCGGACGTGGCCAGGCGCAGGTTCACCACCGGATCGCCGGAGGCCAGCCGGCGGGTCTCGGGATCGCGCCCGAGATTGCCCACCAGGATCACCTTGTTCACGCTGCCCGCCATCCCGCTCTCCTCTCGTTCCATCTCACTCGGGCGCATGCCCGGCCGACGCCGCGGACCACCGCTTCGGGTCCGCGAGTTGGGCCGAACAGGCCTGGACCGGCAAGGGGAGGGGCGCCCTTTTGCCCACTACACACATGCCGGAGGCCGGAGCATGTTCTACATTTGTTCGGAGAAAGAGGCAAGCGCCGTCCGGGGAGCCCGGACGGCGCCGATGCTCAGTCGAGCGCGTCGAGCGATTGCGCCACGTCGGCGATCAGGTCCTCGATCGATTCCAGGCCGATCGACAGCCGCACGGTGTCCGGGCCGACCCGGGCGGCCTCCTTGTCGGCGGCGGGGAGCTGGCGGTGGGTGGTGGTCGCGGGGTGGATCGCCAGGGACTTGATCTCGCCGATATTGACGAGGTGCGAGATCAGGTTGAGCCCGGTGATGAACTTTTGCGCCGCCGCCTCGCCGCCCTTGAGGCCGACGGTGAAGATCGAGCCCACGCCCATCGGCGAGTAGCGGTTCGCCAGCGCCTCGCCCGGCTGGCCCGGCAGCGACGGGTAGCTCACCCAGGCCACCTTCGGGTGGTCCTTGAGGAAGGCCGCGACGGCCTTGGCGTTGGCGCAGTGGCGCTCCATGCGCAGCGGCAGGGTCTCGGTGCCGGTGAGCGTCAGGAAGGCGTTCATCGGCGACAGGCCGGGGCCGAGGTCGCGCAGGCCGAACAGCCGGCAGGCGGTGGCGAAGGACGTCTCGGGGAAGCGCTCGGAGACGATCAGGCCCTCGTAATCGGGCCAGGGCTCGTTGATCAGGTTGTAGCGGCCCGAGCCCTTCCAGTCGAAGCGGCCGGCATCGCAGACGATGCCGCCGATCACCGTGCCGGAGCCCGACAGGAACTTCGAGGTCGAGTGGACCACGATGTCGGCGCCGTGCTCGATCGGCCGGATCAGGGCCGGGGAGGCGAGGGTGTTGTCGACGACGAGCGGCAGGCCGTGCTTGCGCGCCACCGCGGCGACGCCTTCGAGGTCGATGACCGTGCCGCACGGGTTGACGATCGACTCGCAGACGATCGCCCGGGTCTTGTCGGTGATCGCGGATTCGAAGTCCTCGGGAGTCAGGCCGCGGGTGAATTGCGGCACGAGGTCGTAGCGGCCCTCGAGCCGGCGCATCAGCCCGAGCGAGCCGCCGAACAGCCGCGAGGAGGCGACGTAGGCGTCGCCCGACTGCATCAGGGTCATCAGCACGAGCAGCATCGCCGACTGGCCGGAGGCCACCGCCACCGCGGCCTTGGCGCCCTCGAGCGCCGCGACCCGGCGCTCCAGGGCCGCCACGGTCGGGTTCGAGCCGCGGGAATAGGAGAAGCCCGTCGCCCGCATGGCGAAGATGTCGGCGGCCTGCTCGTTCGATTCGAACACGAAGCCGTTGGTGAAGTAGATCGGCTGCGCCCGGGCGCCGGTGGCCGGGTCGGGCGCGGTGCCGGCATGGACCGCCCGGGTGGCGAAATGCAGCTTGGTCGGATCGGTCATCGGGTTCGTCCGTGGAAGGGTCGGCTCAGGCGGCGCGGCGCACGGTGTCGTGGAGCGTGCGCACCAGGGCCGACGGTGCGTAGGGCTTGGGGATGAAGCGCGCGCCCGGCGGCATGTCGTGCGGGCCGGGGCTGCCCATGCCGGAGACCACCAGCACCGGGATGCGCGGCCAGCGCCGGGAGACGAGGCGTGCGAGGGCGAAGCCGTTCATCGAGCCGAGCGGCATGTCGACGTCGGTCATCAGGACCTCGACGTCGGGCCGGCTCTCCAGCACCTTGAGCGCCTGGTCGGCATGGGGCGCCTCCAGGACCGTGAAGCCGGCCTCCGCCAAGGTGTCGGCGGCCTCCATCAGCAGGAGGCCGTCATCCTCGACGAGGAGCACCACCGGCGCGGCGTCGCAGGGAGCGTCAGGCCCATCCTGCCGGGAGGCTTCCTGACGGGAAGCCTGATCGTGTCGGTGTTGGTCGGATGTCATCGCGGGCAATGCGGCCGGGGGCGAAAGGTTGCTGCCGAAGGGTGCTGCCTATGGGTCCGCATCCCGTGGGTCAAGCGTGGCCGGAAATCGGCGCAGGACTGCGACGCCGTCCCGTCCGGGTGACGGCTACGCCGTCCCGTCCTGCATCGCCGCGAGCGGCGCCTCGAGTTCCATCACGGCGCCCTCCGGCGGAAAGCGCAGGCTGACCCGGCCGCCGAAGCTGTGCACGAGGCTGCGTTCGATCAGCCGCGAGCCGAAGCCGCCCCGGGTCGGCGGCGCGACGGGCGGGCCGCCGCTCTCCTGCCAGCGCAGGCGCAGCAGGATCTCCGCGCTCCCCGCAAGCTCCCAGGTGACGGCGACGCGGCCCGTCGGGCTCGACAGGGCGCCGTACTTCGCCGCGTTGGTGGCGAGCTCGTGCAGCATCAGCGACAGGGTCAGGACCGAGCGGGGGCCGAGGCTGACGCGGGGCCCGGCGGCGGCGAACCGGCCCGCCTCCCGGTCGAGATGCGGCGCCATCGCGCCCTCGACCACCGCCGCGAGGTCGGCCGCCGCCCAGGCGCCGCGGATCAGCACGTCGTGCGCGTCGGACAGGGCCATCAGGCGGCCGTTGAACGCCTCCATCGCCGCGTCCAGGGTGGAGGCGCTGCGCAGCGTCTGGGCGGCGACCGCCTGGACCAGCGCCAGGGTGTTCTTCACCCGGTGCGCCATCTCCTGCATCAGCAGCGCCTGCTGCTCCTCGGCCCGGTGCGCCTCCGTCACGTCGCGGGCGACCGCCAGCAGGCGCTCAGGGGTTCCGTCGGGCCCCTGGATGGCTGAGACCACAACGTCCCACCAGCGCGGGTCCTGGCTGCCGGAGGGCGCGCGGAAGCGGCCGGTGCGCCCGGACCGCGCGGCGGCGAGTGCCACCTCGGCGGCGATGCGGTCGCCGGGATCCGGCCAGGACGCGGCCCAGGCGGTGCCGATCACCGGGTCGTCGGGCTGGTCCGCGGCGGCGCGGCCGCCCTCGCTCAGCCACTGCACCGTGCCGTCGAGGGCGAGGACCTGGATGCTGTCGCGGCTCGCCGCCAGGAGCCTCGCGGTGAAGGCCTCGCTCGCCCGCAGCCGGGCGTTCAACTCCTCGGCGGTGGCGAGCCGCGCCTCCCACCCGGCGGGGACGGGGGACGCGCCGCCCGCAGGAAGGCCGGCCGCGTCGCGCAAAAGGGCGCGCAGCCGGGCGGTCTCCTCGTGGATGGCGCGCTGGCGCGCGGTCTCGTCACCGGAGGCGCGTTCGGCGTCGGCGTCGTGGGCGACCATCCACCAGCCTCCAGACCCGCCCGGGCGGCATGCATCCCGGCTGGCGCGGATCGGCTCAACCCGACGCCGAAACTGGACGAGACCACTAGATCACGGGAGCAGGCTCGGCCGCAATGCTTGCGACATTTTTCCTTATTCGCCCTCTCTCAGCGGAAGGCAGCCGGCCGCGCGATGGACGCGGCCGGATGCGGCTCAGGCCAGCGCCTGATCCAGGTCGGCGATGAGGTCGCGCGGGTCCTCGATGCCGATCGACAGGCGCACCACCTCCGGGCCGGCGCCGGCCCGGGTCTTCTGCTCGTCCGTGAGCTGGCGGTGGGTGGTCGAGGCCGGATGGATCACCAGCGAGCGGGTGTCGCCGATATTGGCGAGATGCGAGAACAGCTTCAGGTTCGACACCAGGGCGACGCCCGCCTCGTAGCCGCCCTTGAGGCCGAAGGTGAACACCGCACCGGCGCCGTGCGGGCAATACTTGCGGTGGAGCTGGTGGTAGCGGTCGGCCTCAAGGCCCGGATAGCTCACCCAGGCCACCGCCGGATGGCGGCTCAGGTGCTCGGCCACGGTCTTGGCGTTGTCGGAATGGCGCTGCATCCGCAGCGGCAGGGTCTCGATGCCGTTGATGATCAGGAAGGCGTTGAACGGCGACAAAGCCGGCCCGAGGTCGCGCAGGCCGAGCACCCGCACCGCGATGGCGAAGCCGAAATTCCCGAAGGTCTCCGAGAGCACCATGCCGGCATATTCCGGCCGCGGCTGCGACAGCATCGGGTAGCGCGCGTCGCCGGCCCAGGTAAACGAGCCGCCGTCGACGATCAGGCCGCCGATCGAGTTGCCGTGGCCGCCGAGGAACTTGGTAGCCGAGTGAACCACGATGTCGGCGCCGTGCTCGAACGGACGGATCAGGTACGGCGTCGCCATGGTGTTGTCGACGATGAGCGGGATGTTGTGGCGCTTGGCGACCGCGGAGATCGCCGCGATGTCGGTGATGACGCCGCCCGGATTGGCGATCGACTCGATGAAGATCGCCTTGGTGCGCGGGGTAATCGCCGCCTCGAACGAGGCCGGATCGTCCGTATCGGCCCAGACGACGTTCCAGCCGAAGTTCTTGTAGGAGTGGTTGAACTGGTTGATCGAGCCGCCGTACAGCTTGTTGGCCGCGATGAACTCGTCGCCCGGCTGCATCAGGGCGTGCATCACCAGGAACTCGGCGGCGTGGCCGGAGGCCACCGCGACCGCGGCGGTGCCGCCCTCGAGCGCGGCGATCCGCTCCTCCAGCACCGCGTTGGTCGGGTTGGTGATGCGGCTGTAGATGTTGCCGAAGGCCTGCAGCCCGAACAGCGAGGCGGCGTGATCGACGTCGTCGAACACGAACGAGGTGGTCTGGTAGATCGGCGTCGCCCGCGCGCCGGTGGCGGCGTCCGGCGCCGCGCCGGCATGGATCGCGAGAGTGTTGAAGCCGGGCTGGCGGTCGGTCATGGCGTCCTCGGGCGTCGGTCTTTGGCCGACGTGCTTAGGACCCGTCCGCGGCGGGGGTCAAGCGGGGATGACCGTCGATCCGCACAGTAGAGCCCGCGGGTTCGGTGCGCCGGAATGGCGATGAACCGGTGCAGAGAAGCAACGTCTACAAAACGAAGCGGATCGGCAAGATCGATCTCCAGGATCAATCTCCAGGATCGATCTTGCCGCCTGCGCGGCCTCGATCTCAGCGGTTGTGGCGGTGCCGGCGATGGTGGTGATGCCGCCGCCCCGGCAGGCCGGTGCGGTAGGCACGCCGGCCCGGATCGATGCCGAGCACGCCGTTGACGCCGCCCACGGCCCCGCCGACCGCGCCGCCGACGATGCCGCCGACCGGCCCCCCGACCCGGTTGCCCTCGCGGGCGCCGCGGTCGATGCCGCCGGGAATGCCCTGCGCCTCGGCGGCGCCGGCGAGCGCCAGGGTGGAGAGGGCGAGGGCGGCGATCACGGAGAGTTTCATGGGGCGAAGGGGTCCCTCTGCCGGAGGCGCCGCGGGTTGGAACGGGCGCTCGTTGCGTCTCAACGCCGAGCTTGGGTGAAAGATCCGGCTCGTGCGTCAGCGGATACCGCGCCGCGTCACCTCACGGAGGCCAGCCCCTCCCGGTACGCCTCGACGGCGCGGGCGAGCGAAAAGTCCGGCAGTGCCCGTTCGGCCGCCTCCCGCAGGCGCGCCCGCCGGCCGGGATCGTCGAGGAGCGCCAGGGTCGTGCGCGCCCAGTCCGCGACCTCCATCGGCCGCACCGTGCCGCAGCCCCGCGCCTCCAGCAGCTCGCGGGCGGCGCCGGAATGGGGCGAGGCGAGGACCGCCGCCCCGCTCTGCAAAGCCTCGTTGACCACGATGCCCCAGACGTCGCCGCGGCTCGGGAAGAGCAGCAGCCGGGCCGAGGCATGGGCCTCGGCGAGTTGCCCTTGCGCGAGGTAGCCGTCGAACCGGGCCGGGATCCCGGCTTCCGCGAGGCGCGCCGCCATCTCGGCCCGGAGCGGGCCGTCGCCCGTCACCCGCACCCGCAGGGGACGCCCGGCGGCGGCGCAGGCCCGCATCACGTCGGTGAAGAAGCGTGCGCCCTTCACCTCCTCGTTGAGGATGCCGCAGAACAGGACGTCGTAGGGCCGGGTCTCGGGATCGGGCAGGGGCGGCGCGGGCGTCCAGGCCGGGAAGAGCGGGGCGCGAAAGACCCGCCCGGGCGCGAGGCCGTAGGCGGCGAGCAGCGTGCGGCTGCCCTCGCTCGGCGCGAGGCCGAAGGCGGCCCCCGGCACGATGGCCCGGCGCAACAGGCGGTGTGCCGGCGAGCGGGCGCCCGGATCGGTCTCCGGCACGCCGTCGGTGCGGATCGCGTAGGGGATGCGCAGGGCGCGCGCCGCGAGCGCCGCCATCGCCATGGTGGGCGAGAAGTCGTTGAGGATCACGGCCGCCGGCCGCGCGGCGGCGAGGCGCGCGACGACGCCCGGATTGACGTAGAGGTTGCGCACGGCGTCCCGGTGCCAGCGCAGGCCCGGCAGCACCGCGAAGCCGTAGCCGTCCGCCGCGGCCAGCTCCCACTGGCGGGCAGGCTCCTTGGCCGCGCAGGCGAGGACGGTGAGCGGCCGGTCGAGGGCGGCGGCGAGCTCCCGGTAGAGCACCTGGGTGTAGGGGGCGAGCGCGCCGGTCACCACCACGACGGGGGAATCGGGCTCACCGGGCAAGGCGCGCTCCCATCAGGGCGTCGAGCTCGTGCAGCGGCCATTCCGGCTCGAGGACGTGGCGTGGCATCGTCGGGAGGTCGTGGGCGCCGGTGGCGACGCCGCGGCGGGTGGTGAAGAAGGTGGCGTAGCCGCTGGCGAGCGCCAGGGCCGGGTCGCGGTGCGGCCGGTAATCGCGCTCCGCGACGCCCCAGGGACAGGCGAAGTGCCGGACCGGCCGCCCGGTCGCCGCCTCCAGCGCGGTTCGGGAACCCGCGATCTCCCGTGCGGCCCCGGCCTCGTCCAGGGTCGCGATGCGGGCGTGGCTCGCGCTGTGCGAGCCGATCTCCATGCCGGCGCCGAGCCAGGCGGCCACCTGGGCCCGGTCGGCATAGGGACCGGGCGGGCTGGACGGCGGCGCGTCGAGCCAGTCGCTGACGAGGAAGAGGATCGCCGGCACGCCGGCCGCGCGCAGGACCGGCAGCGCCACCTCGACCGTGTCGGCATAGCCGTCGTCGAAGCTGACGAGGAAGTGCCGCTCCGCCCCGATCGCGCCGGATTCGAGCAAGGCCACCGCCTGGTCCGCCCCGACGAAGCGGCCGTGCCGCTGCAGGTAGGCGATCTGCGCCGCGAACCCGGCCCGGAAGCGCTCCGGCACGTGGTGGTAGCACAGGGTGTAGAGGCCCGGCGGCGCATGGGCGAGCCGGCGCAGCTGGGCGAGCCCGCGCAGCAGCAGGGCCCGGACCGCCGGATGGTCGCGGGCGAGGGTCTTGAGGGTATGCAGCATCCCGCCCGCCGTCGTGGAAAAGAATCCGTTTGCGGTAGGTGCGACCCGCCCGGCCCGGGTACAAGCCAAGAAAACCACGTAGACCGGGCGCGCTCGGGTCCGGCGGGGACGACATCCGGTGCGCCGCTTGCGTCACGGGCGCATCGGCGGCGAGCGATGTCGCATCCTGGCACGGAAACCCCATGACCATGACGGACCAAGAGACGGGATTGCGGGTCTTGGCCCTCACCGACGCGCCACAATGGGACGAGGCCGTGTGGGCGCAGCCGCGCGGCACCATCTTCTCCGCCTCCGGGTGGGGCACCTACAAGGCGCGCCGCGGGGCGGCCGTCGAGCGGCTGAGCGTCGTCGACGAGGCCGGCGACTGCCTGGGCCTGGCACAGGTGCAGCGCCGCCGCCGGGGCCCGGCCCGGCAACTCTACCTCCAGGGCGGGCCGCTCCTCACCCACAAGGGCGAGCGCCAGGGCGAGGCGGTGATGCGCGCCTTGCTCGCGCATCTCGCCCTCGGGCCGCTCGACCTCCTGGTGGTCGATTTCAACCAAGCCGAGAGCCCGGGCGCGGTGCTCGGCCTCCTGGCGACAGGGTTCCGGCCGGTCGCGAAAGCGAGCCGGCACACCCTGGAGGTGGACCTCACCCGCGGTCTCGACACCGTGCAGGCCGAGATGGAGCAGCGCTGGCGCAAGGCCCTGCGCAAGGCCGAGCGCAACGCGGCGCTGACCCTCCGCTTCCTCGACGATCCCGCCGAGCGGCTGCGGGCCTTCGACGCCTTCACGGCGATGTACGCGGCCCTGAAGACCCGCAAGGGCTTCTCGAACGACTTCGACGCCGCCTCGTACCGCGATCTCGCGGCGAACGACCCGCGCCACGTCATGCTCGAGGTGCGCGAGGGCGAGGAGCTGTGCCTGGTGCGCATCGCGCATGTGAGCCGCGACCGCTTCACCGATTTCTTCACCGCCTCGACCGAGCGGGCCAAGGCGAATGCCGCCGCCTACCTGGCGGTGTGGAGCTTCATCCGCCGCGGCGCCGAGGAGGGCTGCCGGGTGTTCGATTTCGGCGGCATCGACCCGGCGAACAACCGGGGCGTCTACGACTTCAAGCGCGGGCTCACCCGCAACGTCGCGTCGACCGGACCGCTCTGGCTCTACGGCCGGAACCGCCTCGTCACCGCGGCGGCCGGGGCGGTGCTGGCCCGGTGAACGTGCTGTCCGCTCTCCCCGCCCGCTTGCGCGGGCCGGCGCTGCTCTCGCTGCTCGACCAGGGGGCGGTGAGCGGCTTCGGCTTCCTCGCCGGCATCGCGGCGGCGCGCCTGATCGACATGGAGGGGTTCGGGCGCTTCGCCCTCGTGCTCATCGTGGCCGGCTTCGCGCAGGGGCTGCACAACGCGCTGGTCACCGCGCCGCTGATGACGCTCGCCGGCACCGTGCGCGATCCGGTCCGCTACGCGGCCGCCGTCGGCGCCGGCGCCCTGGTGCTGGCGGCGGGGCTGGCCTTCGGCGTCGCCGGGGCGCTCGCCCTGTACTTCTCCGCCCGCGGCGAGGCGGTGCCGGTCGATCTCGTCACCGCCGCCGGGGCGCTCACCCTGGCGCAGAACCTCCAGCTGACGACCCGGCGGCTGCTCTTCGCCTATGACGGGGGAGACAAGGCGCTCGCCATGGACCTCGCCCGGGCGGCTTTGTTCCCTCTCGCCGTCGCGCTCCTCTGGGCGGCCGGACTCCGCCTCGACGCGACGCGATTGGTCGAATTGCTGGCGCTGACGGCGTTCCTGACCACCCTGCCGGCTTTCCTCGCCCGGGCGGCCGATCCCGGGCGCCGGCGCCTCGCCGCCGCCGCCTTGCGCCACTGGCAGATGGCGCGCTGGCTCCTGCCGGTCGTGCTCGTCACCTTCGGGCAGGAGCAGCTGGTCTGGATCCTCGCCGGCGGCGTCCTCGGCGACGAGGCCCTAGGGGGTCTGCGGGCGTCGCAATACCTCGTCGGCCTCGTGCTCCTGATGCTCGCCGCGACCGAGAACGTGGTGCCGACGGGGGCGGGCCGCGCCTACGACACCGGCGGCGAGGCCGCGCTCAGGGCCTATCTCCTCAGGGTCACCCGCCGCCTCGGGGTTCCGGTCGGGCTCCTCCTCGCCCTCGTGGCTCTGCCGGGGGAACTCTGGCTGCGCCTCGTCTTCGGCGAGGCCTACGCGCCCTATGCCCCGTCCCTGCGCTGGCTGGCGCTCGGGGTGGTGTTCATCTTCCTGCGGGACATGGCGGCGCAGATCTTCCGGGCGCGGCGGCGCACCGACGTGATCTTCCGCGCCTTCGCGGTCAGCTTCGCGGTGTCGCTGGTGCTGATCCAGCCGCTCCTCACCCGCTACGGTGCCACGGGCGCTGCCGCCGTGGTGGCGCTGGCCCACGGCGCCTCGCTCCTCGCCCTCCTGGCGGCCCTCGGCCGTGCCCCGGCCACACGCGCGGAGGCCCCGCGATGCTGAACGCCCTCATCGCCGTCGGGACCGCGAGCTGGTTCACGGTGGCCTACCCGGTGCTGCGCCGCCGCCTCGAGACGCATCCGCCCTCCGGCGGCGCGCCGCTGTTCTGGCCGCTCGCCCTCCTGGTGGTGTTCGCCTTCATGCCCCTCGTCTTCACGGTGCCGCGCGAGGACGGCAACGCGGTGCTGGAGCAGGGGCTGACGGCCTCGAACATCGTCACCATCGTGCTCACCGGGCTGACGGCCTTCTATCTCGTCGTGAAGATCGCCGCCGACCGCCGCATCCTGCTGCTGCCCTTCGCGATGCCCTACCTGCCGTTCACGATGATGATCGGCGTGAACGGCGTGAGCGCCGCCTGGTCGATCGTGCCGACCTACACGCTCTACCGCACCGCGGAACTCGCGGTGTTCACCCTCGCCTGCATCCTGATCTTCGACCGTCCCGACATCCGGCGGCGTCTGGCCGACATCCTGGCGATCGTGATCGTCGCCTGGCTCGTCGCGGTGACACCGGAGATCCTCCAGAACCTGGCCTCCGGCATCGTGTTCTCCTCGGCCAAGAACAACATGATGCCCCTCGTCTGCGCGCTCCTCGGCTTCGCGGCCGTGTTCGGGCCGCCCAACCGGCGGCGGGGCCGCTACCTGGTGCTGGCGGCGGCGGGCTTCGTCATCGCGGGATCGGCCGCCTCGACGGGGGCGCTGATCGCCGTCGGGCCGGGGCTGATGATCGCCTCGCGCCGCCCCGGGCTCCGCCTCGCCGGCACCGTCCTGGCGCTGGTCTCGCTCGCGCTGTTCCTGTTCCTGATGGTCGGCCTGTCGAGCTTCCCGGGCCTTCTCGACCTCCTCTCGGTCGTCCTTCAGAAGCCCAAGGTGGAACTCGCCAACGCCACCGGCCGCGGCCAGTTCTGGCCGACCTTCATCGCGGCGACGCAGGACCGCCTGCTCGGCTCCGGCTTCTCGGCCGCCGACCGCTTCGTGCAGCTCCTGATCCCGACGACCGAACTCGCCGACGAGCTCGGCCGCGACGCGGTGTTCATCACCAGCTCGCACAACATGTTCCTGAGCGCCTGGGCGGGCACCGGGATCATCGGCCTGTCCTTCGCGGTCCTGACCCTGGTCGAGCCGGTCCGCTTCGCCGCCCGGGCCGATCGCGGCACCCGCCGCCTCGTCGCCTGCCTGATCCTGATGCTCGCCCTCAACGGCATGACGACGCCCGGGCTGTTCCAGGACTGGAACGTCAACGTGCTGGCCTACGTCGCGGTGCTGGCCTGCGCCCGGGCGGCGCGGCGCGAGGCCGAGGCGCCGGAGGCCGTGATCGGCTCCGTCATGTCCCCCCGCGAGACCGGGCCGGCCTGGCCCGCGGCTTGAAGCGGAGTCGGCACAAGGACTGAATTCCGATCCGATCGTCCCGGACCGGAACAGATCCGACCCGCAGCGGGAGCCTCTGGGGAGCCTTGGGCGCATCATGACGATGGTCGAGAATGTCCGAAGCGGGCTGCTCATCGGCGCGGCCCCGCGCGGGGAGGAGGGGCGCGAGCCCTGGTTCCTCGACCCGCGGGAGATCCTGCGCACCGTGCGCCTGCGCTGGCTCACCGTGCTGCTGCCCGTCCTGCTGTGCCTCGGCGCCGCGGCGGCCTGGACGCAGCTGAACCCGCCGCAATACGCCGCCTCGACCCAGATCCTGATCGATCCGCGCGGGCTGCAGGTGGTCAAGGACGGGCTGACCCCGCCGGACCAGGCGAGCGACGCCAGCCTCCTCCTCGTCGACAGCCAGCTCCGGGTCCTCACCTCCGACGACGTGCTCGGCCGCGCCGTCGACCGGCTCGACCTCGCCCGGGACCCCGAGTTCCAGGGCCGCGAGACCCTGATCGGCGCGATCAAGGGCTTCATCGCGCGTCTCACCGGCCGCACCGAGCCGCCGGCCGAGCCCCGGCTGACGGCGCTCAGGATCCTGCGCGACCGGGTCGGCGCGCGGCGCCTGGAGCGCAGCTTCGTGGTCGAGCTCGGCGTCACCTCCGAGGACCGCGAGAAGGCCGCGCGGCTGGCCCGCGGCATCGCCGAGACTTACCTGGCCCGCGACGCCGCGACCCGCTCCGACACGACCCGCCGGGCCGGCGAGGCGATCGAGGGGCGTCTGGCCGAGCTGCGCGAGGCCCTGCGCCGGGCCGAGGACAAGGCTCAAGGATTCCGGGCGAAGCACAACATCGTCGGCACCCGCTCGCAGCTCGTGAGCGAGCAGCAGCTGACCCAGCTCAGCGACCAGCTCGGCGCCGCCCGGGCCAAGGCCCTCGATGCCGGCACCCGCCTGCGCCAGGTCGAAGGCGTGCTCGCCGGCGGGCGCTCCGAATCGGTCAGCGAGATCGTCCAGAACCCGACCATCACCGCCCTGCGCGGGCAGCTCGCCGGCATCGAGCGCCTGCGCGCCGATGCCGAGGAGACCTTGGGCAAGCGCCATCCGAGCTACATGGCGGCCGTGGTGCAGGAGAAGGCCCTGCGCGCGGCGATCGAGGCCGAGATCCGCCGCATCGCGGCGGCGAGCCGCAACGATTTCGAGGCCGCCCAGGCGAGCGCCCGCGTCCTCGCCTCGACCCTGGAGCGGCGCAAGGCCGACGCGCTGAAGGTCGGCGACGACTTCGTGCAGCTGCGCGAGCTGGAGCGCCAGGTCGAGGCGAGCCGGGCGGTCTACGAGGCTTTCCTGGTCAGGGCCCGGGAACTGCAGGAGCAGCAGCGCCTCGACACCTCCGCCTCGCGGATCATCTCGCCGGCCTCGCCGCCGGAGAAGCGCATCGGCCCGCCGACGCCGGTGGTGTTCGTCGCCGCCGTCGTGGCGGGCCTCGGCCTCGGCCTCGTCGGGGGCCTGGGCCTCGAATTGCTCGCCGGCCGCGTCCGCTCGCGCCGGCGCCTCGAAGGCCATCTCGGCCGCACCGGCCTCGACGCCCTGCCGCGGGCGCCCCGCAAGGCCGCCCGGCCCGCCTCCCTGCGGGCCGATTTCGGCACCGCCCGGGGCGACACGCCCTACGAGGTGGCGCTGGCGCGCCTGCGCCACCGCCTCGCTGCCGAGCCGGGCACCAAACCGGGTACCCGGTCGGGCGCCACCCCCCTGGTCGTCCTCGTCACCGCGGGCGACGACCGGGCCGGCAAGTCGGTGCTGGCCCGCTCCCTCGCGCTCTCGGCGGTGGCCGACCGCGAGCGGGTGATCCTGGTCGATGCCGATCCGAAGGGGCTGCTCACCCGCGACCTCGGCGCCGCGGCGCCCCGGGATCTCGCCGGGCTCCTGCGCGCCCGCGCGCCCCTGGGCGACGCCCTCGTGACGCTGCCTTCGGGCCTGCGGGTTCTGCCCCGTCCGTCCGACCTGCCGCGGGACCTCGCCGGCGCCCTCGCCGACGCGCTCCTGCGCAGCGAGGCCGACCTCGTCGTGGTCGATCTCGGCCTCGTCGGCGGCGACGTGGTGACCGAGCGCCTGATCGCCGAGGAGCGCATCCCGGTGCTCCTCCTCGCCGTCAGCGCCCGGCGCGGCCGCCTCGCGGCGGTCGACCGCGCCCTGAAGGCGATCGGACCGGCCCGCCGGGCCCGGGTGGTCGTCACGGATGCGGACCTGCGGGAATAGGCGGGCGGTCCAAGCCCGTCGGAGGCGTGGCACCTTTCCCCCTTTCCGTCGGAGAGGGGCAGGGTCCGGTTCCCATCAGCTCGACCGTCCCGAGCGGGGACCGGGAGCATTTCAGGCTCTCCGCGCGGGGCTCGCTCCTCACGCATGGCGGGCCGGCGGCCCACCATCCAGGTTGATCGCCCGCCTGTTGCCCAGTGACGCTCGGGACGCGATACTCGCCCGGCCATACCAACAAAAATCCATGCTGGGGAGGAAGCCTGATGCGAGTTCTGAAGCTGCTGCGGACCGCAACCGCGGGCGCGGCCTTGTCGTTCATTGCTCTCGCCGCCATCGCCGCAGACTACCCGGCGCCCAAGGCGGGGGACTGGACGATCAAGGACTTCAAGTTCCACACCGGCGAGGTCCTGCCGGAGCTGCGCCTGCATTACACCACGGTCGGAGATCCGAAGGGAGAACCGGTGGTCGTCCTGCACGGCACCACCGGTTCGGCCGCCAGCATGCTGACTCCCGGATTCGCCGGCGAGCTGTTCGGTCCCGGCCAGCCGCTCGACGCGGCCAAACACTACATCATCCTCCCGGACGCGATCGGCCATGGGCAATCGTCCAAGCCGTCGGACGGATTGAAGACGAAATTCCCGAAGTACAACTACGACGACATGGCCGAGGCGCAGTACAGGCTGCTCAAGGAGCATCTCGGCCTCAAGCATGTCCGGCTCATCATCGGCAACTCGATGGGGGGCATGCACGCCTGGATCCTGGGCGTGACGCATCCCGACTTCATGGACGCCCTCGTCCCCATGGCGTCGCAGCCGAGCGAGATGGGGAGCCGCAACTGGATGTTGCGCCGGCTCCTGACCGAGACCATCCGGCGCGACCCGACCTATGCCGATGGCGCGTACACGACCCAGCCGCCCGCGCTGCGGGTCGCAAACGTCTTCTTCGCCCTGGCCACCAGCGGCGGCACGCTGGCGCTGCAGAAGCAGGGGCCGACCGGTGAGCTGGCCGACAAGCTCGTCGATGCCCGCCTGGCGGCACCGTTCAACGCGGATGCCAACGACTACATCTACCAGTGGGAGTCGTCGCGCGGCTACAATCCGTCTCCGGGCCTCGAGAGGATCGAAGCGTCCGTCCTGGCGATCAACTCCGCGGATGACGAGCGCAACCCGCCCGAGACCGGGATCATGGAGCGCGAGATGAAGCGCCTCAGGAGCGGGCGCCTGTACATGATCCCGGCCAGCCCCGAGACCTCCGGCCACGGCACGACGGGCTTCGCCAAGTTCTACAAGCAGCCGCTCCAGGACTTCCTGCAAGCCGCTCCGAAACGGGCGATGTAGCGGGACCGGGCCGGGCTCTCCCGCGTGACACGGGGCGCGACGGGGCGGTATCCCGCGGACCCGAACCCGACAAGCTCCGAGAGACCCCGACCATGCGGCCCCTGCTGCTCCACGCCGCCGCTCTGCTCGTCGGCCTCCCGGCGATGGCCGCGCCGATCGAGATCCCGGTCGCGGCCGAGGGGACCCGGCCTCAGCCGGGCGGCGTCGCCACCCTCGCCGAGGCGGTGGCCGAGGCGCGCCGGCGTCGCGCCCGCGACCCCCGCTCGGCGATCACCGTCGCGCTCTCCTCCGGCACGCACCGCCTCAGCGGTGCCGTGCGGTTCGGAGCCCAGGACGGCGGCAGCGCCGGGGTGCCGTTGGTGATCCGCGGGCCGGCCGACGGGTCGGCAAGCCTCGTCGGCACCCGGCGCCTCACGCCGGTCCCACTCGATCCGGCGCTGGCCGCCCGGCTGCCGGCGGCGGCGCGGGGCCGGGTGCGGGCCTACCGGCTGCCTCCGGCCTTGGGAAAAGCGGCGCGGATCCAGGCCCCGATCGTCCTCAACGGCCAGCCCTCGCCCCCCGCCTTCGAGGTCTTCGACGGCGAGGGCGCGCTGCACCCGGCGCGCTGGCCGGCGGAGGGGTTTGCGAAGGCGGAGGACGGCAACGGACCGGCCTTCACCCTGGCGAACCTGCCGCCGAACGCGTTGCGCGACGAGCCCGACCTGTGGGCCGAAGGGTATTGGCGCTGGGGCTGGCTGTTCGAGGCGCTGCCGGTCATGCGCGCAGCGCAGAACGGGAGCGGAGCGCGCCTCACCCTCGACCGCACGCCCTACGAGGGCATCCGCGCCAGCGCGCCGATCCGCCTCGTCCACCTGCTCGCCGGGCTCGACCGGCCGGGTACCTGGTGGCGCGACGCGACGAGCGGGACGCTGCTCGCCTGGCCGCGGGGCGGCGAGGCGGTCGAGGTGTCGGTGGCCGAGACGCTGCTCTCGGTCGAGGGCGCTTCGCATCTCCGGATCGAGTCCTTGCGCCTCGCCATGGCCCGGGGCGACCTCGTGAGCGTGCGCGGCGGCCACGACGTGGTGATCGCCGACAGCGTGCTCTCTCTCGCCGGCGGCCGCGGGGCGGTGATCACGGGCGCGTCAGCCAGCGGGCTCCAACGCTGCGACATCGCCGGGACCGGCGCGGAGGCGGTGATCCTGTCGGGGGGCGAGCGCCGCACGCTCACCCCGGGCGGCCTGTTCCTGCGCGACAGCCGCCTCACCGCCTATGCCCGGCGGGAGCCGACGCAGCACCCGGCCGTCGCCCTCGACGGCGTCGGCGCCGAGGTCGCGGGAAACGACATCCACGATTCGCCGGCCTACGCGGTCCATATCCGCGGCAACGACCACCGGGTGACGGGCAACGAGATCGCGAACCTGCTCGCCGGCGCCACCGATACCGGCGCGATCTATGCCGGGCGCGACTGGACCGCCCGGGGCAGCGTGATCGCCGGCAACTTCCTGCACGACATCCGGGGCGGCGCCGACACCGAGGTGAAGGGCGTCTACCTCGACGACATGGCGAGCGGCTTCACCGTCACCGGCAACCTCTTCCTGCGGGTCGACCAGCCGGTCTTCCTCGGGGGCGGGCGCGACAACACGATCGAAGGCAACGTCTTCGTCGCGTCGAGCCCGGCCATCCACGTCGATTCCCGAGGGCAAACCTGGGCCAGGGACGCGGTGAGCGACCCGCAATCCGAGCTGCGCGCCGCCTACGCGGCGATGCCGGTGGAATCTGCGGTCTGGCGGGCGCGTTATCCGCGGCTCCCCGGCCTGCTCTACGACCGCCCGGCGGTCGCGACCGGCAACGCCATCACCGACAATGTGCTGGTGCTGAGCGACCCGCCGCGCTTCATCGACGGCGGCCAGGCGGCCGAGCAGACGCTCGCCCGCAACCGCAGCCCGGCGAAGTCCCGCGCCGATCTGGAAACGCTGGCGCGGACCTCGCACGACCCGGCGGATTTCGCCGGGCTCGCCGAGGGGGCCGGGCTCAGGCTGCCGACGATCCCGTCCGGCCGGATGCGCCGGTCGTCGACCGGGGTGCCTTTCGGGCGCTGATCGCGTCCCGCGCCGCGATCAGGAGGAAGCGCGGGATCGTGTCGAGGTAGCGCCGCCACAGGCGCCCCGGCTCGCGGGCGAGGCGGTAGGCCCATTCGAGCCCGGCGACCTGGAGCAGCCGCGGCGCCCGCGGGATGCGGCCGGTGGCGACATCGAAGGCCGCGCCGACCCCCATCGCGATCGTGCCCGGCAGGTGCGGGGCGTGGGCGGCCATGAACAGTTCCTGCTTCGGCGTGCCGAGGCCGACCCAGACGATCTGCGCGCCCGAGGCACGGATGCGCGCACGCATCGCCTCTGTCTCGGCGGCGTCGAGGGGTCGGAAGGGCGGCGTCTCGACGCCGGCGACCTGCAGGCCGGGCACCCGGGCGCGCATCGTCGTGGCCAGCAGGTCGGCGACGCCCTCGCCCCCGCCGAGGAAGTAGTGGCGCCAGCCCTGATCCGCGCCGGCCCGGCACAGGGCCTCGACCGATTCGATTCCCGGCACCTGCCGCATCGTGGTGAGGCCGCGCCAGCGGCCGATCCAGCTCAAGGGGCGGCCGTCCGCGACCACCAGCAGGGCGTCGTGATGGGCGGCCCGCAGGGCGGCGTCCTTCTGCGCCCGCACCAACCCGTGGGCGTCGCGGAACACCACGAAGGTGCCGGGCTGGGGCGGCCCGGGCTGTCCGAGCCGGCGCCCGACCGCCCCGGCAAGCCCCGCCATGTCGGTGGCCGAGACCGGAACGCCGCCGATCATGAAGGAGGGGACGAGGGGATCGTGTGCCAAGGGGTCAGGCTCCTGTTCCGGCGAGGGGAATGTCGGCCGCGCGGGCGGCGACGGCGTCCCGGTAGATGTCGAGGAGGGCGCTGGTGGTGACGTCCTCGCGCCATTCCCGCTCGTAGACGGCGCGGGCCTCCCGCCCCATGGCGGAGGCCGATGCGGGGTCGCCCGCGATGCGGGCAAGCGCGCCGGCGAGGTCGGCCGCATCGCCCGGCTCGGCGAGGAGCCCCGTCGTGCCCGCGTCGACGAGATCGGCGAGCGCCCCGATGCGCGAGGCGACGACCGGGGTGCCCGCCGCGAAGGCCTCCGCCACCACCATCGGCAGGCCCTCGTACCAGAGCGACGGCACGACGAGGGCGGCGGCCCGCGCCATCGCGGCCTGAACCGCATCCGGGGGGAGGGCGCCCTTGAGGTCGAGGCTCGGGTGGCCGGCGAGCGCGCCCGCGAGCGGCCCCTCGCCGATCACCGTGACCCGCAAGGCCGCCCGGGCGGCGGCCTCGGCAAGGACGAGCACGCCCTTCTCGAGGCTGAGCCGGCCCACGAAGAGCAAGCCCTGCCGCGGGCCCTCCACGGGCGGCCCCGGATCGGGCAGCCCGTTCGGGCGGATGCGGATCTTGTCTCCCGCGATGCCCGCCGCGACGAAGCGACCGCGGGCGAAAGGAGTGAGCGCCACGAACCGGTCGACATCCCGCCGCCAGGTCCCGGCCCGGCGGTGATGATCGATCATCCGGGCGACCGCGAGGGAGCCGATCCGCGAGCCGCGATAGCAGGCGAACCGCACCGCCTGGTAGGGCGAGCCGGTGACGCAGAGCTCGCACGGCGCACGATCGCGCATCAGGAAGGCGTTGGCGCAGACCAGGCGGTAATTGTGCAGCGTCTGCACCGTGGCGTAGCCGACGGCTTTCGCCGCGGCGTGGATGCCCGGCGAGAGGAGCGGGAAGAAGTTGTGGACGTGGACCACGTCCGGCGCGAAGCGGCGGGCCGCCGTCATCACCCGGGCAATGCCCTCCGGCGCATGCGTCGCCGCAACGGCCGCCCGCAGCCGCGCGACGCCGGAATCGATCGCCTCGTTGTCGAGGAAGATTGCCTCGACCGCGCAGCCCGCCCGTTCGAGGGCGGCACAATCGCGGGCCACCGCCGCATCCTCCCCGCCGCGGACCTGATAGCGGTTATGGGCGACGAGGACGCGCAGAGGGGCCGTGCCGGCGTTCATCGCCGGCACCCGCGCACGCCGTTCCGGCCGAATCGTCCCGTCCTGATCCCCATCTCTCCCAACTCGATCTCCGCTGCGGACCCGCTGCGGGACGAACACCGCCCGTCATGATGGGCCGGAGCGATCCCGCGCCGAGATCATCCAGTCCCATCCTCCGCGGCACGGAAGAGATTCGGGACGATGATCGACGGGCCGCCCTAGAGATAACGCGTGACGTGACGGAGTTTCAGTCGCGGAGGACTACCGATCCCGTAAGGTCAGAGTCGTTCGACGCGGATCGTCATGACGTGACCGGGGTGATTCGGAGGGTTGTCCTGAACCATGCCGGAAATCGACTAGCGAATGGGATTCTGTTGGGATCACAGGGACCTACCCGCATTCGGGTGCGGGCGAGCGGCGCGGCCGGACCGCGAGCCACCGTCGCGGCAGACTGGCCCGGCAGGCGTCAGGGTGTGACGCGATGTCCGGCTCTTCAGCCGCCCGCGCTGTTCCCGGCCAGGATGGCCTCGACGACCTCCTGCACCTCCAGCGCCTCCGCCAGGGTGGCGAGGGAATGGGCTTCGCCACGGGTCATCCGCACCACGCCCTCGAGCTGGCGCCGCAGGGCGATGGGGCGGGCGCGCTCGTTCGGGATCGCGTCGGGGGCGGGTGCGAAGCGTCCATCCGATCCCCGCCGCTCGGCGATCGCCCAGTCGCGCAGGCGGACCGCACCGGCCTCGCCCTCCAGCGTCCAGGTGTTGTGATCGTCGAGATCCGTCCCGCCGACCCGGCCGCGCAGCACCACCGGCACGGCACCGGCCTGGAACGTGGCATCGACCGCCCGCTCGGACCGGCCGGGCTCCGGAAACCGCGCCTGCCCCCGCAGATCGTGCAGGCGCCCGAGCAGGCGGCGGCTGAGGAACAGGAAATGCGACACCACCTCGCGGGTGAACCCGCCCTCCTGCGGCGCGTCGAGCCAGCCGGCGGCATCGGCCTGCCATCCCCGCGGCCAGCGGGCGAAGGCGACCTCGATGGTCAGGCGCGGCTTCGTGCCGACCGCGCCCTCGGCGATCCATTGCGCCAGGGTGGCGACCCCGAGGGAGGAGGCGAACGGGAAGTTCACCGCCCCGCGGCCGCCAGCCATCGCGACGAAGGCGCGGGCCTCGGCGAGATCGACGGCGAGCGGCTTCTCGCAGAAGACGCTCCGCCCCGCCGCCAGGGCCGCCCGGGCATGGCCGAGATGCGAGGCGGGCGGGGACGCGACGTAGACGCAGTCGCTCGCCGCCACGACCGTGGCGGCATCCGCCACCAGGGGGATGGAGGGCCAATGCGCGGCGATGCGCTCCCGTGCCGCCGGCGACGGGTCCCACAGGGCGGCGACGCGGACCGGGGCCCCGTCCTGCCCGAGGACGGCGTTCAGCATGCGCTCGCCCATGATGCCGGCGCCGATGATGCCGAGTGCGAGGGAGTCGGAGGGCTGGCGCATGGGGATTCCTGACGAGCGGACGCGCCCGTCATAAGGCCGAACGGGCACCGGGGGAACGCGCCTCGGCCGTGCGGGGCCGGCCCTCAGCAATGCGCCGGGAGCGGCGGTGGCGCGCGACGGCGAGGCTTGCCCGTCTCGGTAACGTTGCGTTAACCACGCGACCCTGTCGGCATGCCGCTCGCACCACCCTCCTGCGCGCGGGAAAATGTGTCCCGCCCCGGGAGAGAGTGTTCACATGTGGCACAGTGCCGTCGGTTTCCTGGCCGTCGCCGTTTCGATCGCCCTGATCATCCGGCATTTCGGCGCGCCACGCGCGGTGATCTACGTCTTCGTGATCACCGGGCTCGGTGCCTCCGTGGCGACCATGCTGCTTGCCGACATCAACACGGTCGATCCGGGGACGAGCCGCGCGCCGGCCTTCACCGCGCAGATGCCGCCGGTCGCGGGCCGCGACGCGCAGGACCTGCGGAGCACCCACGACCCGCGCGGCTGGCGCTGAGGCTCAGGACAGCGAGATCAGCGCGACCCCGGCGATCATCACGCCGTAGCCGAGAAGACGCCCGAACCCGGCCGGGTGCTGCGCGAAGCCGACCCAGCCGTCATGGTCGAGCAGCACCGAGGTGACTCCGGGATCGCGACGCCCTCCATCGGATCGCGACCGTCCCGGCGGCTGGCGCTTGCGCTGTCAGGCCCCTCCGACCGGCAGGATGCCGATCTCGCCGGAGGTCTCGGCCACCACCCGCCGGTCGCCGATCCGGGCCGGAAGCTGGCGGGCGGTGTGATCGTCGCGCACATAGGCGATCCAGGCGGGATCGCCGATGCCGTCCCGGCCTTCGCCGACGCCCTGGACGCCGGGGATCTGCCGGAGCACGGTCTCGGCCTCCTGTCGCGCTGCCGACACTGCCTGCTTGGGACGGTACGGAACCGGCCCGCCTTCGAAGATGACGTCGCTGGACATGGCTGCGACCCCTGTGGTCGCCCCGGCGCCTCGGCGCTCACGGGAACAGAGCGATGTCGAGCGCGTCGAGGACGTGGCTGATCTTGTTCGCGAAGGTAAGCTCGGTGCCACCGGCGAACAAGAGTCCGACCGGCGACCGGCCCTGGCCCCAGGTCCAGATCAGGGAGCCTGAATCTCCGGGCTGGCTGAAGGTCTTGCCGTCGTTGCCCTTGACGGTGATCTGGTCGCGGAAATTCGCCACGCGCCCGCCGCCATAATTCACCTGGATCGATGCGTTCACGTCGATGATGCGGCCGGAGGTCAGCTGGGTCGTCCGGCCGGACTTGCCGACGACCAGGTCCTCCCGGGATTCGACCGGCTGGCTTCCCACGGCGAAGTAGGCCCAGTCCGCCCCGTTCCGGTAGATGAAGTCCTCGCGCACCCGGTCGGGCCAGCACCAGGCTACCGCGCAATCGACGTAGTTGACGCCGTCCGCCGCGTAGTCGAGCGGAACCCACCTCTCCAGCACGGCGACCTGGTTGGCGGCATTCGGAGCCAGGTCGTAGGGACCGGGCTGCAGGATGGCATCGCCGGCCTGGCAGTCGTTGCGGTTGGCGAGGACGTGGTTGTTGCTCAGCATAAAGAGGCGGTTCTGGCGCGCGCCGGACCGGCCGCGCGCGAGCGCGCCCTGGGTGCCGGCAGACACCTTGAAATGCCCGACCGAGATGCCGCAGGGCGAGGGCCGCGCCAGATGGGTGTGGGCATGCGCCTCGATCGGCCCCGACTTGATCACGTTGACCCGCTCGCGGTCCGAGATCATGGATCGCATCCCCAGATGGTCCACGAGCACCGCCTTGGCGGCGTCCATCCCCATCGGTTCGGTGACGTAGACGTTGAGGACCGGGGCGCCCGGGCCGGCCGCGCCGACCGATTCGAAGTCGCGATGCGCCGATCCGATGCCGACGCCGACCACGACCCGGTGCGGCTCGGGCGGCTCGGTGGCGCCGTCGAGCGCGAAGGCGGCCGCGGCGGGACGGGCGAAGATTTTCGCCTCGAGCTCCCGATGCATCCCCACGAGCGCGTCGCCGACGTCGCTCCGGCCGATGACGACGGCCGGCGCCGGCATCGCCGGGGCGGCCGCATCTGCCGGGGCGAAGGCCCTCGCCTCGGCGACGACCTCCATTCTCCCTGGCTCGGGCGGCGGCTCGAAGGCCGGCCGGGGCTCGGGCGCGGCTTCGACGACCTCGTCGGGCCGCGCCGCCCCGTCCTCCGGCAGGAACCGGCGGGCATCGGCCAGCGCCTTGTTCCACCGGTTGACGAGGCCCTTCCAGAAACGGCTCGTCTCGTCGCGCCGCCGGCGCTCGTAGGCCTCCCTGGCGGAGCGCAGATCGGCGAGAAGCCGCTGCGGCTCGGTCTCCGCGCGCGCCACGGCGGCGCGGGTCTCCGGTCCGACCGATTGATCGGTGGCGACGCCGACGGCCCTCTGGAGGATCCAGGCGGCGCCGCGGGTCCCGCGGTTGAAGACGCAGTCGCGCAGGTAGAACTCGACGGCCGCGTTCGACGTCCACTCCGCCGCCAGGTCCGTGTCCTGCGCGATGAACGCGACGGCGCGGCGCTCGGCCTCCGCCTGCCGGCCGCTCTCGACCAGGGCCACCAGGTCGTCGCAGACCGCCTTGTTGAAGCGCTCGTTGATCCCGGCGACCTCGTAGCGGCCGCCGCCGTCGTCGGGCGGCAAGCGATAGACCTCGAGCCGCCCCTGGCCGTCGCGGCGCGCCTCGTAGTTCACGATGATCTGCGCCATGTCCAGGCGCCGGGTGTCCCCGGCCCGGGCCGCCTCGGCGACGAGCGCCTGCGTCTCCGCCTCGACCTTGAGGTCCTGCACCACGCAGATATACGGGTTGGCCTCGGACTGCGCGACCTTGCCGTCCGCCCGCAGCGAGACCCGGGTCCGCCGGATCGAGTCGCTCTCGTTGCCGCCGATCGTCACCGCGTAGCGGCCGGTGCGGTCCTCGCCGATCTCGACGACGATCGCGCTATGCGACGGGTAGTCCGAGCGCTCCCGCGCCTCCGCATAGGTGACGGCGCCGCCGGAACGGTTGCGGTGGATCAGGTCGCCGACCTTCGGGGCGTATTCGTTGATCGCCCGGGCGCGAAACACGCCTCGCCGCGCATCGGCATTGGCAATCGCCGCTTTCACGAAGACTGCGTGGGAGGCCGAGAAGGCGAACTCGCTCCGCGACGCCCCGGCTGTCCTGATGCACCAGGAGACGAAGGTGGCGGACCACGGGAACGTGGTGACGTCGCCCGGCGGCGCGATGCCGATCCCGCGGCAATACGTGTCGATCCGCGACCGCAGCGGCTCGTCCGTCTCGGCGATCCCGTGATAGGCCGCATGCTCGGCGGTCGCGACGGCGACGAGCGCCCCGACATACCCGGTCGTCGCCGGTGCCTCCGCGGCCGACGGCCCGCTGAACTCGGCCATGGCGGGCAGCGCCGCCGGCTCGCCCTCGAGGAGGGCCGCCGCGACGGCATCCGCCGGCGCTCCACTGGCCGGACCCATCACGACCGCGACCTCCTCCGCCGTATAGGCCGGGTCCCAGTGGCTGTTGTGGGGAACCTGGCTGTGCCCGTAATGGCCGCCCCGGGTCGTCCAGTGCTCGACATCGCGGTTGTGCCCCCCGGGATCGCGGCCGTGGACCGCCGGCTTCGGCAGGCCGTTCGGCCATTCGGCCGGAATGCCGTGCCGCTGCTCCAGCCAACGGCAGAGCGCCGCCAGGGTCGCGAGCGAGGTCGGCGACTTGGCGCTGCCGGCGAAGCCCACGAGCTCGATCTGGATCGCGTGGCTTCGGTTGGTCTCCGGCGTCCCGGCGGGATGCTCCAGCGCCGTGACCGCGGTCTCGGTATCGACGTGCTGGTAGACGACGTCCTGATCAACGGTAAAATGCGGATAGCTGCCCGTCTTCTTATATGTCGCGATCGCTCCGGCTGCCGAACTTCCCTCAGTCGTGTGGTGGATGATCTTGTAGGGCCCGTCGCGATAATTGCCGATACCGGGAAACGGTGTCTGGATGGCGAGAGGATACCAGGCCATGGCGCTCCCTCTGACTGGTTGATTAGTCGACAAAAAGCGTAATTTTACGCATTAGGACCTATCGACGCAGTCAAGTCAATCGGATATCGTCATCTCAATTGGCGGTAATCGACGATCGGTCAGCCGTCCTTACCGTTCGAATTGCCGGACATCCCGCGTCGCGCATGTGACGTGCGGCGTCAACTGAAACGCAGGGCGAGTGGATCAAATGGCCGACGCACTCCCGGGGCGCCTATCCGCGGCGCGGCGCGGGATGCTCGACGGGCGAGGCGGAGGACGGAGATGATCGCGTATTTTGGGGCGACGTGCTTCGGCGCGCTCGTCGGCTGGTACGTCTACTACATCAACCGGTATCGCCGCAGCGACGTGCAGCTCGGCGATCTGACCACCGTGGTCGGCGTGATCGGCGGCGGGGTCGTCACCGTCCTGTTCAAGGACCCGGCGCTCTTCGGCGCCTACGGCCTGGGACTGGCACTCGGGTTCTTCGGCTACTTCCTGGTGCTGATCGCCTTGGTGCGCCGCAGCCAGAACTTCAGCAGTGACTGGTTCCTGGACGGGCGCCGGACGCGCCCCGCCGAGCCGATCTACATCCCGGGCGATGCGCCGCCGCCCGCATCGGGCTTCGCGGTCCCGACGGGGCTCCCGCCGGGGCTTCCATCGGCGACGGCGAGCGCCCTCTCGGTCCAGAGCTTCCAGGCCGTCGACGCCAAAGCCGAGCGGATCATCCGGGCCTGCGAGGACGAGTGGCCGGCCACGAAGGGCGATTGCAGCGCCTTCGTGCGCGACGTCGCGGCCGCCCTCGGCATGGCCCTCGACGGCAACGCGAACGCGATCGTCGACCGGATCAAGGGCGCGGAATGGCAGGCGCTCGTCGATGGCCGTGAGGCGAAGATCGCGGCGGACCAGGGCCTGTTCGTCGTCGGCGGCCTCAAGGGAGGCGATCAGCAGGAGCCATCGGCGCATGGGCACGTGGTGGTGGTGGTGGCGGGACCGCTGGCCCGCGGGCTCTACCCGACGGCGTATTGGGGACGGCTCGGCGGCGTCGGCGAGCGGGCGAAGACGGTCAACTGGGCCTGGCGCGCCGCCGACCGCGACAAGGTCGTGTACGCGGCGCGTTCTGTGCCGTGACCCCGCGACGGTGACCCATGACCTGGCTCGGCCCCATCGGCAGCGCCGGATTCGGGCTCGTCTGCGGCTGGCTCGCGCTGCATGTCGCCCAGGGGAGCCGGCACCGCCTGCGTGCGGCCGCCTTCGCGGCCGTTCTCCTGGCGGGCGGCCTGGTCCTGATCCTGGTCCGCGACGACGCGGTCCACGAGGCGGGATCGCTGGCCGCCCTGGGGGCGGGAAGCGCCCTCGGCGTCGTGGTGCGGCTCCGCCTCTCCCGCGAGCCGGGCGGGCGCTCAAGCCTCCTGTGAGCGCCCGGATGAGGTGAGCGCGCCGCGCCGCGATCGTCCCGGCCGGCCCTCAGGCCTTCGGCTCGTCGTCCCCGGGCGCCGGGATGTCTGGCGGGGGAGACTTGGGTGAGGGAGACTCGGGCGACGGAGACTCGGGTGAGGGAGACTCGGGCGAGGGGGCTTCGGGCGACGGGGCCTCGGGGGAGGGCGGGGGCGCTGGCGGAACATGGTCCTTGCGCCACTGGGCGAAGAGGCTCTGGAGCACCGCGACGGTGTCGCGCACCGCCTTGGCCTCGTCGTCGACGGAGACGCCCTCGGAGACGGAGTTGCGCGTGGTCAGCACGGCGCGCTCCTCGATCTCGGTCAGGCGCTCGAGGAAGTCGGGGCGCGTGGCCAGGAGGTCGAGGGCGTCGCCCATCGCGGTGGCGAGGGTGGTGGCGAGCAGTCCCGCGGTCGCGACGTCGCCGACCGAGGCCTCGTAGGGCTCCGGGGCCTCGTCGTCCTCGTCCTCCTCGGCGGCGGCCTGCAATCCTTCGACCAGGGCCTCGACCAGCTCGACCGCGGTATCCTCGGGCACGGCGAGCCGCACCGCGGCCTCGACGTCGTCGCCGCTGAAGCCGGCGGTCCCGAGGGTCACCTGCAGGATGCCGGGTCGGCGCAGGCTCAAGGCCATCAGGGTGTTGGCGTAGATGATGGGCGCGTCCGGCATGACCTCGACCTCTTCCGGGCAGGCACGGGGATCCGGTGCCGGCCCGGCCTATATCGCGCTCCGGCGCCGGGGGCGACCACGGCTGGGCCGGTCCTGCGGGCCGGTCCTGCGAAATCCCGACGAGGGCGCCCGGCTCCCGGATCCGCACCGGGCCGCTCTCAGGCACCCGGAGCGGCGGACCGCCTCGCGCGGGCGACCGCCTTTCGCAGCTCCTCGAGGACCAGGACGGCGCTCGCGACGCCGGCGCAGAACAGCCAGTCGCCGGGGCTCAGGGCCACCGTCGAGAAGCCCTGCTGGAGAACGGGCGTGTAGACGACGGCGACCTGGAGCAGGAGCGACAGCACGATCGAGCCCCAGAGCCAGCGGTTCTTGAACAGGCCGTCGGCCGCGCTCGCCTCCGCGGAGCGCGCGTTGAACACGTTGAAGAGCTGGCACAGGACGAGAGTCGTGAACGTCATCGTCTGCGCGTAGGCCAGGGTGCCGCTGCCCGCGACGAGCCCGCCGGGCAGGCAGGCGTCGAACACGAACAGACTGCAGGCGGCGGTCACGATTCCGATGAAAGAGAGGCTCCACGCCATCGCGCCGGTCAGCACGCCCTCGCCCCGGGGGCGCGGGGGCCGCTTCATCACGGCCGGGTCCACCGGATCGACCGCGAGGGCGAGCGCCGGCGCGCCGTCGGTGACGAAGTTGATCCACAGGATCTGGGTCGCCAGCAGCGGCAGCACCACCTCGCCGGGGCCGGCGGCGAGCCCGAGAAGCGGGGCCAGCACGACGCCGAGGGCCATCGTCGCCACCTCGCCGAGATTCGACGACAGCAGGTAGCGCAGGACCTTGCGGATATTGGCGAAGATCGCCCGTCCTTCCTCGACCGCCGCCACGATGGTGGCGAAGTTGTCGTCGGCCAGCACGATGTCGGCCGCCTCCCGGGAGACGTCGGTGCCGGTCACCCCCATGGCGATGCCGATCTCCGCGGCCTTCAGGGCGGGCGCATCGTTCACGCCGTCCCCGGTCATGGCGACGACGAGGCCGTTGCGCTGCAGCGCCCGCACGATCTGCAGCTTGTGGGCGGGAGCGACGCGGGCATAGACCGAGACGCGGCGCACGGCCTCGTCGAGCGCCCCCGGCGCCATCGCGTCGATCTGCGCCCCCGTCAGCGCCGTGCCGTCGGAGGCGATGCCGAGCTCGGCCGCGATCGCCGCGGCGGTCCGCGGGTGATCGCCCGTGATCATGACGCTCCGGATGCCGGCCGCCCTGGCGCGGGCCACCGCCTCGCGCGCCTCCGGGCGGGGCGGATCGCTCATGCCGGCGAGGCCGAGGAAGACGAGATCCTGCTCGATCCGGTCGTCCGGAGCCGTGGCCTCGCCCTCCGGCACGGCCCGGTGGGCGAGGCCCAGCGTCCGCAGGCCGTCCCCGGCGAGCGCGGCGTTCGCCGCGAGGATCGCGTCGCGGCGCTCCGGCGTGAGCGGCCGGTCCCGCCCGCCGACGCGCTCGCGCGACGAGCGCGCCAGCACGACGTCCGGCGCCCCCTTCACGGCGACGAGGCACGACGGCCCCCCGGTCTCGCGCAGGAGGGTGCTCATCCGCCGGCGCTCGGACGAGAACGGGATCTCCGCGAGGCGGACGAAGCGGCGGGCCTCGGCGCCGAGGCCGGCTGTCCGCGCTGCGACGAGCAGGGCGCCCTCGGTGGGGTCGCCCTGGATGGCCACGCCGCCCTCCCGCTCCTGCAGGACGGCGTCGTTGGCGAGCGCCCCCGCCAGCAGCGCCTGCCGCAGCTCGGAGCGGAGCGGCCCGTCGGGGCCGGCCGGGGGACCGCCGGGCGTGCTGCGTCCGCTCGCCGTCACCACGGTCCGGACCGTCATCACGTTGCGGGTGAGCGTGCCGGTCTTGTCGGACGCGATCACGTCGGCCGAGCCCAGGGTCTCCACCGCCGCGAGGTGGCGCACGATCGCCCGCCTGCGGGCCATGCGCAGCATGCCGAGGGAGAGCGCCGCGGTGACGATCGCCGGCAGGCCTTCCGGAACCGCCGCGACCGCGAGGGCCACCGCCAGGATCAGGGTGTCGAGCAGGGCCGGGAGGGTCCGGATGTGATCGGCCAGCACGATCGTCACGGCCAGCACGCCGGCGATGGCGAGGACCGCGAGGCCGAGGCGCCGCCCGAGCCGGGCGAGCTCGGTCTGGAGCGGCGTGACCTCGTCCGTCGTCTCCTCCAGCAGGCCGGCGATGCGTCCGAGCTCGGTCCGCATCCCGGTCGCCGTCACGATGGCGAGGCCCAGCCCGGCGCTGACCGTCGTGCCGCTGAACACCATGGTGCGGGGCTCGGCCGGATCCGTCTCGCCTCCGGCACGGCGATCGAGGAGCAGGGCGTCCTTGGGCAGGGCATCCTTGGGCAGGGCGTCCTTGGGCAGGGCATCCTTGGGCAGGGCATCCTTGGGCAGGGCGTCCTCAGGATGGGCGCCCTTGGGCACCGGAACGCTCTCGCCCGTCAGGGCGGCCTCGTTGGTCAGGAGGGCGCTCGCCCGGACCAGACGCGCATCGGCCGGGATCGCGTCGCCCTCCTCGATCCGGATGACGTCCCCGGGCACGAGCTCCGCGGCCGGGATCTCCTGGCGCGTCCCATTGCGGATGACCCGGGCCCGGGCCGCCGACATCCGCCGGAGGGCCGCGACGGCCTGCGCGGCCCGGGCCTCCTGGATGGTGCCGATCGCGGCGTTGAGGAGCACGATGGCCAGGATGGCGAGCGATTCGAAGGGAAGGCCGGATTGGCCCTCCGCCGCCGCCTCCCGGAGCCACAATCCGGCCGAGACCGCTGCGGCGACGATGAGCAGCAGGACCAGCGGGTCGGCGAATTGCGCCAGCAGCCGGCGCCAGGCCGGAACGGGCGGCCGGGCGCGCAACGCGTTCGGACCCCAGCGCGCGGCCCGGGCCCGCACCTCGCCCGGGTCCAGTCCGGTGGCGGGATCGACGGCGAGGGCAGCGGCGACCGCGTCCGGAGCAAGGAACGCCATGTCGCGCGCGACCGTCCCCCCGGCCGCGGCCGCGTCGATGCCGGGCGCGGCCTGGCCCGTCCGCATCCGGACCGTCATCGTCTGCTGGCCCCCGATCGACTGCGCTGGACATGACGCTATGACCGATCGGCCGGCGCGTCGTTGATCCACCGCAACGTGTTGATCCATCCAGGGCAATCGGGTGAAGGGTCATGGTGCGACGAGCCTGACGAGGTAGTCGTCGTCCCAGCCTGCGGTTTTGAGGGCGAGGCGCATGGAATCCTTGCCCTTTTTGCGGGCTGCGACGTTCACCGCGATGTGGCGGACCGTCAGCATGTTCTCGGGGGCATGAGCAGTACGGATGCGAGACTGATCGTCGTGGAAGGTGACGTCGAGGATCCAATGCAGGCCGTTCTCGATCGCCCAATGCTGCCGGACGGCAGGCCCGAGGCGGTCGGCGCCGAGCGGTGACGAGGTCAGATAGCAGCGCGTCTCACGCTCGATCCTGTTTACCGGGTCACGGGTGCTCAAGTCACGGGTGCTGTCGACGACGATGAGGCTCTTCAACCCCGGCCAGGCGTGGCGCGCCTGGAGCCAGGCGACCTGATGGATGACAGTCACGCGCCGGGTCTCGATCCGCCCGTGATCGCCCTCGACGGTCTCGTGCGTGCTGACGGTGCAATCGGCAAAGTCCCGAGCTTTCTGTTCCTCGACGAAGAGCGTGACGTCCTCGTGCAGCGTGCCCTGGTTGCCCTTGAGCGCCAGGACATAGTCGGCCTTCTTGTCGAGGATCTTGTGGGCGATGGCACGCTGGCAGCCCATCGCATCGATGGTGACGATCGCCCCCTCGATCGACAGGAGGTCGAGCAGGGCCGGGATTACCGCGATCTCGTTGGACTTTCCGCTCACCTTGGTCTGGGCCAGCACCAACCGCTGGCGTGCGGCGAAGGCGGAGACGACGTGAAGGGCATCTCGCGCACCGGCCCGGCCCGAGCGCCGCGAGGTCTTGCCGTCGATCGCGATCACGTCGAGCGGCGTTTGCGTCAGCGTCGCGGCCCAGGCCGCAAAGCAGCGTCGAAATGCGACGGGATCGAGCGCCGCGAAGATGTCACCGAGATGATCGTGGCTCGGCGTGCCGTTCCGGAACGGCAGAAATCGGCGCAGAAGGTCGAGTTTCGTGTGACCGAACCGGGCGATATCGGTGAAGCCTTCAGCCCCCGCCAGGATGGCCAGCAACGCCAGCAGCAGAACCTCGTCCAGGCGATAGGCGACTTTGCCGGGCTGGCGCGGATCGGGCAGGTCCGCGAAATGATCGAGAAACACCGTCGCCTCGAACACCGCCGCTACCGGCTCGCTCGCCTCGTCCATCGCCCGCCTCCTAAACCACGTCGTGGCGGACGACCGATTCAGAGCTTCCGGTCCTTGTCACCTCCCGCATTCACCCGATTGCCCTGTTGATCCATCGCAATGTGCGCGCGAAGCCTGTCTGCTAAGCATATTTTGCGAGACTGGCCGCTGGTTTTACGATCAAAACCTGCGGCGCGACCAAACTAGGCGGACAAAGCGTTGTCCTGTCGATGCAAGTCTGCTTACACTCATGATATCGGACGCGAGCGGGGCGGCCATGATCGAGAACCTCCGGACCATCCTGATCGCCCTGACCGAGCGGCTGGACGACGAAACCCCGTCTGGCGCGCTCGCCTACGGCCTGTCGCTCGCCGAGAAGGCGCAGGCGCGGGTGACCGTCCAGGCAGTCTCGGTCCGCCTCGTCTTGCCGCATGCCTGGATCAGCCGCTTCGTCGGCATGGTCGTCGCCGCCGAGAACCGGCGGCTGCGGGAGCTGGCGGAGGAGGTGGCCGAGCGGGCCCGGGGCGATGCGGCCGCTGCCGGCATCCTGTGCACGACGCAGACCGAGCACCTTTCCTCTGACCGCCTGCTGGCGAGCTTCGCGGCCCAGGCCCGCCTCCACGATCTCGCGGTGATCGAGGCGGCGCCGCGGAGCCTGACGGTCGATCGCGGCCTGATCGAGACCCTGCTGTTCGAGAGCGGCCGCCCCCTGATCGTCGTCCCGCCGGGCTGCGAGACCTTCGCGGCGCGCCGCATCCTCGTCGCCTGGGACGGCAGCGCCCAGGCCGCCCGCGCCCTGCACGACGCCCTGCCGTTCCTCCGCCTGGCCGAACGCGTCGAGATCGTCGCGGTGACCGGCGAGAAGGACCTGTCGCACGCGGTGCCGGGGGTGGAGGTGGCCCCCGGTCTGGCGCATCACGGCGTTGCCGTGACGGTCACCGATCTGCCGGCCGGGGACGGAGACGTCGCGGGCGTGCTGCGCCGGCACGCGACGGAGATGGGGGCCGACATGATCGTGATGGGCGCCTTCGTCCGCTCGCTCCTGGCCGAGACGGTGCTCGGAGGGGTGACGCAGGCCATGCTGGGCTCCTGCCCGGTTCCGATCCTGATGGCGCATTGAGGAATGGCCGGCCGTCGGGCGATGCGCCCGGTGGCCGGATCGGGATGCAGGCTCGCGCGTATCGCGGCGGTGTCCGGGCGCGTCCCTTCGAAATCCGTGTCAGTGGCTCATCAGGCAGCAGACCGGGGTGTGGGCCAGCAGGTCCCGGGTGACCCCGCCGAAGGCCCATTCGCGCAGACGCGAATGGCCGTAGGCGCCCGCCACGATGAGGTCGGCCCCGCATTCCGCCGCCGCACCCACGAGCGCTTCGGCGGTGGTGACGCCGGTCGCGTCCGGCGCCACCACCCGCGTGGCGATACTATGGTCCCTCAGGAGGCCGACGAGATCCTGCGTGCCGGCCGGCTTTCCGTCATCGACCGACGCGATGACGACCTGGGAGGCCCGCCGCAGGAGCGGCAGGGCGTCCCGCACCGCACGGCGGGCCTCGCGGGTGTTCTTCCAGCCGATCAGGACGCGCCGGGCCTCGAGATGGTCGATGCCGGGCGGCACCACCAGAATCGGTCCCCCGAGCTGCATCGCGAGGTCGCCCGGATCGATCGCGAAGGGGAAGGAGGCCGGGTCCTCCCGGCGGCCGACCACGACGAGGTCGGCCGCGGCGGCCTGCGCGACCAGGAAGGGCAGCGAGGGGGCGAGGCCCGAGCGCCACGATACGCGCTTGCGCGCGCCCGTCTCGGTCTCGAAGACCGCCTGCGCCCGCGTCAGATCGTTCATGACGATCTCGGTCGCGGCCGCCAGGGCGTAGCTGCTCCCGAGCGTCGGGCCGACCGGGGGGACCCCGAAGGGCGGCTCGCCCGCCGCGATGCCGATCAGGCCGGCCCCGAGATCGTCCGCGAGATGACCGGCGAGGCGCAGGCGCTCGCGCGCCGCTTGCGTGAGATCGACGGCGACCATGATGCTGGCGAATGGCATGCGAGCACTCCGGTTGGTTCTCATCAAAGTTGCATAGCGCAACTCTGCTCAGCTTCTTGGTTTCGCATCCTTTCGCCGCCGAACCGGTGACCACCTCGGCACCGGCCGTCCGCGGCCGGCGGAATGATGCTTGGCGGCCCGGCCGGACGGCGATCCGCCATGCCTCATCGGGTCGGAATTGCGGCGTCCGACAGGATGCCTTCCCCTTCATGGCGGCGGCGCGGCCGTGGCTCGTCGCGGTCTCTTCAAGCGGCGCGTTCGGACAGGACCGCGACGTCGCAACTGTCCGCTCGCAGCCGCCAATCGACGATGCCGGCCGCCTCGCAGAAGCGGGTCTTGGCGAGGGCGAGGGCCGAGGTCTCGCAGGGCGCGGACACCACGGCCTGCTGCTGAAGAACGCGCCGGTCATGGCCGGTGTCGTCCAGCACGACTTTGTGGAAGGTCACGAGGTACTCGCGCATGGCCTGTCTCCGTCCGCGGGAGACGGGATCGTCGGCCCCGGCAAGGGCAGGGGCCTTGATCCAGCGCAAGGCCGCGTGCGGTACGGGGCCCACGGCCCGCATCGCCCGGCTCGTCATCGCGGCTCGACCCCGCGCACCGCCTTGACGGGAGGAGCGCGGTGCTGGACGAGCGGACGATTGGCGAAAGCTGCCGCTGGTGGACCCCATGACGACCAAAGACGATCGCTCCCCGACACGACGGATGATCCTCGGCGGCACGGCGGCCCTGGCCGCGATCCTCTCCGTCAAGGGTGCGGCGTCGCAATCGGCCGGACCCGCACCCGCCGCGCGCCGCTCGCGCCTGGTGCTCCTCGGCACCGCCGGGGGCCCGACGCCGAAGCCGAACCGGGCCGCGCCGGCCCAGGCCATCGTGGTCGACGGGCATACCTACCTGGTCGATGCCGGCAACGGGACCGGCCGGCAGATGGTACTGGCGAAGCTGAAGCTCGGCTCGCTCGACTCGGTGTTCCTCACCCACCAGCATTCGGACCACAATGCCGATTACGGCAACGTGCTGCTGCTCGCCTGGGCGACCGACCTCGCCCACCGCGTCGACACCTACGGACCGCCGCCGCTCGCCCGGATGACGCGCCAGTTCCTCGATCTCAACGAGTACGACATCAAGACCCGCATGGCCGACGAGGGCCGCCCGGCCCTCGCCGACCTGATCGTGCCGCACGAGATCACCGGGCCCGGCCCCGTGATGCGCGACGAGCGCGTCACCGTGACGGCCGCCCTGGTGCAGCATCCGCCGGTCGAGCCGGCCTTCGCCTACCGGTTCGACTGCCCGGACCGGTCGATCGTGATCTCGGGCGATACCCGCTTCTCGCCGAACCTGATCGCGCTCGCCAAGGGGGCCGACATCCTCGTCCACGAGGTGATGTACCTGCCCGAGCTCGAGAAGCTGATCGCCACGGAGCCCAACGCCACGACGTTGCGCGAGCACCTGATCGCCAGCCACACGACCACCGCGGAGGTCGGGCGCGTCGCGACCGAGGCCGGCGTCAGGACGCTGGTCCTGTCGCATTTCGTGCCGGGCGGCTACCCGTTCATCACGGACGAGGTCTGGCGCGACGCCGTGCGGCCGCACTTCAAGGGCGAGATCGTCGTCGGCCGCGACTTGATGGAGCTTTGAGCGCCTGCGACGTCGATCGTCGGGCGGGGGCGTTCTCGCCCCGCCTCACCCCAGCTCCGTCACCAGGAATTCCCGCACAGCCCCTGCATCGATCCCCGGGGCGATGAAGCTCTTCCCAATCCCGCGCGCCAGGATGAAGGTGAGCGCCCCGTCGCGGACCTTCTTGTCCTGGCGCATGGCGTCGAGGAGCTGGTCGGCGTCGCCGCAGCCGCCCGGCACTTGGGCGAGGGTGGTCGGCAGCCCGGCCATCGCCAGGTGGTTGGCGACCCGGCCGGCATCCTGGCCCGGGCAGAGGCCGAGCCGGGCGGAGAACCGGAAGGCGAGGCACAGGCCGATCGCCACGGCCTCGCCGTGGACGAGGCGGGCGGAGTCGTAGGCCGTCAGGCGCTCCAGGGCGTGCGCGAAGGTGTGGCCGAGATTGAGCAGCGCCCGCTCGCCGTCCTCGCGCTCGTCGCGCACCACCACCCCGGCCTTGGCGCGGCAGCAGGAGGCCACCGCGGCCTCGCGCGCGGGACCGCCGGAAAAGATCTCGGCGAGGTTCGCCTCGCACCAGGCGAAGAAGTCGGGATCGTCGATCAGCCCGTACTTCGCCACCTCGGCGTAGCCGGCGCGCATCTCGCGCAGGGAAAGCGTGTCGAGGGAGGCGGTGTCGGCGACGACCAGGCTCGGCTGGTGGAAGGCGCCGACGAGGTTCTTGCCGTGGGGCGAGTTGATGCCGGTCTTGCCGCCGACCGAGGAATCGACCTGGGCCAGCAGCGTGGTCGGCGCCTGCACGAAGCGTACGCCACGGCGTAAGGAAGCGGCGGCGAAGCCTGCCAGATCCCCGACGACGCCGCCGCCGAGCGCCAGGACGAGGTCGCCCCGCTCGATCCGGTGGGCGATCAGCCCGTCGCAGACCTGGGCGAAGCCCGCATAGCTCTTCGAGCCCTCGCCCGGCGCCACCGTGATCAGGGCAGTGCGCAACGACGCCTGCGCCAGCGAGGCGGTGACCGCCTCGCCGTATTCCGCCGCCACGGTCTCGTCGCTCACCACCGCGACGGCCCGGGCGTTGAGCGCGGCGACGCGGGGTCCGATCCCGGCGAGCAGCCCGCGGCCGATCAGGATGTCGTAGGCCCGGCCCCCGTCCAGGGGCACGTGAACGGTCTCTGTCTGCACGGGTCTCACATCCGGGGATCGGGGGCGGGGACGGCTATTGCGCGGCGAGGCCGTGGCTGGCGGGCTCGGGCGGGCCGCCGGATCCCGGGCCGTCGAGGGGGGCGGGGCCGGGGAGGTCGCCGGCCGGATCGCCCGAATCCCCCGCCATGTAGGCGTCGAGGGCCTCCAGAACGTCCTGCACCACCCGGTCGTGGGAGACGTCGCGGGACACCACCACCACGTCGGCCCCGCCATAGACGGGATGGCGCAGGTCCATCAGCCGGCGCATCGTGCCCTCGGGGTCCTCGTTCTGGAGCAGCGGCCTCCCGGGGCGCTTGCGCACCCGGCGCATCAGCACGTCGAGTTCCGCCTTGAGCCAGACCGAGACGCCGGCCTCGCCGATGCGCTGGCGCGTCTCCGGCCGCATGAAGGCGCCGCCGCCGGTGGCGAGCACCATCGGACCCTCGCGCAGCAGGCGGGCGATCACCCGCTCCTCGCCATCGCGAAAGCTCGGCTCGCCGTAGATGGCGAAGATGTCCGGGATGGTCAGGCCGGCCGCCGCCTCGATCTCGTGGTCGGCGTCCTTGAAGATCAGGCCGAGGCGCCCCGCCAGGCGTTTGCCGACGGTGCTCTTGCCCGCGCCCATGAGCCCGACCAGCACGATCGAGCGCAGGCCGAGACCCCGGCGCACGCGCGACTCGATCGACTGTTCATGAGGGGGACGCTGGTTCATGCGGCGTTCTTTAGCCTGTTTTTCGCGCAGGGCGAAACGGCGGATATCGGTGAAACCCACCGGTTCCATGAGCGTCCCCTCCCATGAGCGTCCCATCCCATGACCGCTCCCGTGCTGGCTCCTCCGATCGCCTCGGCACCCGCGCAACAGCCGCCGGCATTCCGCCGGGGCGGGCCCGCGCGGCCTTGCCTCCCGGGACACCACGTGGTCGAACCGACGGCCAAGGCGGCCGCGGCCCTCCATGTCCGCGCCACTCGTTGTCACGCGTAGTCCCGGGGCCCTGCCGACGTGCCGACCCTCTTCCGTTTTCTGGCCGTGGTGGCGATCCTGGCCGGGCTCGCCTTCGCGGCGATGTTCGCGCTCGCCACCTTCGTCGAGCCGACCCCGCGCGAGATCTCCGTCACCATCCCGAACGCGAAGCTCCAGCCGAAATGAGCGGCGTGACATGAGCGCGATGGGCCCGCAGGGCCTGATGCACGCCTATCTCGACATGCTGGCCGCCGAGCGGGGGGCCGCGGCCAACACCCTCGCGGCCTATCGGCGCGACCTCGACGACTACCTCGCCTACCTGGCCGGGAAGCGGCTTGATCCCGGCGCCGTCGAGCCCGCCGGCATCCGGGCCTACCTCGCCGAATTGGAGGCGCGCGGCCTCAAGAGCACCTCGGCGGCACGCCGGCTCTCCTGCGTGCGCGGCTTCCACCGCTTCCTGTACGCGGAAGGCCTGCTCGAGGACGACCCGACCGCGCCGGTCTCCGGGCCGAAGCGCGGTCGCGGCCTGCCCAAGGTGCTCTCGGTCGCGGAGGTCGACCGGCTGCTCACGGTCGCCAAGGAGGCCGCCACCAAGGCGCCGAACCCGGCCGAGGCGGCGCGGGCCGGGCGGATGCACTGCCTGATCGAGCTTCTCTACGCCACGGGCCTGCGCGTCTCGGAGCTGGTCGCCCTGCCGCGGGCCGCCGGCTCGACCAAGGAGCGCTTCCTGGTGGTGCGCGGCAAGGGCGGGCGCGAGCGCCTCGTTCCCCTGACCGAGGTGGCGCGCAGTGCCATGGCGGCGCACCTCGCCACCCTGACGGCGCCCGGGCCCTGGCTTTTTCCCGCCGACAGCGAGACCGGCCACCTCACTCGCCAGGCCTTCGCCCGCGACCTGAAGGCGGTGGCCGCCGCCGCCGGCATCCGCACCGACCGGATCAGCCCGCACGTCCTGCGCCACGCCTTCGCCAGCCACCTGTTGCAGAACGGCGCCGACCTGCGAGTGGTGCAGGAATTGCTCGGCCACGCCGACATCTCGACGACGCAGATCTACACCCACGTCCTCGACGAGCGGCTGAAGCAGATGGTCCGCGACCTCCACCCCCTGGCGGGCGCTTGATCCGGCGCCGGTGACGTCACGGCCGGCGCGACCTATTTCCTCCCGCAAGGCGGCGTGACCGCCGCGGGGGAAGTGTGCGTGCCGATCTCGACCCTGTCCATCGTCGCCCAGGTCCTGGCCCTGGTCCTCATCGCCGCGACCCTGTTGCCGTTCTGGCGCAGCCGGACCGGGCTGGTGCGCACCTTCGACTTTCCGCGCTTCCAGATCGCCGCCGCGATCCCGCCGGTCCTCGTCCTGCTCGTCGTCGCCGGGCACGACCCGGTTTCCCTCGCCCTCGGAGCGGGGCTCTTAGGCGCGCTCGGGCTGCAACTGCGGCACATCCTGCCCTTCACCCGCGTGACCAGGCCCGCGGCCCGCGCCGCCCCGGCGAAGGCGGACCCAGCCCGGTGCGTGGCGATCCTGATCGTCAACGTGCTGCAATCGAACCGGGCCTACGACCGGCTGCTGGCCGCGGTGGAGCGGAGCGACCCCGATCTGATCCTGGCCCTTGAGACCGATGCGGGCTGGCGCGACGCGCTCGCACCGCTTCGGGCACGCTATCCCCACGGGGTGGATCAACCGCAGGACAACACCTACGGGCTCATGCTCTATTCCCGCCTGCCCCTCGACGACGTGCGGGTGCGCTTCCTGATCGAGGACGACGTGCCGTCCGTGCGCGCCGGCGTGACGCTGCCGTCGGGCGACCGCTTCACCTTCCACGGCGTGCATCCGCGCCCGCCGCATCCGGGCAACAGCAGCGCGACCCGGGACGGGGAGCTGGTGCTGGTCGCCCGCGAGGTCGCGCGCGAGGGTGGTCCCGCGGTGGTGGCGGGCGATCTCAACGATGTCGCCTGGTCGCGCACCACGCGCCTGTTCCAGGCCATCGGCGGCCTCCTCGACCCGCGGGTGGGGCGCGGCGCCTACCCGACCTTCCATGCCGGCTGGCCGATCCTGCGCTGGCCCCTCGACCACGTCTTCTTCAGCGAGCACTTCCTGCTCGCCCGGCTGGAGCGGCTGCCGCCGATCGGCTCCGACCATTTCCCGATCCTGATCGCCTTGTGCCAGGATCCGCGGGCCGAGGCCGTGCAGGAGCCGCCGGCCGCCGATGCCGCGGACCGGCGGGAGGGCGCCGAGGCGGTAGCGGAGGCACGGGAGGCGGCGGAGTCGTGAAAAGTCAAACAGTATGACTTTTCAGCCGGGCGTCGTCGTGCTGTAACGGACCGGCCGGCGCCGCGGGGGCGCCGCCCCGGTCGGTTCGTCACGCGGATGCGCGTCCCCTTCGCCACGCCTCACATCGCTTCACCGGGCGCCGGCCTGGTGGTGATCCCGGCCGGACGGGCCCGTTCCAATCACGCCGAGGTGGCGCGCAGCCTCGGCACCGCGATCATCGCCGGCCGCTACACGGCCGGCGCCAAGCTGCCGGGGGATGGCGAATTGCTGGCGGCCTTCCGGGTGTCGCGGCCGGTCCTGCGCGAGAGCGTCAAGACCCTGGTGGCCAAGGGGCTCCTCACCACCCGGGCCCGGGTCGGCACGGTGGTGCGCGAGCGCGCCGCCTGGAACATGTTCGATGCCGACGTGCTGGCCTGGCACCTGGAGGCCGGCATCGACCGGCGCTTCCTGCGCGACCTCGCGGAGATCCGCCTCGCGGTCGAGCCGGCGGCGGCGGCGCTCGCCGCCGAGCGCCGGACCCAGGACGACCTCGCCGCGCTCGAGGCGGGGCTCGCGCAGATGCGGGCCGAACCGTCCGATTCCGCCGGCTTCGCGGAGGGCGACCTCGCGCTCCACGTCGCGGTGACGGTCGCCTCCGGCAACCCGTTCATGCGCTCGATCGGCAGCGTGATCGAGGTGGCTCTGCGCGCCTCGTTCCAGCTCAGCGCCCCGGTCGAGGCGGCGGAGCGCGAGACGACGCTCGCGGCCCACGCGGCCATCGTCGCGGCCATCGCCGCCCGAGACCCCGAAGGAGCGGCCGAGGCCGTCCGGCAGGTCATCCATAACGGCCTGCGCCGCCACGGCGCCGCGGCCTGAACAGACATGGAGGCAAACCCCGATGACGACAGCGTCCCGCCCCTATCGCGGCGTCTTCCCCGTTGCGCCGACGATTTTTCACGATGACGGCACCCTCGATCTCGACGGCCAGCGCCGGGCGATCGACTTCATGATCGAGGCCGGCTCGCACGGCCTGTGCATCCTCGCCAACTTCTCCGAGCAGTTCGTCCTCACCGATGCCGAGCGCGACGAGGTGATGAAGGCCGTGCTCGAGCACGTCGCCGGCCGCGTGCCGGTGATCGTGACGACCACGCATTTTGCCACCCATATCTGCGCCGAGCGCTCGCGGCGGGCGCAGGATCTCGGCGCCGCCATGGTGATGATCATGCCGCCCTATCACGGGGCGACGATCCGGGTGACGGAAGCCGGCATCGAGCGGTTCTTCCGTCAGGTCTCGGACGCGATCTCGATCCCGATCATGATCCAGGACGCGCCGGTCTCCGGCACCACGCTCTCGGCCGCCTTCCTGGCGCGGCTCGCACGCGAGGTCGGACAAGTCTCCTACTTCAAGATCGAGACCGCCCAGGCCGCGGCGAAGCTCCGCACCCTGCTGGAGCTCGGCGGCGACGCGATCGAGGGCCCGTGGGACGGCGAGGAGGCGATCACCCTGCTGGCCGACCTCGATGCGGGCGCCACCGGGGCCATGACCGGCGGCGGCTATCCCGATGGCATCCGCCAGATCATCGATCCCTACCTCGCCGGCCGGCGCGACGAGGCGGTGCTGGCCTATGGCCGCTGGCTGCCGCTCATCAACTACGAGAACCGCCAGACCGGGCTCGCCGCGGCCAAGATCCTGATGAAGGAAGGCGGCATCATCCGCTCCGACGCGGTGCGGGCCCCCCTGGAGCTGCCGCATCCGGCGACGCGGGCCGGGCTGATCGAGATCGCCCGGAATCTCGACGCGGCGGTTTTGCGCTGGGGGCGGTGACGATCTCGATTCGGAGCCGACCTGAAGTCTTGATACCCGCAGGGTGGTTCCAGGGCCCAGCGGCGGGTTCCGGAATTCGGACACTCAGGTCATGCAGAACGAATAAGGGCACCTCACGAAACTCCCGGCCACTGTCGTCGCTCGCTGTGGCGGCGTCGGCGCAGCGGGAGTTTCGTGAGAGACACCAAGTCGTCGGGCGAGCGGCGTGTCGTGGTCGATCGTGTCGAAACTCAGCGTGCCACCGATCTCCGGCAGATCGACGATCTCGGTGCAGATGACGGCCGAGCGGCCGCATTCCGGATTCCGGCAACGCACCGTCATCGATCGCCGGTCCCGGCACGAGGCAAGCGACCCCGCCGGTTCCACGCCAGATGGCGCTCTGCTCTACACTCTCCCGAGAGAATTACGTAACGAAATCTTTTCGGGGCTGTTCAGATCACAAATCCGACGCCCGTACCCAATGGTCATGACTTTAGGGAAAGTTCGGTTTAATTTGTGTTGCTGAAAAAACACATAATCGAAAAAATAGAATTCGCCAGTGTTTCGACGGCGGTCCTGTCTGTATCGAATCATCATTATTTCATAAGAACTGCGTCGTGGGCGCAGCCGATCCGATCTGCGCTCGAACGAGCGCATGGATCCGGCGGGGCCCCTTATGAATGATCTGTTGCAGGCGCGCGGTAGATTGCGTCAGGCGTGTCTCGCTTCGTGCTCGATGCTGCTCCTGATGACGATCGGCTGCGGCGATCCTGCACAGGCCGCGGTCGAATATGTCAAGATTTGCTCCAGCTTCGGTGCCCATTTCTTCTACGTTCCGGGCACCGACACATGTGCCTACGGCGCCAACCTGCCGGTGATCGCGAACACCCTGCAGGGGCCGATCTCGACCCAACCCGGCACGGGCGCGGCGGGCTACGGCTTCTCGTCCTTCAGCAACGGCCTGAACAGCGTCGCCATCGGCGATCATGCGTTCTCGGGAGGCGATCCGTTCAGCGCGAGCCCAGGGACGCTCAATGGTCTAGCCAGCATCGACGGCTCGGCGCCGGTCAGCGCCTTCTCGAACAGCAATACCACGGCGGTCGGTCAGGGTTCTCGGGCAGGGGCCGGCGCGGCAGGTCAGGACAACGCGACGGCGATCGGGCAGGGCGCGACGGCCAATGGCGCCAACGCCACGGCCCTTGGCCAGGGCGCGACGGCGACGGGCGCCGGCGGGGTGGCGCTCGGCCAGGGTTCGGTCGCCGATCAGGCGAATACCGTCTCGGTCGGCGCGGTGGGCGCCGAGCGGCGCA
Organism: Methylobacterium currus; assembly: GCF_003058325.1. Taxonomy (NCBI): domain Bacteria; kingdom Pseudomonadati; phylum Pseudomonadota; class Alphaproteobacteria; order Hyphomicrobiales; family Methylobacteriaceae; genus Methylobacterium; species Methylobacterium currus. Next base: position 5,830,461 of record NZ_CP028843.1, read on the forward strand.
TCGTCAACGTCGCCCCCGGCACGATCGGGGCGGGCTCGACCGACGCGGTCAATGGCCAGCAGCTATTCACCGTGAGCCAGCAGGCGGCCAACGGCGTCAACGCTCTCGGCACGGCCACCGCAGCGGCTATCGGAGGGGGCGCGACCTACAACGCGGCCACCAACAGCATCTCAGGCCTGAATTATGGCCTTAACGGCTCGCAGGCGGCATACACCGATGCCCTCTCCGGTCTCCAGGCCATGGCGTCCGGCGCGGCCGGGCCAATCCAGTATGCTACGCCCGGAACGCCCGGAAACGCACTCAACCTCGTCGGCGTGGGCGGGGCGGTGTCCCTCGGCAACGTCGCCGCGGGTGCCTTGACGGCCACGTCCACCGATGCGGTGAACGGCGCGCAGCTCTTCGCGACGAACCAGACCGTGGCGAATGCCGGCAACGCCGTCGCCACGGCGCTGGGCGGCGGCGCCTCCTACGCCTCGGCGACCGGCACCCTTACCGGCCCGACCTACACCTTCGGCAACGGAGCGCAGTTCACCAGCGTCGGCGGGGCGCTCGGCAACCTCGATACCCGCACGACGGCGAACACGTCCGGCCTCGCGGCGCTCCAGGCGGGCCAGTCCGGCCTCGCTCAGCAGGCCGCGCCCGATACCGCGGTGACGGTGGGCGCCGCGACCGGCGGCACAATGGTCAACATGGCCGGCACGGCGGGCAACCGTCAGGTCACCGGGGTCGCCGCGGGCGCGCTGACGGCCACGTCCGCCGACGCGGTGAACGGCGCGCAGCTCTTCGCGACGAACCAGACCGTGGCGAATGCCGGCAACGCCGTTGCGAGGGCGGCCATGGCGCTGGGCGGCGGCGCCTCCTACGCCTCGGCGACCGGCGCCTTCACCGGCCCGACCTACACCTTCGGCAACGGAGCGCAGTTCACCAGCGTCGGCGGGGCGCTCGGCAACCTCGATACCCGCACGACGGCGAACACGGCCGGCCTCGCGGCGCTCCAGGCGGGCCAATCGGGCCTCGTTCAGCAGGCCGCGCCCGATACCGCGGTGACGGTGGGCGCCGCGACCGGTGGCACAATGGTCAACATGGCCGGCACGGCGGGCAACCGTCAGGTCACCGGGGTCGCCGCGGGTGCCTTGACGGCCACGTCCGCCGACGCGGTGAACGGCGCGCAGCTCTTCGCGACGAACCAGACCGTGGCGAATGCCGGCAACGCCGTCGCCACGGCGCTGGGCGGCGGCGCCTCCTACGCCTCGGCGACCGGCGCCTTCACCGGCCCGACCTACACCTTCGGCAACGGAGCGCAGTTCACCAGCGTCGGCGGGGCGCTCGGCAACCTCGATACCCGCACGACGGCGAACACGGCCGGCCTCGCGGCGCTCCAGGCGGGCCAATCCGGCCTCGTTCAGCAGGCCGCGCCCGATACCGCGGTGACGGTGGGCGCCGCGACCGGCGGCACAATGGTCAACATGGCCGGCACGGCGGGCAACCGTCAGGTCACCGGGGTCGCCGCGGGCGCGCTGACGGCCACGTCCGCCGATGCGGTGAACGGCGCGCAGCTCTTTGCCACCAACACCCAACTTGCCGCGAACACGAGCGCTCTCGGAGTGTTGCAGGGACAGACGACAACCAACACCGCCAACATCGCGGCGCTCCAGAACGGCACGAGCGGCGTGTTCGTCGCCACCCATCCGGGCGATGCCGCCGCACCGTCGGTCTCGGGCACCGGCGCGTTGGCCGGCGGCTTCGCGGCTGTCGCACGAGGGGAGGCGACCGTCGCCATCGGCACGGGCGCGCGGGCGACGCAGTCCGGCGCGACGGCCATCGGCACCAACGCCGTGGCCTCGGGCGATCCGACCACGGCGGTCGGCTTCAGCGCCCAGGCCACCGGCAACGAGGCGTCCGCCTTCGGCGGTCTGGCCGTCGCGACGGGCGACAACGCCACCGCTCTGGGTCGCTCGGCCCATGCGGGCGGGGCCAACGCCGTGGCCGTGGGCGCCTTCTCCTCGGCGATGCAGGCCGATAGCGTGGCGATCGGCCAGGGCGTCGCCACGACACGGGCGAACCAGATCGCCATCGGCTCGGCCACCCAGACCTACACCCTGGCGGGCCTCGCCTCGGCGCAGAGCCTGGCGGCCCAGACCGGCGCCACGGCCTTCGTGACCACCGACGCATCCGGAAACCTCGCCGCCTCTTCGATCGGCCCCAACACCATCGCGGCCCTCGACGGACGTGTGTCCGGCCTTGAGGCCGGCCTCGGCAGCCTGTCGCGGTACGCCGTCGAGTCCCGCAAGGAGGCCCGTCGGGGCATCGCTTCGGCGATGGCCCTGGCCTCGGCATCGCTTCCCTCGGCACCGGGGCGCCTGAGTTACGTGCTGAACGGCGCGACGTTCCGAGGCGAATATGCGGTCGGCGGCTCGGTGGCCTATCGGCTGGATATCAATCGCCCGGTCGCAGTCACGTTGGGCGTGGCCGGCGGCGCGGGCAATGTCGGTGCGCGCATTGGTATCATGGGTGAATTGTGACACGTCTCCCCGGCTCGCGCGGGGCAGCGGCGCTCGTCGCCCTGCTCACCTTGACAGACCCCTCCGCGACATGGGCGCAGGGTCATCCCCAGGAGACGCAGCAACAGCCACGGCCGGCGCAGATCGATCGGAACGGCGTCCTCATTCTGATCCGCTCCACGCTGCTGGCGTTGCAGCACGGCAATGAAACCGGCAACTATACCGTCCTGCGGGACCTCGCGGCTCCTGGCTTTCATGACGCCAACACCGCGGCGCGCCTCGGAGAAATCTTCGCGAGCCAACGCACTCAGAAGCTCGACCTGTCGGGTGTCGCCGTCCTGGATCCGCAACTGACGCTGCTGCCGCAGATCGAAAGCAACGGCTTGCTGCACCTTGCGGGATTCTTTCCGTCCGTACCCTCCCAGGTGAATTTCGAATTGCTGTTCGCGCCGGTGGACGGCCGCTGGCGGGTCTTCGGCATCTCGGTGGTGATCGGCTCCGCCGCGCCGACGGCGCCTCCACTGCCGCAGGTGCAGGGCGTCCCGTCCCCCACGCCCACACCCACACCCACACCCACGTCCAAGCCGGAACCCAAGCCGGAACCCAAGCACGGGCCGAGGAGAGCGACCCCGCCCAAGACCACTCCGAGAGCGGGGTCTGAAGACAAGCCGGTGGAATCGGCTCCTCAATAGGAGCCGGCCCCATCGGTCATTCTACGATCGAGATCCTTGCAGGGCGGGGAGGGATGGCGTGTGGGCCCTCCGCCCTGCGTCGTCGCGCCGACCTTGCTTTGCGGTGCGGAAGGGATCCACACTCGCGGATCACCGACCGGCGCCAGCGGCGCCCCGGACGACGACGAGGACCCCGCATGATAGAAGCCAGCGCGCCGGCCGCCGCGACCCCGATGGATGACGGCATCGTCGCCGCCGCGGAGGCCTGCCTGGCCAGCGTCGGGCGCGCCCGGGAGGCGATCCACGGGGTCATCTTCGGGCAGGAGACGGTAGTCGACCTCGCGCTGGTCACGGTGCTGGCGGGCGGCCACGGGCTGCTGGTCGGCCTGCCGGGCCTCGCCAAGACCAAGCTGGTCGAGACGCTGGGCACCGTGCTCGGGCTCGATGCGCGCCGGGTGCAGTTCACCCCCGACCTGATGCCCTCCGACATCCTCGGCACCGAGATCCTCGACGAGGACCAGGACCGGCACCGCTCGTTCCGCTTCGTGCGCGGGCCGATCTTCACCCAGCTCCTGATGGCCGACGAGATCAACCGCGCCAGCCCCCGCACCCAGTCGGCGCTGCTCCAGGCGATGCAGGAGCGCTTCGTCTCGGTGGCCGGCGAGCGCCACGACCTGCCGCGGCCGTTCCACGTCCTGGCGACCCAGAACCCGATCGAGCAGGAGGGCACCTACCCGCTGCCCGAGGCCCAGCTCGACCGCTTCCTGCTCGAGATCGACGTCGGCTATCCCGACCGCGCCGCCGAGCGGCGCATCCTGCTCGAGACCACCGGCGCCGAGGAGCACCGGGCGCAACCCGTGATGGACACCGAGAGCCTGCTCTCGGCCCAGCGCCTGGTGCGGCGCCTGCCCGTCGGTGAGGCGGTGGTCGAGGCGATCCTCGACCTCGTGCGCGCCGCGCGCCCCGCCGGGGGTGACGCCGCCATCGCCGACAAGCTCCTCTGGGGCCCCGGCCCCCGTGCCAGCCAGGCCCTGATGCTGGCGGTGCGCGCCCGCGCGCTGATCGAGGGAAGGGTCGCGCCCTCCGTCGACGACGTCGCGGCGCTGGCCGAGCCGGTGTTGAAGCACCGCATGGCGCTGACCTTCGCGGCCCGGGCCGACGGCGAGACCATCCCCGGCCTGATCGGCCGCCTCGTCGGGCGGCTCTGACCCGGTGGCCTCGACGCGCGTCCTCGACGCGGCCGCCCGCGCCCCCGGCCGGCGCGAGACCGAGACCGCCCTCTCGCTCGCCGAGCGGATGCCGCGCCTGATCCTGGAGGCCCGCCGGGTCGCCGCGACCCTGGCGCATGGGCTGCACGGGCGCCGGCGGGCCGGCCCGGGCGAGAGCTTCTGGCAGTTCCGCCCCTTCGTCGCCGGGGAGGCGGCGAGCCGGATCGACTGGCGCCGCTCGGCCAGGGACGACCGGCTCTACGTCCGCGAGCGCGAGTGGGAGGCCGCCCACACCGTCTGGTTGTGGGTCGACCGCTCGGCCTCGATGGGCTTCGGCTCCGCCCTCGCCCAGGCGCCCAAGATCGAGCGCGCCCTCGTCCTGGCGCTGGCGCTCGGCGACACGTTCGTGGAGGCCGGCGAGCGGGTCGGGCTGCTCGGTCTCTCCCGGCCGCAGGCCGCCCGCACCATCGTCGAGCGGATGGCTGAGACGCTGGTCGCCGACACGTCCGGCCTCGACGAGGACCTGCCGCCCCGCGCACCCGTCGGGCGCTTCGACGAGGCGGTGCTGATCGGCGACTTCCTCTCTCCCCCCGAGCAGGTGCGGGCCTCGGTCGCGGCCATCGCGGCGGCCGGCAGCCGCGGCCACCTGGTGATGGTGGTCGATCCGGTCGAGGAGACGTTCCCGTTCTCCGGCCAGGCCGAATTGCACGACCTCGAGGCCGGATTGTCGCTCAGGGTCGGCGATGCCGCGGCCTGGGGCGAGGCCTATCGCCGGCGGATCCGCGCGCATCGCGACGCGTTGGCGGAGATCGTCCGGGCCCAGGGCTGGACGCTCACGCTGCACCGCACCGACCGGCCGGCGAGCGAGGCGGCGCTCCGCGTCGTCACCCTGGTCGCCGCCGCCCGCGGCGCGGGCTGAGGACGCCTTCGATGTTCGGACTGCCCCTCAGCTTCGCCGCCCCCGCCGCCCTCGCGGCCCTGATCGCCCTGCCGGCGCTCTGGTACCTGCTGCGCGTGACGCCGCCGCGGCCGCGGCGGATCGACTTCCCGCCTTTGCGCATCCTCGCGGACCTGCTGCCGGAGCGCGAAACCCCGGCCCGCACTCCGCCCTGGCTGCTCGCCCTGCGCCTCATCGCCGCCGCCTGCCTGATCCTGGCAGTGTCGGGGCCGGTCTGGAACCCGACACCACAGGGGGCGGGCGACGGGCGCACGCCTCTCGTCCTCATCCTCGACAACGGGTTCTCCGCCGCGCAGGACTGGCGCGACCGGATCCGCGTCGCCACCGCCGAGGTCGAGGCGGCAGCGCGCGCCGGGCGGCCCGTGGCGCTGCTTCCCACCGCCTCGGGCCCCGTGGCTTTGGAGGCTACCGGCCCCGGCCCGGCCCTGGAGCGCCTGCGCGCCGTCGAGCCGCTGCCGCACCTCGCCGACCGCTCGGCGCATCTCGCCACGCTGTCGGCCTTCCTGGAGCGGGCGCCGGGCTCGGCCGTGGTCTGGATCCATGACGGCGTCGCGGGTCCCGACGGCGAGTCCTTCCCGGCGGGGCTGGCCCAGGCCGCCGTCCGCGGCCGCGCCGACGTCACCGTGCTCAAGGCCGAGCGTCCGCCGGCTCTGGCGCTGGCCGGCCCTGATTCGTCGGGCGGGCAGCTCGGCGTCAGCGTGGTGCGGGCCGCCGCCAACGGGCGCGATTCCGGCACGGTCCGGGCCCTCGACGCCAAGGGCCTGCCGCTGGCCGAGACGAATTTTGCCTTCGCGGGCGACGCCACCGCCACGGAGGTCCGCTTCGACCTGCCGGTGGAGCTGCGCAACACCATCGCGCGGTTCGAGGTCGCCGGCGAGCGCTCGGCCGGCGCCGTGGTGCTCGCCGACGAGCGCGGCCGGCGCCGCCGCGTCGGCCTCGTCTTCGGCGGCACCAGCGACCAGGCCCAGCCGCTGCTCTCGCCGACCTACTATCTCTCCCGGGCGCTGACCCCCTTCGCCGACGTGCAGGAGCCCCGGGGCGGGCGCGGCGTCGCCGAGTCGATCGGCCAGATGCTCGATTCCCAGGTCTCGGTGCTGGTGCTCGCCGATGTGGGCGCCCTCGACCCCGCCACCCTGGAGCGGGTCTCCGCCTTCGTCGACAAGGGCGGGCTGCTCCTGCGCTTCGCCGGGCCGCGGCTCGCCGCCGGCAGCGACGACCTCGTGCCGGTGCGCCTGCGCCGCGGCGGTCGCAGCCTCGGCGGCACCCTGTCCTGGGACAGCCCGCGCACGCTGGCGCCCTTCGCGCCCGAGAGCCCCTTCGCGGGCCTGACGCCGCCGGCGGATATCGGCGTGCGGCGCCAGATCCTCGCCGAGCCGGACGGCGAGCTCGCCCGGCGCACCTGGGCCGCCCTGCAGGACGGCACCCCGATCGTCACCGCCGCCAAGCGGGGGGAGGGCATGGTGGTTCTGGTTCACGTCACCGCCGACACCACCTGGTCGAACCTGCCGCTCTCGGGGCTGTTCGTGACCATGCTGCGCCGGGTCGTCGCGCTCGCCGGCACCACCCCGCCGACGGCCGGCGCCGCCCCGGGCGCGCCCCCGCCGGTGCTTGCCCCGCGCCTGACCCTCGACGGGTTCGGCGCCCTGAAGGGGCCACAGGCCACCGCCCGGGCGGTCCCGGCGACCTGGACCGAGCGGGCGACGCCGGAGCACCCGCCGGGCTATTACGGCCCCGCCGATGGCGGGCTGGCGGTCAACGCGCTGACGGCCGACGACCGGCTGAAGCCCCTCGACCTCAAGGCGCTCGCCGGCGCCCGCTTCGGCGGCCTGGAGGAGGCACGCACCCGCGACCTGCGCGGGCCGTTCTTCCTCGTGGCCCTGCTGCTCCTCGCCCTCGACACCCTGGCGAGCCTGTGGCTCGGCGGCTTCCTCGGGCTGATGGCGGCGCGGCTGCGCCGCCGGCCGGCGGCCGCCGTCCTGATCCTCGGCCTCTTGGTGCTGGGTGCCGCGCCCGGACCGGTGCGCGCCGCCGAGCCAGCCGCCAACCGGCCGAACGGCATCGAATCGGCCCTCGTCACCCGCATCGCCTACGTGGTGACGGGGGACGCGACCACCGACGAGACCAGCCGGGCGGGCCTCGCCGGCCTGACCCAGATGCTGGCGAGCCGCACCGCGCTCGAACCCGGCGAGCCCGCCGGCATCGATCCGGCCCGGGACGAGCTCGCCTTCTACCCACTGATCTACTGGCCGATCGTGCCGAGCCGGCCGCTTCCGGGCGAGGCCACGATCCGGCGCATCGACGCCTTCATGAAGAACGGCGGCACGGTGATCTTCGACACCCGCGACGCGATGACGGCCCGCCCCGGCGGCCCGCCGACGCCCGAAGCCCTCTACCTCCAGCGCATGCTCGCGACCCTGGAGGTGCCGGAGCTGGAGCCGGTGCCCCGCGACCACGTGCTCACCAAGGCGTTCTACCTCGTCGACGGCTTCCCCGGCCGCTACGCCACCGGCCAGACCTGGGTCGAGGCCCTGCCGCCGGCCGGCGACGGGGCTGAGCGCCGCCCGGCCCGGGCCGGCGACGGCGTCTCGCCGATCGTCATCACGGGCAACGACCTCGCCTCCGCCTGGGCGGTCGGCCGGCGCGGCGAGGCGCTCTATCCACTCGTCGGCGGCGATCCGCGCCAGCGCGAGATGGCCTTCCGCGGCGGCGTCAACCTCGTGATGTACGCGCTCACCGGCAACTACAAGGCCGACCAGGTCCACGTGCCGGCGCTGCTGGAGAGATTGGGGCAGTGAAGCACAGCGTCACCCGACGGTATCCCTCATGCTCAGCCTGAGTTTCGCCCCGCTCGTCCCCGTCCCGGTCCTCTGGGGCATGGCCGGACTCGCCGCGATCCTCGCCGTGGTCGCGTTCGTCGCCCGCGGGCCGGTCGCGCTGCTGCGCGTCCTCGTCCTCGCCCTCGTGCTCCTGGCGCTCGCCAACCCCTCGCTGGTCCAGGAGGAGCGCGAGCCGGTCAAGGACGTGGTCGCCGTGGTCGTCGATCGCTCGGGGTCGCAAGGACTCGGCGACCGGCCGGCGATGACCGATCGGGTGCGGGCGGAGCTGGAGCGGCGCCTCGGCAGCCTCAACGCGATCGAGCCGCGCTTCGTCGAGGTGCCGGAATCCGGTGGCGACGAGGGCACGCGGCTGTTCACGGCCCTGTCGGGGGCGCTCGCCGACGTACCACCCGATCGCCTCGCCGGCGTGGTGATGCTGACCGACGGCGTCGTGCACGACATCCCGGCGAACCTCGCATCGCTGAGCTTCAAGGCGCCGCTCCACGTCCTGGTCACCGGCCGGCCCGACGAGCGCGACCGGCAGATCCGCCTGATCGAGGCGCCGCGCTTCGGCATCGTCGGGCGCGACCAGACCATCCGCGCCGAGGTGATGGAGCGCGGCGGCACCGGCTCGGCCGTCGTGACCGTGCGCCGCGACGGCGAGGAGGTGGTGCGCCAGTCCGTCCGCACCGGCCAGCCCTTCGGCCTGACCCTGCGGGTCGAGCATGGCGGCCCGAACGTCGTGGAGATCGAGGCCGAGGCGCTGCCGGGCGAATTGACCACCGCCAACAACCGGGCGGTGCTGCCGATCGAGGGCATCCGCGAGAAGCTGCGGGTGCTGCTCGTGTCCGGCGAGCCCCATGCGGGCGAGCGCACCTGGCGCAACCTGCTCAAGTCGGACGCCAATGTCGACCTCGTCCACTTCACCATCCTGCGCCCGCCCGAGAAGCAGGACGGCACCCCAATCTCCGAATTGTCGCTGATCGCCTTCCCGACCCGCGAGCTGTTCCAGCAGAAGATCAAGGATTTCGACCTCATCATCTTCGACCGCTACGCCAACCAGAGTGTGCTGCCGTCGAGCTACTTCGACAACATCGTGCGCTACGTGCGAGAGGGCGGGGCGCTCTTGATCGCCGCCGGGCCTGAATTCGCCTCCGCCGCCAGCCTCGCCCGCACGCGGCTCGCCGCGATCCTGCCGGGCGAGCCGAACGGCCGGGTGGTCGAGCGGCCCTACAAGGCGGCGCTCACCGGCAGCGGCCAGCGCCACCCGGTCACCCGCGACCTGCCCGGGTCCGAGGCCTCGCCGCCCGCTTGGGGCGACTGGCTGCGCCTGATCGGCGCCGAGGTCCGCCCCGGGATCACCCCGATCATGGCCGGAGCCGACTCCCTGCCGCTCCTCGCCCTCTCCCGGGAGGAGAAGGGCCGGGTGGCGCTCCTCCTCTCCGACCATGCCTGGCTTTGGGCCCGGGGCTATCAGGAGGGCGGGCCGCATCTCGACCTGCTGCGCCGCCTCGGCCACTGGCTGATGAAGGAGCCGGCCCTCGAAGAAGAGGCGTTGCGCGCCTCCGCCACCGGGCACGGCCGCGAGGTCCGGGTCGAGCGCCAGACCATGGGCGACACCGCCGAGCCCGTCACCGTGACGGCACCGAGCGGCAAAGCCCGCACCCTGACGCTGAACCCCGACAAGCCGGGCCTGTTCGCCGCCGGCTTCGAGGCCGAGGAACTCGGCCTGCACACCCTGCGGGCCGGCAATCTGGTGGCGTTCGTCAGCGTCGGCCCGGCCAACCCGCGCGAGCTGGTCGACGTGTTCAGCGACACCGAGCGCCTGCGCAGCATCGCCGAGGCCACCGGCGGCTCGGTCCGCCGCCTCGCCGAGGCCGGCGGCGGGATCGCCGTGCCGCGGCTGCAGATCGCCCGCTCCGGCCGTCTTGCCGGCTCCGACTGGATCGGCTTCCGCCCGAGCGACAGCGCGGTGGTGCGGGGCGTCTCGGTCTATCCGCTGGGCTTAGGCCTCGCGGCGCTGGCGGCGCTGGCGGCGGCCGTCCTGGCGATGTGGCTGGCGGAGGGGCGGCGCGGGCGGGTCTGACCAGGGATCGGCCAAGCGCCACAAGCACTTGCCGGGATTGGCTCAGGCTTCCCCGCAGCCGCGCGTCAGGGCATGGCTGCCGGAAGCTGTCCTGCAAGATCCTGTGGCAATGACCTGAAGCGGCTGCGAAAACCCGTCGGCTCCGACCCGAGGGTGACGGCTGTCCGCGGCAGGGCGCATCGCCGATCCGAGGGCCTGGGTCTCCGGGTGTGCCGGCATCATGCCAGCCCGTCCAGAGCCCCGGTCCCCACTCACGCCATTGCCGCTTCCGGAGTCAGCCACGCCCAGTCCGATCCCGCCTGGTGCCGGAACCACGTCACCTGCCGCTTGGCATAGCGCCGCGTATCCGCCTGCCCGCGGGCCACTGCCTCGTCGTAGGAGAGGTTTCCCCGCAGATACGCGATCAGCCCCGGCACGCCGTGGGCGCGCATCACCGGCAGCATCGGGTCGAGCCCGCGGGCGGCCAGGGCCTGCACCTCGTCGAGAGCGCCGGCCGCCATCATGGCGAGGAAACGGGCGTCGATCCGGGCCCGTAACCCCTCACGATCCGGGGTGAGGAACAGCTTGCGGCAGGGTAGGCCGGTGAGCGGCCCCGGCCGGCGGGCGGCCTGGAAGGCGGCGATCGGCTGGCCCGTGGCGGCCAGCACTTCCAGCGCCCGCAGCACCCGCAAGCGGTCGTTGGGATCGAGACGGGCGGCGCCGTCCGGGTCCTTGAGGGCGAGGGCGGCGTGGAGCTCGGGCGTGTCGCGCCCCTCGGCGCCGGCGCGCACAGCGGCGCGGACTTCGTCCGGCACCGGCGGGATCTCCGAGAGGCCCTCGGTCAGGCCCATGAAGTAGAGGCCGGTGCCTCCGACGACGATCGGCAGCCGGCCCGCTTCCCAGGCCTCCGCCAAGGCGCGGCCGGCCTCCGCCAGGTAATGGCCGACGGAGAAGTTCACCGCGCCGTCGACCGTGCCGTAGAGGCGGTGGGGCGCCAGCAGTTCCTCCTCGGGCGACGGCCGCGCGGTGAGGCGATGCAGGTCGCGATAGACCTGCATCGAATCGGCGTTGATCACCGCGCCGCCGTGCCGGCGGGCCAGGGCCAGCGCCAGGGCCGACTTGCCCGAGGCGGTCGGCCCTGCGATGAGGATCGCCCGAACCCGCCCGTCCATGTCTGCCCCTCATCAACGCGCGGACGGGACATCGCCCCGCCAAGCTCGAGTCCGTCCGATGACCCTGGTCGCCACCCTGATAGCAAACCCGGAGCGCCCCGCCATCACCGACGCGGTGCTGGCCGAGGCCCGGCGGGTGCTGGCGACCGAGCACCAGCCGCGCATCCTGCACGGCGAGGTCGCGGCCGAGATCCTGGTCGAGGGCGCGCCTGCCGCCGCCGCGGCGCTCGCCGAGCGCCTGCGCACGGCGCTCGCAGGCGAGCCGATCGACGTGGCCGTGCAGGTCTCAGGGCCGCACCGGCGCAAGCGGCTCTTCCTCGCCGACATGGATTCCACCATGATCGGCCAGGAATGCATCGACGAGCTCGCCGACCAGGTCGGCCTCAAGGCCCATGTGGCGGCGATCACCGAGCGGGCGATGCGGGGCGAGATCGCCTTCGAGCCGGCCCTGCGCGAGCGCGTCGCCCTGTTGAAGGGCTTAGCCCTCGGCGCCATCGACGAGGTGATCGCCTCGCGCATCACCCTGACGCCGGGCGGGCGCACGCTGGTGCGCACGCTCAAGGCGCACGGCGCCTACACGGCTCTGGTGTCCGGCGGCTTCACCCTGTTCACCGGGCCGGTGGCGGCGCAGATCGGGTTCGACGAGCACCGCTCGAACCGCCTGGAGACCGCGGGCGAGACGCTGGCCGGCACCGTCGCCGAGCCGATCGTCGGGCGCGACGCCAAGCGCGCGGCGCTGATCGAGCTGCGCGGCCGCCTCGGTCTCGACCCGGCCGAGACCCTGGCGGTCGGCGACGGCGCCAACGACCTGGCGATGCTGGAGGAGGCGGGCCTCGGGGTCGCGTTCCGGGCCAAGCCCGCGGTCGCCGCCGCCGCGCAGGCCCGCATCGATCACGGCGACCTCACGGGGCTCCTCTACCTGCAGGGCTTCGCGGCGGCCGAGTTCACCGAATAGGTTGCGTTCCGGGCAGCCCCCGCTACACGAGGCCGGATGTCGACCGGCCTGATTCCGCATCCCGACGGCTGCCCGCGCTGCTGGTGGCCGGGCACCGATCCGCTCTACGTCGCCTATCACGACACCGAGTGGGGCGTGCCGGAGCACGACGACCGCGCCCTCTACGAGAAGCTGATCCTCGACGGGTTCCAGGCTGGCCTGTCCTGGATCACCATCCTGCGCCGGCGCGACGGTTTCCGGAGTGCCTTTGCGGGCTTCGACCCCGAGGCGATCGCGCGGTTCGGACCTGGAGAGGTCGAGGCGCTGATGCAGGATACCGGCATCATCCGCAACCGCGCCAAGATCGAGGCGACGATCCGCAGCGCGCGGGCCTATCTGGCGATCCAGGAGCGCGGCCCCGGCTTCTCGGCCTTCCTGTGGGATTTCGTCGACGGGCGCCCGCTCCAGCCGCGACCTGCGACCCGCGCCGACATCCCGACCGAGAGCCCGGCCTCGCGGGCGCTGTCGAAGGCCCTCAAGGCGCAAGGCTTCGGCTTCTGCGGCCCGACCATCGTCTATGCCTTCATGCAGGCGGTCGGCATGATCAACGACCACCTCGTCGGCTGCTGCCGCCACGCCGCTTGCGCCGCCCTGCCGGGGCCTTGCACGTCTCTGCGAGGGCCCGGCGGTCCTGGGACATCGCCTGAGGATCTCGCGTGACCCGCCAGCCGCGGGCGTGGCAGCGGATGCTGTCGGGACGGCGCCTCGACCTCCTCGATCCCTCGCCCCTCGACGTCGAGATCGCCGACATCGCCCACGGTCTCGCCCGGGTGGCGCGCTGGAACGGCCAGACCGCCGGCCCGCACGTCTTCTCGGTGGCCCAGCACGCACTCCTCGTCGAGGCGATCGGCGGCGCCTTCGAACCCGGCCTCACGGCAGCCGGGCGGCTGGAACTGCTCCTGCACGACGCGCCCGAATACGTGATCGGCGACATCATCTCGCCCTTCAAGGCGGCGATCGGCCATTCCTACAAGGCGGTGGAGACCCGGCTGCTCGCGGCAATCCGCCTGCGCTTCGGCCTCACCCCTGCGCCCACGGCCGCGATGCAGCGCCTGATCAAGCGGGCCGACCGCTTGAGCGCCTATCTGGAGGCGACGCGGCTCGCCGGCTTCTCGCAGACGGAAGCGGTGCGGGTCTTCGGCCGGCCCGACCGCCTCGACACCCCCCTCGATTCTCTGCTCGACCCCTGGCCGACCGCCGAGGCGCAAGGGGCGTTCCTCGCCCGTTTCCACGACTTGGCCGAGGCCTTGCACGCCATCCCCGTGCCTTGAGCCTCCCGTATCTCGAGCCGAAGGATTTTTCGCCGCCATGCCGACCCTGCACGTCTGCGCCCTGTCCCGCCTGCCCGAGACCGTGGCGACGACGGGCGCGCGCCACGTGGTGACGCTGATCAATGTCGGCACGCCGGTGACGCGGCCCGCTTCCATCGCCGAAGCCGACCATCTGTTCGTCGGCATCAGCGATATCACCGACGCGCTTGACGGCCACGTGCTGCCGGACGAGGCGCATGTGCGGCGGCTGCTCGATTTCGTGCGCGCCTGGCCGCGGGAGCAGCCCCTGGTGATCCACTGCTATGCCGGCATCAGCCGCTCGACGGCCGCCGCCTTCATCACCGCCTGCGCCCTGCGGCCGGACCGCGACGAGGCCGAGATCGCCCGCGAGCTTCGCCAGGCCTCGCCGTCCGCGACGCCGAACCGGCGCCTGGTCGCGGTGGCGGACGCGCTGCTGGAGCGGGATGGGCGCATGATCTCGGCCGTTGCGGCGATCGGCCGCGGCGCGGACGCCTTCGAAGGCGAGCCCTTCAGCGTCACCATCGACTGATTCCACTGTGGCCGAAACGCAGCCCTGGCGCGCAAACGGGCATAGACGTGGCCCTGCGGCACCGCCGAAGGGTTGTTTCGCGCCATCTCACTCGCCATAACCCGTCGCTCATCATGGGAGCATCTTAGCGCATGTCCGCAGCCCGGTCCGATGCCAGCCGCGCGGCCGTCTCCGCACCCGCCGGCCCGGCCGGAACCGCGGATCTGCCGTTCGAGAAGGCCCTCGAGGAACTCGAGGGCATCGTCCAGCGCCTGGAACAGGGCAACGTGCCGCTCGACGAATCCGTCGCGATCTACGAGCGCGGCGAGGCCCTCAAGCGTCACTGCGAGACGCTGCTGCAGCGCGCCGAGGCGCGCATCCAGCGCATCACTCTCGGGGCGGACGGACGCGCCGCCGGGACGGCGCCGCTCGATGTCGCCTGATCGCTCCCAAACCTCCCGCCCCGGCTTCCGGCGGCGGGGTCTCCCCTTCCGGACGTGAGGATGGCTCCGGTGTCACCGCTCAATCTTCCCCTCCTCGACCGCGTCCGCGAGCCGGCGGATCTCCGCCAGCTGCCCGAGAGCGACCTCGCCCAGCTCGCCGCCGAGCTGCGCGCCGAGACCATCGACGCCGTCTCGGTCACCGGCGGCCATCTCGGCGCGGGCCTCGGCGTCGTCGAGCTCACCGTCGCCCTGCACTACGTCTTCAACACCCCGGACGACCGCCTGATCTGGGATGTCGGCCACCAGGCCTATCCCCACAAGATCCTCACGGGCCGCCGCGACCGCATCCGCACCCTGCGCCAGGGTGGCGGCCTCTCGGGCTTCACCAAGCGCGCCGAGAGCCCCTACGATCCCTTCGGCGCGGCCCATTCCTCCACCTCCATCTCCGCCGGCCTCGGCATGGCCATCGGCCGCGACCTGAGCGACGCCGCCGCGAAGGCGCGCGGCGAGACGCCCCCGCGCCGCAACGTCGTGGCGGTGATCGGCGACGGCTCGATCTCGGCCGGCATGGCCTACGAGGCGATGAACAATGCCGGCGCGCTGAAGTCGCGCCTCATCGTCATCCTCAACGACAACGACATGTCGATCGCGCCCCCCGTCGGCGCCATGTCGTCCTATCTCGCCCGGCTGGTCTCGGGCGACACCTACCGGTCGCTGCGCGACACCGCCAAGCAGTTCGGCCGCCTGTTGCCGAAGGCGATCTACGACACCGCGGCGCGTGCGGAAGAGTATGCCCGCGGCATCCTGGCCGGCGGCGGCACGATGTTCGAGGAGCTCGGCTTCCACTATGTCGGGCCGATCGACGGCCACAACCTCGACCACCTGCTCCCCGTCCTCAAGAACGTGCGCGACGCGCCGGACGGCCCGGTGCTGGTCCACGTCGTCACGCAGAAGGGCAAGGGCTACGCCCCCGCAGAGGCCGCCGCCGATCGCGGCCACGCGGTGGTGAAGTTCGACGTCATCTCGGGCAAGCAGACCAAGGCCAAGCCGAACGCCCCGGCCTATACCCGCGTGTTCGGCGAGAGCCTGATCAAGGCGGCCAATGTCGACGACAAGGTGGTGGCGATCACCGCCGCGATGCCGTCGGGCACGGGCGTGGACCTGTTCGCCAAGGTGCATCCGGACCGGACCTTCGACGTCGGCATCGCCGAGCAGCACGCGGTGACCTTCGCGGGCGGGCTGGCGACGGAAGGGTTCCGGCCGTTCTGCGCGATCTACTCGACGTTCCTGCAGCGCGGCTACGACCAGCTGGTGCACGACGTGGCGTTGCAGAACCTTCCCGTGCGCTTCGCCCTCGACCGGGCCGGGCTGGTGGGGGCCGACGGGGCGACGCATGCGGGCGCCTTCGACCTCGCCTATCTGTGCTGCCTGCCGAACATGACGGTGATGGCGGCCTCCGACGAGGCCGAGCTGGTGCACATGGTGGCGACGGCGCATGCGCATGATTCGGGTCCGATCGCGTTCCGCTACCCGCGGGGCGAGGGCGTGGGCGTCGAGCTGCCGGAGACGGGCGAGGTGCTGCCGATCGGCAAGGGTCGGGTGATCCGGCATCCGGAGGGGGCGCGGGTGGCTTTGCTCAGCCTCGGCACGCGGCTTTCGGAGGCGCTGAAGGCGGCGGAGCGGCTCGAGGCGTCGGGCATCGGGGTGACGGTGGCGGATGCGCGGTTCGCCAAGCCTCTGGACGAGGCGCTGATCCTGGACCTGGCGGCGAGCCACGAGGTGCTGGTGACGCTGGAAGAGGGGTCGGTGGGCGGCTTCGGGGCGATGGTGCTGCACCTGCTGTCGTCGCGCGGCGCGCTCGACGAGGGCAGGGTGCGGGTGCGGACGCTGACGCTGCCGGACGCCTACCAGGAGCATGACACGCCGGAGCGGATGTACGCGGAAGCGGGGCTCGACGCGCCGTCGATCGTCAAGGTCGTCGAGGCGACCCTGCCGGCCCGCGAGGAGCCCAAGGCCGCCAGCAACGTGGTCAGCGTCGCCCGGCGCCAGCGCTGAGCCTGGGCCGCGTCCGCCGGACGCGGCCCGATCTCCGTTACTTGATGACCGCGCAGGCGATGCGGGCGCCCGCATTGCCGATCGGCTGGGTGGCGTGGTCGTCCTCGTTGGCGTGGATGATCAGGGCCGAGCCGTCATTGTCCTTCAAGCCGCCCTCGCCGGTGAGCGGCGTGTCGCTCGACACCTCCGCATTCACCGAGCCGTCGGCATTGGCGTAGACGTTCGGCAGATCGCCCTCGTCGGGTCCCTCCGGGTTCAGGAGGCCGTGCTTGGCGTTGTCGTGATTGACGTGCGCCTTCGACTCCTGGAACTTGTCGGTATCGGCGCAGCTGCCGACCGCGTGGAAGTGGATGCCGTGCCAGCCGGGCGGCAGGCCGCCGGCCTGGATCGTCAGCCGCATCACCAGGGTGTTGGCGCCGTCCCGGAGCGCGATCTTGCCGATTGTCTCGCCCTTGTTGTTGACGATCGGCGCGTCGTAGGTCGTCGGGGTGGCCTGATCCGCAGGCTTGTCCTGCGCGAGGGCCGGGGCTGCGAGGCCAAGGGCCAGGACGCTCGCGAGCGTGACGAGTCTCATGGAAAATTCTCCTCGTTGCCGCGGTGTAGCTAGGGCGCGCAACGGCCTCGGGGACAGGCCGGCGCGCATGCAACCGCGAGAGAAGCGGTCGTAACCGACCAAGGGTAGAGGGTGATGACGACGGGCGAGCGCCTGCGGGCCGACCGCCTCCTGGTGGAGGCGGGCCATTTCGAGAGCCGGGCGCGCGCCCAGGCCGCCATCGAGGCCGGGTTGGTAAGGGCGGACGGCGCTGTGGTGCGCCGGGCCTCCGACCTGATCGCCCGCGGTGCCGCCCTCGTCGCCGAGGCGCCGCACCCTTACGTCTCCCGCGGCGGGCTGAAGCTCGCCGCCGCCCTCGACGCCTTCGGCCTCGACCCGTCGGGCCGGGTCTGCCTCGATCTCGGCGCCTCGACCGGCGGCTTCACCGACGTGCTCTTGCGCCGCGGCGCGGCCTTCGTCCACGCCGTTGATGTCGGCCGTGGCCAACTCCATCCGAGCCTCGCCGGCGATCCCCGCGTCTCGGCTCTCGAGGCGACCGATGCCCGCTCCCTCACCCCATTCCCCGAGCCGCCCTCCCTCCTGGTGATCGACGTGAGCTTCATCTCCCTGCGGCTGGTCCTGCCGCCCGTGATTCCGCTCCTGGCCCCGGGCGCTGCGCTCGCGGCGTTGATCAAGCCGCAATTCGAGGCCGGGCGCGAGCATGTCGGCCGCGGCGGATTGGTGCGTGACGAGGCCGTGCGGGACGAGGTCTGCGCGCGGATCGGCGCGCTGGTGGCGTCCTTGGGCTTCACGATCCGCGGTCTGATCCCGTCGCCGGTCGAGGGCGGTGACGGCAACCGGGAATTCCTGATCGGCGCCGTGCGGGAGCTTGGGCGATGAGCGAGACACTGGACATCGCCCGCCTGGGCCTGCGCGGCGACGGGGTGACGGCGGACGGGGTCGTGGTGCCCGGCGCCCTGCCGGGCGAGACCGTGCGGGCGCAGGCCGAGGAGGGGACCCGCCCGCCCCGCGCCCGGCTCGACGCGGTGCTCAACCCATCGGCCGATCGGATCGAGCCGTTCTGCCCGTATTTCGGCACCTGCGGCGGCTGCGCGATCCAGCACCTTGCGCCTCCGCCTTACGCCGAGTGGAAGCGCGATCTCGTCGTCGGCGCGCTGGCGCGGGCGGGGATCGAGGCGCCGGTGGCGCCGCTCCTCGACGCGCATGGATCGGGGCGCCGCCGCATCACCCTGCACGTAAGGGCAGGCGAGGGCGGGCCTGTCGCCGGATTCATGGCGGCGCGCAGCCATGCCCTGGTGGCGATCGACCATTGCCCGATCACTGAAGCGGCCCTGCACCGCGCCCCGGAGGTCGCCCGCCGAGTGAGCCGGCCGCTCGGAGGCGGCGGCGGAAAGCCCCTCGACGTGCAGGTGACCGCGACCGCGGGCGGCCTCGACGTCGATATCCGCGGCCACGGGCCGGCCTCCGACCGGGTACGGCAGGCCCTTGTGCTGCTCGCGGGCGAACTCGACCTCGCCCGGCTCTCCCTCCACGGCGACGTCTTGATCGTGCGCCGCCCGCCGGAGATCCCGGCCGGCCGCTCCCGGCTGGTGCCGCCCGCGGGCGGCTTCCTCCAGGCGACGGCGGACGGCGAGGCGACCTTGGCCCGCCTCGTCGTCGAGGGCGTCGGCAAGGCGAAGCGCGTCGTCGACCTCTTCTCCGGCGCCGGCGCCTTCTCGCTGGCGCTGGCCGAGGCCCACACCGTCCACGCGGTCGAGGGCGAGGCTGCGGCGCTCACCGCCCTCGACCGCGCCTTTCGCGAGACGGCGGGCCTGCGTACCATCACGACCGAGCGCCGCGACCTGTTCAGGCGCCCGCTGCTGGCGCCGGAGCTCGACCGCTACGACGCCGCGGTATTCGACCCGCCCCGGGCCGGTGCCGAGGCGCAGAGCGCGAGGCTCGCCGAATCGAAGGTGCCGGTGGTGGTCGGCGTCTCCTGCGACGCCGGCAGCTTCGCGCGCGACGCCGCCCTGCTGGTGCGCGGCGGCTACCGGCTGGAGGCGGTCACCCCGGTCGACCAGTTCCGGCACTCGCCGCATGTCGAGATCGTCGGGGTGTTTCGCCGGCCGGGGAAGAAGCGCTGATCCGTCACGCTTCCGGCGCCGCCGGCACCTGCCCGCCGGCCACGGTTCGCCGTGGCTGGAGCAGCAGGGCCAGCAGCCCGGTCCACCCGGTCTGGTGCGCGGCTCCGAGGCCCGCCCCCGTATCACCATGGAAATACTCATGGAACGGGACGTGGTCGCGAAAGTGCGGATCGTCCTGGAACAGGGGATTGTCGCCGAGCACCGGCCGTCGGCCGTCGGGGCCGCGCAGCACCAGGCGGGTGAGGCGGGCGGACAGCTCGTCGGCGATCTCCGGCAGGGTGAGATAGGTCTTCGAGCCCGCCGGGCACTCGATCTTGAAGTCCGGCCCATAGAAGCGGCCGAACTCGGTCAGGGCCTCGACCAGCAGGAAATTGATCGGCAGCCAGATCGGGCCGCGCCAGTTCGAGTTGCCGCCGAACACCGCGGTGGTCGATTCCGCCGGCTCGTAATCGACCGCGAAGGTCTGGCCGTCCCAGGGGAAGCGGAACGGCGCCGCCGCGTGCGCCTTCGAGACCGAGCGCACGCCGTGGGGAGACAGGAACTCGGTCTCGTCGAGCATGCGGCGCAGCAACGCCTTCATGCGATGGCGCCGCAGCAGCGAGAGCAGAACCCGGTTGCCGCGGCCCGGCTCCTCCCAGCGCGAGACCTGGGCGGCGAGGTCGGGGCGGTGGGCGAGGATCCAGCGGGCGCGGCGGGCGAAATCGGGGAAGCGCTCGGAAAAGTCCTCGTCCAGCACCTCGACGGCGCAGAGCGGGATCAGCCCGACCAGCGAGCGCACCCGCAGCGGCACCTGGCGGCCGTCGGGCAGGCTCAGCACGTCGTAGTAGAACTCGTCCGCCTCGTCCCACAATCCGGAACTGTCACCCCCGACATGGGTCATCGCCTCGGCGATGGTCAGGAAATGCTCGAAGAACTTGGTGGCGATGTCCTCGTAGACCGGGTCCTCGATCGCCAGTTCGAGGGCGATGCGCATCAGGTTGAGGCTGTACATCGCCATCCAGGCGGTGCCGTCGGCTTGGTCCAGGGTGCCGCCGGTGGGAAGTTTCGCCGAGCGGTCGAAGATGCCGATATTGTCGAGGCCGAGGAAGCCGCCCTGGAAGACGTTGCGGTCGCCGGCATCCTTGCGGTTCACCCACCAGGTGAAGTTCAGCATCAGCTTGTGGAAGACGCGCTCGAGGAAGGCGCGGTCGGGCTTGCCCGTCATCGCCTGATCCATGCGGTAGACGCGCAGGGCCGCCCAGGCATGGACCGGCGGGTTCACGTCGCCGAAGGCCCATTCGTAGGCCGGGAGTTGCCCGTTCGGGTGCATGTACCATTCGCGGGTGAGCAGGATCAGCTGGCCCTTGGCAAAGGCCGGATCGATCAGCGCGAAGGTCACGCAGTGGAAGGCGAGGTCCCAGGCCGCGTACCAGGGATATTCCCACTTGTCCGGCATCGAGACGATGTCGGCATTGTTGAGATGCGTCCAGTCGCTGTCGCGGCCGTGACGGCGCTCGTCCGGCGGGGCCGGCTGGGCCGGGTCGCCGGAAAGCCAGCGCCGAACGTCGAAATGGTAGAATTGCTTCGACCACAGCATCCCGGCCAGTGCCTGGCGCTGCACCAGGCGGGCATCCGGATCGCTCACGTCGCGCTGGAGCGCGCCATAGAATTCATCGGCCTCGGCGAGGCGCCGCGCCATCACGGCGTCGAAGGCGGCTGGATCGCGGTCATCCGGGCTCGCGGCGGGACTCAGGCGGAAGCGCAGCACCGCGACGCCGCCCGCCGGCACGGCCACCTGCGTCCAGGCGGCGCATTTGGTGCCCTCGGCGAGCGGGTTCACCGCCTCGCGCCGGCCCTCGACCACGCGGTCGTTGATCGCGTCCTTCGGGTGGGCGGGGCCGGATGTGCCGAAGAGGCGCCTTGCGTTGGTCTCGTTCTCGCAGAACAGGAACTCGGCCGGTTGCAGGGCCGAGAAGCGCATCGGCGGCAGGCTCTTGCGCGTCGCCGCGACGGCGCCGGCCTCGGTCAGGCGCAGGAGCGGCTTCTCGGGCTCCCAAGGTTCTCCTTGCCAAGTCTCCCGTCCCCACGACCACGTGTTGCGCGACCAGAGCTGCGGCAGGACATGGAGATCCGCCGGTTCCGGGCCCCGGTTGACGACCGTGACCCGCATCAGCACGTCGTCGGGCGCGGCCTTGGCGTATTCCACCGTCACGTCGTGGTAGCGCCCGCCGTCGAACACGCCGGTCTCGGCGATCTCGTATTCGGGACGGTTTCGTCCCTTGCGGCGGCCGTTCTCGGCGACGAGGTCGGCATAGGGAAAGGCCGCGTGCGGGTACTTGTAGAGCATCCGCATGTACGAATGCGTCGGGGTGGCGTCGAGATACCACCACAGCTCCTTGACGTCCTCGCCATGGTTGCCCTCGCCGTTGGTAAGGCCGAACATCCGCTCCTTCAGGATCGGGTCGCGGCCGTTCCACAGAGCGAGGCCCAGGCACCAGCGCTGGCGGTCGTCGCTGAAACCCGCGATGCCGTCCTCGCCCCAGCGATAGGCGCGGGAGCGGGCATGGTCGTGGGGCAGGTAATCCCAGGCGGTGCCGCCCGGGCTGTAATCCTCCCGCACCGTGCCCCATTGCCGCTCGCTCAGGTAAGGCCCCCAGCGGTGCCAGCCCTCCGCCGCGACGGCTGAGAGGCGGCGGCCTTCCTCGGTGTCGGTGAGACAGGGGGCGGGATCGGGCATCGCGGGATCCTCCAGGGACATCACACCGGATCGAGGTCGAGCATCCGCCGCACGCGGATCAACTCGCCCAGGGACCAGGCCTGGAACGGGCAGCCGCCGGGGCGATGCGGCGGGTCGCCGTCGGCGACCTCCGAGACATGGCCGAGGCCGGCCTGCTCCAGATGGACCTGGAACGGCGGCAGGAAACGCGCCCGCGCCTCGGCCTTCGCCGCTTGCGTGCGGCCGCGCACCCCGAGCCAGGCATCGACGAAGGGACCGATCAGCCAGGGCCAGACCGTGCCCTGGTGGTAGGCGCCGTCGCGCTCCGCTGGCCCGCCCGCATAGGTGCCGCGATAATCCGGGTCGGCGGGATCGAGGGAGCGCAGGCCGAGAGGCGTGAGGAGCCGCGCCTCGACCACGTCGACCACCGCGCGCGCGGCAGCGCCGTCGAGGAGCGGATGGGGCAGGCCGCCGACCGCCAGGATCTGGTTCGGCCGCAAGCGGGCATCCACCGCCCCCGCGACGTGGTCGGCATCGATCACGTCGTGGAGAGCGCCCGAGGGCGAGACGAAGCGCATGAAACCCGCGGAGGCGCGCCGCTCCAGGTCGCGCCAGCGCGAGGCCCTGTCGGGCCAGCGCGCGATGCCGATCCTGAGCGCGTTGATCCACAGGGCCTGGACCTCGACCGGCTTGCCGATCCGCGGCGTGATCACCCGGTCGCCGACCTTTGCGTCCATCCAGGTGAGCTGCACCCCGGGCACGCCGGCCCGCAGCAGCCCGTCGGCATCGGCGGCGATCCCGTAGCGCGTGCCGGCGGCGTAGCCGTCGAGGATCGCCGCGCAGGCCTCGGCGAGGCGGGCCGCCTCCGTCTCCGGCACCGGCCGCCCGGCGGCGTCGTGGGCGGCGAGGGCATCGTGGACCGCCACCACGTACCAGAGCGAGGCATCGACGGCGTTGTAGTCCGGCGCCTGGCCCCGGTCGGGGAAGCGGTTCGGCATCATGCCCTCGCTCACCGCGCCGGCCCAGGCGAGCAGGATCGCGCGGGCCTGCGCCAGGGCGCCGGTGGCGACGAGGAGGCCGCGGAGCGCGATGAAGGTGTCGCGGCCCCAATCGGTGAACCACGGGAACCCCGCCACCAGGGTGCGCCCGCCCGGCCGGTCGACCAGGTAGGCGCCCGCTGCCAGCGCCAGGGGCGACAGCGCCTCCCGGCGCGCCCGCTCGGACGCCATCACGCGCTCGGCGTGTGCTGCCGCCCGGATTCCGAGCCCGTCGCCGCTGCGCAGGATCATCACGGCCGGGGCAGACGCGAGGTCGAAGGTGAAGGATCCGGGGCTCGCCAGGTCCTCGGTGGCGTCGAGGCCGCGGTCCCGCTCCGCGGCATAGAGGAAGTTCCGGTACCATACGGGCGCGTGCGCGTAGGCGCCGTTGGTGAGCGCCGCGATCGCCGGCAGGTCGGGATAGGGGCGCCAGCCGACATTGCCGCCCTGCACGGTCGCCGCGAAGGCGAAGGCCGGGTTCTCGTGGTGAAGGGCGTGGTAGTCGCGCCCCGACAGGAGCGGGCGCAATGTGAGCGCACAGGGGCCGTCGCCGGTAAGGCGCTGCCAGCGCAGCAGCGTCTCGCAGGAATCGGGCTCGACCAGCACCTCGTGCAGGATCGTGGTGCCGTCCGGCAGCCCAAAGGTCCAGCGCGGCCAGGGCCGAGGCGAGAAATCGGTGACGCGCCGCCAGCCGTCCGGGTGGATCACGTCCGGGGCGTAACGTTGGGTCGAGAGCGGGACGTTTTCGCCCGCGGTCGCGACCTCGGCCTCGAACCCGTTGACCAGCACCACCCGCCCGGTCGGCGGGGTCGTCGCGGTGAGCAGCAGGGCGTGGTAGCGCCGCGTGCGCGGGCCCGCGACCGGGCCGGAGGCGAAGCCCCCGAGCCCGTCGGCTTCCAGCCACTCGCGCGCGTCGTCCACCGCCTAATCGCGATCGAGCGGGAGCCAGCGCCGGCCGTCGCGGGCGAGCAAGTCGTCGGCCGCCTCCGGCCCGGCACTGCCGGATTCGTAGGATTCCGGCTCGCCGCCCGCTCCCCAGGCCTTCACCAGCGGATCCACCACGGCCCAGGAGGCCTCGATGTTGTCGGCGCGCTGGAACAGGGTGGCATCGCCGCACAGGCAATCGTAGATCAGGGTCTCGTAGCCGACATTCGGCTCCTGCGCGAAGAAATCCCCCTCGCGGAAGGTCGAGCGCACGGCGCCGAGCCGCATCGACGGGCCCGGCACCTTGGCGTTGAACTCGGTGGTCATGCCCTGGACCGGATCGACCATGATCCGCAGGATGTTGGGGGCGACCTCGTCGACCGGGGTGTCGCGAAAGAGCCGGTAGGGCGCGGGCTTGAAGTGGACCGCGATCTCGGTGCGCCGCCCGGTCATCCGCTTGCCGGTGCGGAGATAGAACGGCACCCCGCCCCAGCGCCAGTTGTCGATGGTGAGCTTCAGGGCCGCGTAGGTCTCGGTGCGGCTGTCCTCGGCCACGTGCGGCTCGTCGCGGTAGGCCGGCACGGCACGCCCCTGCACGGTGCCGGCCCGGTACTGGCCGCGCACCGCGTCCTCCGGCTGGACCGGGCGCACGGCCTGGACGAGCTTCGCCTTCTCGGTCCGCACCGCCTCGGCGTCGAAGGAGACCGGCGGCTCCATCGCGGTCATGCACAGGAGCTGGAACAGGTGGTTGGGCACCATGTCGCGCAGCGCCCCGGTCGGCTCGTAGAAGGCGCCGCGCTCCTCGACGCCGATGGTCTCGGCGGCGGTGACCTGGACATGGTCGACGAAGTCCCGGCGCCAGATCGGCTCGAACATCCCGTTGGCGAAGCGGATCGCCATGATGCTCTGCACCGTCTCCTTTCCTAGGAAATGGTCGATCCGGTAGAGCTGCGATTCGTCGGCGACTGCGAGGATCCGCCGGTTCAGCGCCTGCGCCGAGGCGAGGTCGCTGCCGAAGGGCTTCTCGATCACGACCCGGCGAAATCCGTCGTCGGATTGCTTCAGCAGCCCGGCCTGGCCCAGATGCTCGACGATCGGCGCGAAGAAGCGTGCCGCCACCGCGAGGTAGAACACCGCGTTGCCGGGAATCCTGTCCCCGATCTGCCGGTAGGTCTCGGGCGCCAGGAAGTCGCCCTTGAGGTAGTGCAGCCGGTCGCGCACGAAGCCCCACGCCGTCGGGTCGATGTGCTTGGCGTGGAACTCCGCCGTCTCGTCCTTGGTGAAGGACTCCATCGTATCGGAGAGGTTTTGTCGCCAGGTCTCGTCGGTGGCGTCGCTGTGGTCGACGCCCCAGATCGTCGTCGTGCCGTCGAGGAGGTGGCTGCCCGCGAGGTTGTAGAGCGCCGGCATCAGGAGGCGCTTGGTCAGGTCGCCGCCGGCGCCGAAGATCACGATGGTGCAGGGCGGGGCCGGCCTGCTGCCGGAGGCGGCATGCCCCTCCACCGGGACGTGAGACGTCATGGGGACCTCCTGGCCTTTGGCGCGACGGCGCTGAAGCTAGATCCCGCAGCGCAGCAGGCAAGGGCGGGCGGCAAGCGAGGATGCGCGGGGGATGCAGGCCATCTCCGCCGCCGCGCGGCCTTCCCGGAGATCCCTGTCCGGCCTAAGGTCCCGGCCGACGAACAGCGAGAGCGAGCGGGACGATGGCGGACGGCACCAGGCAGGCGGGCAGCGTCGCCGTGATCGGGAGCGGCGGGATCGGCGGCTACCTGGCGGGGGCGCTGGAGCGGGTGGGGCGTGCGGTCACGCTCTGCGTCCGCACGCCGTTCGATCGCCTCGTCGTCACCGACGCCGCGGGCGAGCGCGAAGTGCCGGTCCGGATCGTCGCCGATCCGGGCGCGGTGACCGCCGCCGACTGGGTGCTGGTGACCACCAAGGCCCAGGACACCGCGAGCGCGGAGCCGTGGTTCCGCCGCCTCGTCGGGCCCGGGACGCGCGTCGTGGTGGTGCAGAACGGCGTCGGCCAGGCGGAGCGGGCCCGGCCGCACCTGCCGGCGGACATCACGGTGCTGCCGGCGATCATCTACTGCTCGGTCGAGCGCACGGCGCCGGGCCGCATCACCCATCACGGCAGCACGAAGATGAGCGTGCCGGCCGGCCCGGACGGGACCGCCTTCGCGGAGCTGTTTGCCGGCACGCCGTTCGAGGTCGCGCAGGAGGCGGATTTCGTCACGGTCGCCTGGCGCAAGCTCCTCAGCAACGCGGTGGCCAACCCGATCACCGCGCTCACCCTGCGCCGCGTCGCGGTCTTCAACGAGCCGGCGATCCAGGACCTCGCCCGCGGGCTGATGGACGAGGTGATCCGGGTCGCCAATGCGGAGGGCGCGCGGCTGACCGGGGAGGACGCGATCCGCATCCTCGACGGCTATCGGCGCATGACCGGCGACGGCGGCAGCTCGATGCTCTACGACCGCCTCGCCGGCCGTCCCCTGGAACATGCCCACATCACCGGCGCCGTCGTGGCGGCCGCCGAGCGCCACGGGATCGACGTGCCGCTGAACCGGGCGATCCTGGCGCTCGTGGGCGCAGCGAGCGGGCAGGGGCTGGCGGGGGACCGCTAGCGTTCGGCGCCCCCACCGAACTCATCTCCGTGCCGCATTCCAGGAGCGGATTGCTCGGCGTGTGCGGTCACCGCCGAGCGCCGTCCGGCCTGATCTCGACCCACACCCGGGTCCCCTCGACCCGGACCGGATAGGTCGCGAGGTCGCGGCAGACCGGCCCGCCCTGCGCCCGGCCCGTGGCGATCTCGAACAGGCCGTAATGCGCCGGGCACTCGATATAGCCCTCCACCACCTCGCCTCCGGCCAGGGACACGCCCGCATGGGTGCAATGTGCCTGCGTGGCGTAGACTGCGCCGTCGACGCGGTAGAGCGCGAGGGCCACGCCGCCGGCCTCGCGGGCCAGCACCGGGCGGTCCTCGAACTCCGTGAGGTCGGCGACCGCATGCCAGGTCACGGATGTTCCCTCATGATGCGGGCAGCACGACCGCCCGGCAGGCGCCGAAGCCGATCGGGGCGAAGCCCTCGCGCCGGCCGCGCGCCGTCAGGATCACCTCATCGCCGTCCTCGAGGAAGCGGCGCTCCTCGCCGCTCGCCAGACGGATCGGCACCTTGCCGCCCTGGCTGGTCTCGAGCAGGCTGCCGCAGGATTCCAGGTCCGGGCCCGACAGCGTGCCGGTGCCGAGGAGGTCGCCCGGGCGAAGGTTGCAGCCGCCGCTGGTGTGGTGGGCGATCATCTGCGCCACCGTCCAGTACATGTGCCGGGCGTTGGAGCGCGCGACCCGGTGCGGGGGCAACCCGGCTGCGCGGGAGGCCGCGGTCGAGAGCAGGATCTCCAGCTCGAGGTCGAGGGCGCCGGTGGCCTGGTCGGCCTCGTCGAGGAGGTAGGGCAGGGGGGCGGGATCGCCCCCGGGCCGCGTCGCCTGCGGGATGCGGAATGGCGCCAGCGCCTCGGGCGTGACGATCCAGGGCGAGACCGTGGTGGCGAAGCTCTTGGCCAGGAACGGCCCGAGGGGCTGGGATTCCCAGCCCTGGACGTCGCGGGCCGACCAGTCGTTGAGCAGGCAGAACCCCGCCACCTGCCCGGCCGCCTCGCTCACCGGCACCGGCGTGCCGAGGTCGTTGCCGGGCCCGATCCACACGCCGAGCTCCAGCTCGTAATCGAGCCGGCGCGACGGGCCGAAGACCGGGGCGTCGCGATGCGGCGGCTTCGCCTGGCCGCGTGGCCGGCGCACCGGGGTCCCGGAGGGCCGGATCGACGAGGCGCGGCCATGATAGCCGACCGGCACGTGCGTGTAGTTCGGCAGAAGCGGCTGGTCGGGCCGGAGCCGGCGGCCGGTCTCGCGGGCGTGGTGGATGCCGACGAAGAAGTCGGTGTAGTCGCCGATCCGCGCCGGCAGGTGCATCGTGCAGGACATGGCCGCGTGAAGGAGCGGCGGCAGCCGGTCCCGGTCCGGGCTCTCCGCCCGCAGGAGGGCGACGAGCTGGTGGCGCAGGGCCCGGCGCGGGCCGGCGCCGAGGGCGAGCAGACCGCTGAGGTCGCCGGGCTCGGCCATGGCCACCGCCCGCGCCGCCTCGCCGGTGAGGAGGCCGGCTTCCCGCGCGGCCGCGAGGTCGAGGACCTGATCGCCGATCGCGACGCCGGCCCGCCTCACCCCGCCTTCGGGCGAGAACACCCCGAGCGGCAGGTTCTGGATCGGGAAGTCCGGGTGTCCGTCGGCCCCCGGCACGGAGCAGCGGGCGGTGGGGTCGTGGGTATGGTCGAGATCGGTGCGGGTCGAGGTCTGCATCATCAAGCCTCGATGGCGCGCCGCGCGGTGCAAGGCGGACCGGCGATTGGCTCGGCCCGGAGTCCGTCGGGGCATGGCTGGGGCGGGTCGCGGCCGATACCCGACAGATCACCCGGCGCGCGTCCGGAGCCGGTGGCGGCGGGCCGAAACCCGGACGGCGCCCGACCGTTCATGGCCTGAACACACACGGCGACGCCCCTTTCCTGCCCTGTCTTATTGTTTCAATTGCAACCGTTTCTCCTGGATAGAAGTCGTCGGGACGGGCGTCAAGCGAAGCGGCAGTTGCGCTCGGGGCGCCCCTGAGGCAGAGCACCGGGCATGATCGCGGTGGATTGGGGAACGAGCAGCGCCCGTGCCTACCGGCTCGCGCCGGACGGGGCAGTGCTGGCGCGGCGCGAGGGCGCGGGCGGCATCCTGCGGGTGCCCGAGGGCGGCTTTCCGGCGGCCCTCACCGACATGGTGGGCGACTGGCTGGCGGCCGGCGAGACGCAGGTTCTGCTCTCCGGCATGGTCGGCAGCCGCCAGGGCTGGCAGGAGGCGCCGTATCTCGCCTGTCCGGCGGGGCTGAGCGAGCTGGCCGGGGCCGTCGTCCCGGTGCACTTCGCGGGCGCGACGGTGCGGCTGGTGCCGGGCCTCAGCGCCGAGGACGCGGCCGGAACACCCGAGGTGATGCGCGGCGAGGAGGTCCAGGTCTTCGGGGCGCTCGCGAACGGCGACGAGGACGCGCTGATCTGCCTGCCCGGGAGCCACGCCAAGTGGGTGCGGGTCGCGGGCGGTCGCATCGCCGCCTTCACCACCAGCATGACCGGCGAGGCCTTCGCGGCCCTGAGCGGCCATACGATCCTCGGCCGCATGATGACCGGGCCGGCGGAAGTGGGCCCGGCCTTCGAGGCGGGCGTCGCCCGTTCGGCGGACGAGGGTGGGTTGCTCCACCACCTGTTCGGCACCCGTGCCCTCGGGCTGTTCGGCCGGCTCGCGCCGGAGGACGCGGCGAGCTACCTGTCGGGCCTGCTGATCGGGCACGACGTGGCGGCGGCGATGACCGAGCCCGCCCTGGTGCACCTCGTCGGCTCCGGGCCGCTGATGGCGCTCTACGGCCGGGCGATCGCCCTCATGGGCGGGCAGGCGGTCGCGGGCGACCCGGATGCCGCTGCCCGGGGCCTGGCCTTGATCGGGGAGAAAACCGCATGGATGTGATGGGCTGGCTCTCGCGCTGCCCCCTGGTGGCGATCCTGCGTGGCGTCAAGCCGGACGAGGTCGAGGCCATCGGCGAGGCTCTGGTGGCGGCGGGCGTGGTGATCCTCGAAGTGCCGCTCAACTCGCCCGAGCCGGTCGAGAGCGTGCGCCGCCTGGCCGCCCGCCTCGGCGACCGGGCGCTCGTCGGCGCCGGCACGTTTCGCCGCGAGGCCGAGGTCGAGGCGGTGGCCGCCGTGGGCGGGCGCCTCCTGGTGACGCCCCATGCCGATCCGGCCCTGGTGCGCGCCGCCAAGGCCCGCGGCATGGTGGCGATGCCGGGCTTCCTGACCCCGGCCGAGGCGTTCGGCCTGCTCGATGCCGGCGCCGACGCCCTCAAGCTGTTTCCGGCCGAGGCCGGGGGCCCGCCGATGCTGAAGGCCCTGCGGGCGGTGCTGCCGAAGGGCACGCCGCTGCTTCCGGTCGGCGGCGTCGACGCGCGGAGCCTGCCGGCTTGGCGCGAGGCCGGTGCCAGCGGCTACGGCTGCGGCTCCTCGCTCTACAAGCCCGGCGACACGCCCGATCAGGTCGCCGCCAAGGCGAAGGCCTTGATCGCCGCGCTCTGAGCGCCGCGGGCGAGGACCGGGACACGGTCCTCGATCGGGCCGGCAGGGAGCGGGGCGCCCCGCCGCCGCACGGATGAGCGATCAGGCCCTCCGCCCGCACACATCGTTCGCATAAGCGGTTTTTCTCATAGAACGGATCGCCGTCCGAGTCCGGGGGGCCGTCGGATCAATATCCCTTCTTCACCTCGGCCAAGGCCCGGGTCAGCCCCTCCGCCACCGTCTGCCGCTCCGTTGGCGAGGCGTCGCGGGCGACCAGCACGCGCTGGCCGCGCGACACGAAGGACAGGGACAGAAGCCCGTATTCCTCGTCCTCGACCTTGTGCAGCCGGGTCCAGAGCGGGTTGAAGCGCCACTCCGCCCGCTCGCCGCGGTGGCTGACGCGGGCGACCAGCACCTCGATCTGGCTGATCACCACCTCCTCGAAGGAGCGGCCGCGGCGGGCGTTGAGGGTGAGCGCGAGCCACAGGGCCGCGATGTCGAGGCCGAAGAAGCCGGTGACCGGCCACATTCCCATCTGCAGGAAGGCGATGCCCGTCACCAGCGCGACGCCGCCGCAGGCCACCATGACGATCCGGAAGCCGAGGCGCGAGAGCGAGCAATGCGGCCGGATGGTCGCGGCGAAGACCGGGCGCTCGATCGCGTCCGGGTCACGCCCGTAGGGGTGCCGCGCGCCTGCGTCGTCCGGTGCCTTGCCGCTCGCCATCCGCCCAATATAAGGCACGCATGACTCGCCGGAAGCAGGCCGCCCCCGTCCAAATCACCGCACCTGCCAAGGCGGCACGCGCGAAGGCGGGGCTGGTGAAGCCCGTCACCGCCCGCGCGACCACGCCGGAGCCGGTCGATGCCGCGACGCTCGCCGAGATCTTCGCGCGCTTGCGCGCCGCCAATCCGGAGCCGCGCTCCGACCTCGAATACCTCAACCCCTACACGCTCCTCGTCGCGGTGGTGCTGTCGGCCCAGGCGACCGACAAGAGCGTCAACCTCGCCACTGCCCCGCTCTTCGCGCGCGCCGACAACCCGGCCGCGATGCTGGCGCTCGGCGAGGAGACGGTGCGGCACCACATCCGCACGATCGGGCTGTTCAACACCAAGGCCAAGAACGTCGTCGCGCTCTCGCGCATCCTGATCGAGGAGCATGGCGGCGAGGTGCCCCGCGCCCGCGCGCATCTGGAGGTGCTGCCCGGCGTCGGCAAGAAGACCGCGAGCGTAGTGCTCAACGTCGCCTTCGGCGAGCCGACCATCGCGGTCGATACCCATATCTTCCGGGTCTCCAACCGGATCCCGCTCGCGCCCGGCTCCACCACCGACAAGGTCCAGGCGGGACTGGAGGCGATCGTGCCCGAGCCCTACCGCCTCAACGCCCATCACTGGCTGATCCTGCACGGGCGCTACGTCTGCAAGGCGCGCAAGCCCGAATGCTGGCGCTGCCCGATCGCCGATCTCTGCCGCTACCCGGACAAGACACCCGGGCCGGTCTGAGGTCGGCGCCGGCCGGCCTCCGCCAGGAACTCGGTGCCGGCCGGCACCGGGAGCCCGACCACGCACTCGCCGCGCTCGGCCTCGGCCGGAATCGGCCGGGCGAGGATGCGGTGGAGGCCCCCGGTGGGCAGCCGGGATGTCGCGGCGAAGGTCCGCGGGGGACGTAGTTCCGCTGCATGGCAGTATGCCGGAGGTGCGCGCCCCGCCCCCGCTTCCCTGGGGCCGCGAATCTGCTATCCTGCCCGTATGTCCTTGCCCCGCCCCCTCGCGCGCCTGCTAGCCGTGGTGATCGTGATGATCGCCGCGTGCCTCGGCGCGCCGCTGGTCGGGGTGTCGTCGGCGCAGGCTCACCAGGGCCAGGCTCACCAGGGCCACGCGCATCAAGGGCAATCGCTGCATTCAAGCCCGGCGGCGCTGACGCTGGTCGAGGCGCGCAAGGCCGCGCAGGGCCCGCGCCTCACGGCCGTGACTCCTGACGAGGCGCCCGCCGCCCGGCCCTGCAACGGGCTGTGCTGCCTGATGGGGGCTTCCTGCTGCGTGCCCGGCCTGCTGCCCGAGAGCCTGGCGGCGTTCCCGAGCCCCCGGCCGGCCCGCCGCCTCGCGGCGGCCGAGGATGCGTTGCCGGCCGGCATCGCGCCGGACTCGCCCGCGAGACCGCCGCGATCCTTCGCCTGACGCCCGCGTCCCGCGCCGGCGCGCCGCCCTGACGGGTGGACGCCTCCGCGGGCGCCCCTCGACGTCCGCTCGCGAAGGTTCCTTTTCCGATGTCTCCGTTCCGGTTGCCGGCCGCTTCGCGTGCGCTGGCCATGGCGCTCGCCCTCGCGGCGCTGCCGTTCCTCTCGGCCCTCCTCCTGCCGGTGCACGCCCACGACGGCCACGACCACGGCGCCCCCCAGCCGCCGGTCTCGAAGACCATCGCGCCCCGCGGCGAGGCGGCCTCCGCCGTCGTCGAACTGGTCGCGATCCCCCGGGGCGACGCCCTGGTGCTCTATCTCGACCGTTTCGCCACCGGCGAACCGATCACCGACGCCACGCTGGACATCGAGACGCCGGCCGGCCCGGCGAGAGCCGAGGCTGCCCCGGACGGCAGCTACCGCCTCCCCGCGCCCTGGCTCGCGGCGCGGGACCCTCGGCAGGATCACCTCGACCTCGTCGTCACGGTGACGGCCGGCGCGGATGTGGACGTGCTGCCGCTGTCGGTCGCCCTGCCGAAGGAGGGCGAGCCGGTGACGCCCGGCCATGCCGGCCACGAGCACGAGGGCGAGGGCTGGCTGCACCAGCTCGCCGAGCGCCTGACCGACCGGTTCTCCGCCCGCGACCCGGGCGCCGGCCTCGCTGCCGCCGGGGGCTTCGTGCTCGGCCTCGCCGCCATGGGGCTGATGCGGGCCGGGCGCCGTGCCCCCGTCCTCGCCGTGCTGGTGCTGGCCGCGACCCTGGTGCTCGGCGCCACCGCCTTCGCGCATGAGGGCGCGGACCACGGCCATCCGGAGACGCGGGCCGCCTTCGTGCCGCCCCCCGCCGACCTCGCCCAGCGCCTCCCCGACGGGGCGGTGTTCGTGCCGAAACCCACCCAGCGCCTGCTCTCCCTGCGCACGCAGGTCGTGGCCGAGGGCGCGTTCCGCCGCACCGTCTCGCTGCCCGGCCGGATCATCCCGGACCCGAATGCCAGCGGCGTGGTGCAATCCTCGGTCGGCGGGCGCCTGGCGCCGCCGCCCTCCGGCGCCTTCCCGCGCCTCGGCACGAAGGTCCGCCCGGGCGAGGTGCTGGCCCTCGTCACCCCGCCGGTGCAGCGGGTCGATCTCTCCGACATGCGCCAGCGCCAGGGCGAGCTCGACCAGCAGATCGCCATCGTGCAGCGCCGGGTCGACCGCTACCTCAAGCTCGCCCCCGGCGGCGCGGTCTCCCAGGTGCAGCTCGACGAGGCGCAGGACGAGCTGAAGGGCCTGAAGGACCGCCGCACCGCCCTCGACCGTATCCGCCAGGAGCCCGAGGTGCTGACCGCTCCCGTCGGCGGGGTGATCGCCGAGGCCGCCGCGGTCGCCGGCCAGATGGCCAATCCGGGCCAGATGGTGTTCCAGATCGTCGATCCGGGAAAGCTCTGGGTCGAGGCCCTCAGCTTCGACGCCCTGACGCCCGCCGCCGACGCCGCCGCGCGGCTCGCCGACGGGCGCAGCCTGCCCCTCGCCTATCAGGGCGCAGGGCTGGCCGACCGCAACCAGGCGATCCCGGTGCAGTTCGCGATCCGAGGTGGGTCCGAGGGCCTGCGGGTCGGACAGTTCGTCACCGTGCTCGCCGCGACCGATGCCGAGCAGAACGGCCTCGCCTTGCCGCGGGCGAGCGTGGTGCGCACGGCGAACGGCCAGGACGTGGTCTATGCCCACACCGCCGCCGAGCGCTACGAGGCGAGACCCGTGCGGGTCGCGCCCCTCGACGGGGCCCGGGTGCTGGTCGAGGCCGGGGTGAAGCCCGGCACCCGCGTGGTGGTCCAGGGCGCCGAGCTCCTGGACCAGGTCCGGTAGGGAGCGCCGCCGATGTTCTCCTTCCTGGTCACGCAGTCGCTGCGCAACCGCCTCCTGGTCCTGGCGCTGGCCCTCGTGCTGGTGCTCTACGGGGCGTTCAGCCTGACGCGGCTCCCGGTCGACGTCTTCCCGGACCTCAACCGCCCGACCGTCACCATCATGACCGAGGCCGAGGGCTACGCGCCCCCGGAGGTCGAGCAGATGGTGACCTATCCGATCGAGACCCGCCTCAACGGCCTGCCCGGGGTGACCCGGCTGCGCTCGGTCTCCGGCGTCGGCCTCTCGGTGGTCTATGTCGAGTTCGCCTGGGGCACCGACATCTACCGCAACCGCCAGCAGGTCGCCGAGCGGCTGAGCCTGGTCCAGGACCAGCTCCCCCGCGGGGTGACGCCGCAGATGGGCCCGGTCTCCTCGATCATGGGTCAGGTGCTGCTGATCGCCGTCACCGGCGAGGCCCTGTCGCCGATGGAGCTGCGCGAGACCGCCGACTTCGTGCTCCGCCCGCGCCTCCTCACCGTGCCGGGCGTGGCGCAAGTCATCCCGATCGGCGGCGAGGTGCGCCAGTTCCGCGTCGCCCCCAACCCCGCGGCGATGCGGGCCTTGGGCGTCACCAACGCACAGCTCGATGCCGCGCTCCAGCAATTCGGCACCAATGCCGGCGGCGGCTTCACCGACCAGTATTCGCGCGAGTACCTGATCCGGAACATCGCCCGCACGATGAGCCTGGAGGATCTGCGGGATCTCGTGGTGGGCGCCACCGGCAACGCCCCGGTGCGCCTGCGGCAGGTGGCCGAGGTCTCCTTCGCCGCCAAGGCGAAGCGCGGCGAGGGCGGCTACCAGGGAAGACCGGCGGTGATCGTCTCGGTCGAGAAGCAGCCCGACATCGACACCGTGGCGCTGACGCGCACCATCGAGGCGGCGCTGAGGGACATCGCGCCGTCCCTGCCCGCCGGCATCTCCGCCGACAAGATCCTGTTTCGCCAGGCCGATTTCATCGAGACCTCGATCGGCAATGTCGAGCGGGTGCTGGTCGAGGCGATCGCCGTGGTGGCGCTGGTCCTGTTCGCGTTCCTCCTGAACGTCCGCACCACCCTGATCTCGCTGACGGCCATCCCCGTCTCGATCCTGACGACGGCTCTGGTGTTCCATCTCCTCGGGCTGTCGATCAACACCATGACGCTGGGCGGCCTCGCCATCGCGATCGGCGAGCTCGTCGACGACGCGGTGGTCGACGTCGAGAATATCTTTCGCCGCCTGCGCGAGAACCGGGCTGCCGGCAATCCGCGCTCCGTGTTCGACGTCGTGGTCGCGGCCTCGAACGAGGTGCGCTCCGGCATCGTCTACGCCACCGCGATCATCGTGCTGGTCTTCGTGCCGCTCTTCGCCCTGTCGGGCATCGAGGGGCGGCTCTTCGCGCCGCTCGGCCAAGCCTACATCGTGTCGATCCTGGCGAGCCTCGTCGTGTCGATCACCCTGACGCCGGTCCTCGCCTCCTGGCTGCTGCCCGGCCTGAAGAGCCTGGAGGAGCACGAGAGCCGCTTCATCCGCGGGCTCAAGCACGCCAACGCCGCCGCCTTGGCGGTCGTCTTCCGCCACCAGCGGCTCCTCGTCGGCACGGTCGCCGCCCTCGTCGTCGCGGCGGGATTCGCCGCCTCGCAGCTGCCGCGGGCCTTCCTGCCGCCGTTCAACGAGGGTTCGTTCACCGTCACCATGGCCTTCACCCCCGGCATCTCGCTCACGGAGAGCAGCCGTGTAGGCGCCATCGCGGAGCGGCTGCTGATGGAGATCCCGGACGTGGCGGCGGTCGGCCGGCGCACCGGCCGGGCCGAGCTCGACGAGCACGCGGAAGGAGTCCACTCGTCGGACCTCGAAGTGGCGCTCAAGGGCGGCGGGCGGCCCAAGGCCGAACTGATGGCCGAGATCCGGAACCGGCTCGCGGTGCTGCCGGTCTCGGTCAATGTCGGCCAGCCGATCTCGCACCGGCTCGACCACATGCTGTCCGGCGTCCGGGCCGAGATCGCCTTGAAAATCTTCGGCGAGGACCTGGATGCGTTGCGCCGCGTGGCGGCCAGCCTGCAGGAGCGGATGCGGGCGATTCCCGGCCTCGCCGATCTCCAGATCGAGAAGCAGGTGCGGATCCCGCAGCTCGAGATCCGGGTCGATTACGGCCGGGCGGCGCTCTACGGGGTGCAGCCGGCGGCGATCGTCGAGCAGATCAGCCGGCTCTCCAACGGCCGCCTCGTCTCGACGGTGGTCGACGGCTATCGCCGCTTCGACGTGGTCCTGCGCTTGGCCGAGGCGCAGCGCACCACCGCGGCCTTGAGCGACCTCCTGATCGAGACGCCGTCCGGCTGGGTGCCGGCGCGCCAGGTCGCCGATATCCGCGAGACCGACGGCCCGAACCAGATCCTGCGCGAGAACGGCCGCCGGCGCCTCGTCGTGATGGCGAACACCACGGCCGGGTCCGACATGGCGGGCGTCGTGGCGGCGATCCGCCAGGCGGTCGCCGCCGAAGCCCTCCCGCCCGGCATGTTCGCGAGCCTCGAGGGCACCTTCCAGGCGCAGGAAGAGGCGAGCCGCACCATCGGGGCGCTCTCGCTCGTCTCCCTCGGGCTGATCTTCGCGCTGCTCTACAGCCGCTACCGCTCGG
This sequence comes from Methylobacterium currus, assembly GCF_003058325.1. Classification (NCBI taxonomy): domain Bacteria; kingdom Pseudomonadati; phylum Pseudomonadota; class Alphaproteobacteria; order Hyphomicrobiales; family Methylobacteriaceae; genus Methylobacterium; species Methylobacterium currus. Next base: position 5,867,271 of record NZ_CP028843.1, read on the forward strand.
GCGCGCTGGCGCTGATCATCCTGGGCAGCGTGCCGCTGGCGCTCGTCGGCTCGGTGGCGGCCCTGTGGCTCGCCGGCCAGCCGCTCTCCGTCGCCTCGATGATCGGCTTCATCACGCTCGCCGGCATCGCCTCCCGGAACGGCATCCTCAAGGTCAGCCACACCCTCAACCTGGCGCTGCACGAGGGCGTCCCGTTCGGACCGGATCTGGTGGTGCGCGCCAGCCTCGAGCGGCTGACCCCGGTGCTGATGACCGCCCTCTCGGCCGGCGTCGCCCTGGTGCCGCTCCTCTATGACGCCACGAGCCCCGGCAAGGAGATCCTGCACCCGGTCGCGGTGACGATCTTCGGCGGGCTCGTCAGCGCCACCCTCCTCGACGCGCTGCTGACCCCGGTGCTGCTCTTGCGTTTCGGACGCCGGCCGCTGGAGCGCCTGATGGCGGCGCGGGAGGCCGCCCGAGCCGGTGCCCCCGCCGCCGCTCCCGCGGGCGCCGCGCCGGCCGACCTGTACTGATCCCCTCACCCGGAGAGACACGATGCTGTTCCAGCGATTCCTCACGGCCGGCGCCCTGGCCCTCGCCCTGCCGCTCTGCGCGCACCGCGCCTGCGCCCACGAGGGGACCGGGCGCCATGGCGGGCGCCTCGCCGAGGCCGGGCCCTACCACATCGAGCTGGTGACCAAGGACAAGACGGTCGAGGTCATCATCTACGACGCCAAGGAGAAGGCCGTGTCGCCGGCCGGCTTCAAGGGCACGGCGATCCTGGTCGTAGGCGGCAAGCCTGCCCGCGTGGTCCTGGCGCCGGCCGAGGCGCGGCTCACCGGCGAGGCGGGGGTGCCGCTCGGCCCGAATCCGAAGGGCGTGGTGCAGATCACCGGGCCGGACGGCGCGGCGGCGAGCGGGAAGTTCAACTGAACGGGATGTCCTCCGGCGTGCAGGAATGCCGGAGGGGGCGCCCTTGACCCTGATCCCTCCCCGTTCCGGGTCAGGAACGGGGACGCTCGTCATGAGCGGAAACGGCCGCAGCCCCCTGTCGCATGCTGCGACTCACGATGAATGGCACGTCAGGACATACGGACGTCCTGGGCCGCCCGTCCATCGGAGAGCGGGATTGGCCCCCCGTCGGCGGGGCGTATATCCCGATACCCGCCAGCAGATATCCGTTCAAGCCGCCTTCCGCAGCACCTGACTCGAGACGAGAGACTGGATGTTGCTCACGGTCGAGAAGGCCTCGCGGCTGAGCAGGTGTTCAGGAAACTCGACCTCGAAATGCTCTTCCAGGTCCATCATCAGCTGGACCGCGCCGAATGAGTCGAGTCCGTTGTCGAACAGGCAGTCGTCGTCCGAGAGGCGCGCGAGGGTGCGGGCGAGTCCGCCGTGGCGTGCCAGAATCGTACGAATTTCCTGGATAGACGCCATCGCTCGACCTCACTCAAAGCTGGTCCAGCTTGGCGCAGATACAAGCTGGAAATCAAACGCATTCCGCGAGGCTGGTGAATCATCAAAGACCGACGGGTCGACGCCGGGCCGGCTGACGGCCGGTCGCGCCCGGCATCGATCCTGCGGGGCGGGGGGCGAGCATCGGCCCGGCATCCCCGGACCGGACGGAAGCGTTCGAGAACGGCACGGGTGGCGGATCATGCGCGGGCGTGAGGGGTCGGAACGGTTCGAGGCGCTGGATGCGGCGCGGGGCGTATGCGCGCTCGCGGTCGCGTTCTTTCACATGCCGCTCGCCCATCCGCTGCAGCAGCAGGCCTGGTTCCCGAACCTGCAATTGTGCGTCGACGTCTTCTTCGTCCTGTCGGGCTTCGTGCTGCTTCACGCCTACGGCGAAAGGCTCGCGACGGGCCGGCAGGTCCTGCGCTTCGTGCTGATGCGCTTCGGCCGGCTCTGGCCGCTCCACGCCGCGACGCTCGGATTCCTGATCCTGCTCGAAGGCATGCGCCTTCTCTACCTCTCGCACCATGCCGGCACGCCGGTCGCGACGCCGCCCTTCGGGGCCGGTCACAGGCCGGTGGAGATCGTCACCCACCTCCTGTTCCTGCAGAACTTCCGCACCTTCGGCGATTACAGCTGGAACTTTCCGTCCTGGAGCATCGCGGTCGAGTTCTGGGCCTCGATCGTGCTCGCCGCGACCGTGATGGCGGCCGGGCCCAAGGCCCGCCTCGCCTTTGCCGGGCTCGCGGTCTCGAGCGCCCTCGCCCTGTGGTGGTTAAGCCCGCGGACGCTGTTCGTGATCCAGAACTGGGGCATCGTCCGCTGCCTGTTCGACCTGTTCCTGGGCTGCCTTGCCTACACCCTGCGCGATGCGCTGCGCCTGCCGCGCTCCGCCGCGACCCTGGCCGAGAGCCTGGCGGCGCTCGCCCTGCCGGCCCTGGTGCTGGTGCTGCCCCAGGGCCCCCTCGGCTACGGCGCGAGCCTGATCTTCGCCGTCGCGATCGCACTGTTCTCGCACCAGCGGGGCGCCGTGTCGGATCTGGCCCGCACCCGCCTCCCCCAGCGCCTCGGCCTGTGGTCGTTCTCGATCTACCTCCTGCACCTGCCGGTGATCCAGGTCTTCACGACCGTCGTGCACGCCGTCGAGCACCGCACCGGCGCCGCCCGCACGGCGATCCTCGGGCACGACCGCATCCTCGATGTCGGTTCCGGCCCGGCCAACCTCGCGGTCGCGGCCGGCCTGGTGGCCGTCACGGTGGCGCTCGCTGCCCTCACCTACCGCTTCGTCGAACGTCCGTCCCTCGCCTGGTTCAAGCGCCGGGAGGCCCGCCGAAACGCCCGCCTGTCCGCGCCCGCGGCGCGCCCGCCGGCGGGTGCGGCGGCCCTGGTGCCGCGCTAGAGGAGCCCACCTGTCTCAGTTTGGCATGTCCCGGCGGCCGAACCGGCTGGCGGATCGGTAACCGAACCACGATTAAGTTGCTGTCCGTGCCCTGCCGGATCAGGGACGGGTGAGGGACGGGATCCGTCGAAGGACAATGTTCGATGGATTTTGTCATCGGCCCGCGTGACGGACGAGCGGAGTTGATTTCCGCATTGCCGAGAAGTCAATCGGAAGTCGCATGAGGCAGGGGCACCAGATGTCGACGGCAGAGTCTGCTGCTGCGGCCGACCGCAGGACTGGCGGCACGCTGGCGGATCTGTGGGGATCGGCCCGCCGGCGGGCGATCTGGATCGTCGCGAGCGCCGGCGTGATGGCCTCCCTGGGCGGGCTCTACGCCATGAGGCAGGTGCCGACCTACCGCGCCACGGTCGAACTCCTGATCGATCCGCAGGCGCTGCAGATCGTCGGGCGCGGCCTGTCGCGGGCGGACGCGCCGGCTCAGCTCGATTTCGCGAATCTCGAGAGCCAGGGGCTGGTCCTGCTCTCGGCCAAGCTCCTCGATCCGGTGATCGCGCAGCTCGGCCTCGCCGAGGACCCGGTGCTGGTCCGGGGGGCGCCGCCGGGCGCCGATCCGGCGGTGGTGGCGCTCGAGGCCCTGCGCAAGCGCGCCGTGGTGCGCCGGGTCGAGACCTCGTTCAACTTCCAGCTCACCGTCGCCTATCCGGATGCGCGGCGCGCGGCCGAGATCGCCAACACCATCGCGGCGCAGTTCTTCGAGGTCGGCGCCCGGGACCGGGTCTCGGCGGTGCGCCGGGCCAACGAGGCGCTGCTGACCCAGGCCGCCGACCTGCGCGCCCAGCTCAACCGGGCCGACGTGGCGGTGGAGCGCTACCGGGCCGAGAAGGGCCTGATCGGCTCGGGTGATGCCGGCCTCCTGGTGTCGCAGCAGATCAAGGACCTCTACACCCAGATCACCGCCGCGGAGACTAACCTCGCCCGGCTCTCGTCCCGGCGCGAGCAGGTGCGCCAGCTGCGGGTGGCCGACGGACAGGTCCAGGCGGTGCCGGAGGCCGACACCTCGCCGGTGATGGTCTCGCTGCGCACCCAGTATGCCCAGACGCTCCAAGAGATCGCGACCCTCTCCCGCAGCCTCGGCCCGAGCCATCCGCAGATGATCGCGCTCGCCGCCCAGCGCGCCGCGACCGCGCGGCTGATCGCGGCGGAGGCCGACCGGATCCGCCGCACCATCGAGGAGGACCTGCGCCGGGCTGAGGAATCCTTGCGCCAGCTGCGCGGGCGGGCCGAGCGGCTGATCCAGAACCAGACCAGCAGCAACCAGGAGGGCATCCGCCTGCGCCAGCTCGAGAGCGAGGCGGAGGCGATCCGGCGCACCTACAACCTCGTCCTCGACCGGACGAAGGACCTCGAGCAGCAGCAATCGATCAATCCGAGCAACTCGCAGATCGTGTCGCGCGCCACCCCGCCGCTCAAGCCGTCGGACACCCCGGCGCCGATCGTGGTGGTGGCCGCCGGCCTGTTCGGCGCCGTGCTGGGGCTGATCCTCGGCTTCCTCTACGACGTCTGGCGCGGCAGCATCACCACGGTCTCGGGGTTCGGCGCCGCCGCGCCGGTCTGGGCCCGACTGCAGCGGCCTGGCCGCGCCGGCCGGGGCGCGAGTACGGAGGAATCCCTGGTCACCGCGGCGCGCGAATTGCGCACCCGGTTTGCCGGCCGCGGCCAGCCGATGATCGTCACGGTAGCCTCGGACGGGCTCGCGCCAGAGCGCCTGCACGCGGCGGAGATCCTCACCGACCTGCTGATCCGCCTCGGCGAGCCGGCCCTGATGGTGCCGGAGCAGGCCCATGCCCGCCTCGGCTTCGGCGACGGCCCGCGCACCGACGCGCCCCTGCGCGGCCATCTCGCCGTCGTCGATCCGGCCCGCGGGGTGGAGCGCCTGACCCGGCCGGAGATCATCGTGGCGGAGCGGGACCTCGCCCGCGGCGACGGCTGGCTGTCGATCCCCGAGACCTCGGACGCGATCCTCCTCCTCGTCGCCCCCGGCCGGATGACCCGCACCCGCCTGGAACGCCTGCTCGAGACCCTCGACGGCGCCGGCCGCTTCCGGGCGCAAGGGCTGTTCGGCCTCGTCACGGTCGAGGCGCGGCGGAGTTCACCTCTGCGCCGGCGGGTGCCGGCGGGGCCGGTCGCCGCCGGTCAGGTGCGGGCGGCGTGACGGCCGGCATGAAGGCCGGCATGAAGGCCGGCCTGACAATCGGCCTGCCGCCGGCCGCCGCGCCCGCCATTCGTCCCCCCGCCGACTGGCGCGCGCCCTACCAGGGGCAGGCCGCTCTCGTGGTGCTGACCGGCGCGCTGGTCTTCAACGCCGCCCTCTGCTTCCTCAACACCGCCGGGCTCCCGGTCTCCGGCGGCACCGTCATGGGCGCCGAGGTGGCGATCATCGCGGTGACCCTCGGATTCGCCCTCGACGAGCGGCCGGGCCCATGGCTCGTCCTCGCCGGGCTGGTGACCTACGGGCTCCTGCTCGTCACCTTGCGCGGCAACACCGACGTCAAGGGCATCCGCGACTTCCTGATCCCGGTCGTGTTCTACAGTCTCGGCAGGCGCAGCCTTGCCTTGCGCGATGCCGACCGCGCGGTGCTGGCGAGCGGCGTGATCGTGGTGGCGATGGGCCTGTTCGAGTACGGCCTGTTCGACATCTACCAGCAATACTTCAACATCGTGCGGTACTACGTCGCCCGCGGCAGCATGTCGGCGTCGGAGATCAGCGAGCTGACCGGTTCGCTGTTCACCAGCGGCATCCGGCCGGATTCGCGCACCATCCTGCCGTTCCTCGGGCCGCACCGGGTCTCGTCGGTCTTCCTCGAGCCGGTCTCGGCCGGCAATTTCGGCGCCGTGCTGTTCGCCTGGGCGCTCTACCGCCGCACTATGCGGGGGCGGGCCTGGCTCTTCCTCTGCGCCGCCCTCACCATCATCCTGGCCGACGCGCGCTTCGGCGCCTATGTCTGCGTCGCCATCGCTGGGGCGATGCTGGTCGGGTACCGCCTGCCGCGCCTGCTCTGGTTCGCCCTGCCCTTCACGATCCTGCTCGCGCTGGCGATCTACGGCTTCGAGAGCATCCAGGTCAGCTGGCAGAACGACATCTCGGGCCGCCTGCTCTGGGCCGCCCTGCTCATCACCTCGCTGCCGCTCGAGGGCGTGTGGGGCATCATGGCCGACAAGGTCTTCCTGTCGGATTCCGGCTACGCCTACACGCTCACCCAGGTCGGCATCGCCGGCGCGCTGGCGGCCTGGGGCCTGTTCGTCCTGATGCCGGCCCGCAACCCCGACGGCTGGCGCCTGCGCTGCGCCATGGCGATCTATCTCTGCCTGCTCCTCGTCATCAGCGACTCGCCGTACTCGATCAAGACCGCGGCCCTGGTGTGGTTCATGCTCGGGGCGGCCGATGGGGCGGAGCCCGAGGCGTAGACCCGGGCTCTTCGGCAGGCCTCCGGCGATGCGATGGTGCAAGGAGGAGCGATGGCCCCGACCCGCAGCGTACAGGACACCCTCAAGGCGCGTGCCGAGCGCGACCCTGCCTTCCGCGATGCCCTGCTGACCGAAGCCGTCGACCCGTTGCTCGCCGGCGACCTCGACACCGGCAAGGCGATCCTGCGCGACGACATCGACGCGACGATCGGTTTCGAGCGCCTGGCGGAAGAAGCCGGTACCTCGTCCAAGAGCCTGATGCACATGCTCGGACCGACCGGCAATCCGACCGCCAGCCACCTGTTCACTGTGCTGCACATCGTGCAGAAGGCGGCGGGGGTGCATCTCGTCGTCACGGCCGCCTCCTCCGGCTGAACCGTCGCGGCCGGTCTCCGGCCCGAGGATCGGGTCGGGAAGGCCGCGCCCGGAAGAGGGCAGCATGCGGCGCCGACCCGGCCATCTTGCCGCTTCTCCGTTCCCGGCCGAGACTGTCCCCCTGGTCTTCGTCGCCGCGTGGGAGGAGCGCCATGTCCACCACCCCCCAGCCCGTCGCCCCGCCGGTCCTGATCGTCGGCGCCGGCCCGACCGGGCTCAACCTCGCGCTGCAGCTCGCCCGGCACGGCGTCCGGTTCCGGATCGTCGATCAGGCCGAGGGCCCCGGCACGGCCTCGCGGGCGATGGTGGTGCAGGCCCGCACCCTCGAATTCTACCGACAGCTCGGCTTCGCCGACGCGGTCGTGGCCGGGGGCGTCATGATTCCGGCTGTACGCCTGCGCGAGGGCGGCGAGGAGGTGGCCTGCGTCAGCTTCCGCGACCTCGGCGCCGGCGAGAGCCCCTATCCCTTCGTCCTCGCCTACGCGCAGGACGATCACGAGCGCCTGCTGGTGGGACAGCTCGCGCGGGCCGGCGTCGCGGTCGAGTGGGGCACGGGGCTCACGGCCCTGTCGCAGGACGGGTCAGGCGTCCGGGCCACGCTGTCGCGCGGCGGCACCGAGGAGGTCTGCACGCCCGCCTATCTGTGCGGCTGCGACGGCGCCCATAGCCGGGTGCGCGAGGCGCTCGGCATCGGGTTTCCGGGCGGCACCTACGACCAGCTGTTCTACGTCGCCGATGCGCGCGTCGCCGGCGGGTTTCGCGAGGAGCTGTCCGTCACGCTCGGCGCCCACGGCCTCGGACTGATGCTGCCGGTGCGCCTCTCCGGCATGCAGCGCCTGATCGGGCTCGTGCCGGCCGCGCTCACCTCTCGTCCCGGCCTGACCTTCGAGGATCTGCGCCCGGGCATCGAGGCGCTGATGGGCATCCGGGTCGAGGGGGTGAACTGGTTCTCGACCTACCACGTCCATCACCGGGTGGCCGAGCGGTTCCGGGCCGGGCGCTGCTTCCTCGCCGGCGATGCCGGCCACATCCACAGCCCGGCCGGCGGCCAGGGGATGAATACCGGCATCGGCGACGCGGTGAATCTCGGCTGGAAGCTCGCCGAGGCCGTCGCCGGCCGGGCCGCTCCCGCCCTCCTCGACAGCTACGAGCCGGAGCGGATCGCCTTCGCCCGGAGCCTCGTCGCCACGACCGACCGGGCATTCCGCGCAGTGACCGGACCCGGGCTCGGCGGCCAGGTGCTGCGCACCGTCCTGCTGCCTCATCTCCTGCCGGCGCTCTGGGGCTTCGCGGCGGCCCGCAAGGCGCTGTTCGACACCGTGTCGCAGGTCCGCATCGCCTATCACGACAGCCCCCTGAGCGCGGGCCGGGCCGGGCGGGTGCAGGGCGGCGACCGCCTGCCCTGGCTGGGAGACCCCGACAATTTCGTGCCCCTCGCGAGCCTGTCCTGGCAGGTCCACGTCTACGGCGCCGGCCGCCCCGACCTCGCCGAGGAGGCGGACCGCCTCGGCTTGCCGCTCCAGGCCTTCCGGTGGACGGAGGCGGCGCGGGAGGCGGGCTTCGCGGAGGGTGCCGCCTACCTGGTGCGACCGGACGGCTACGTGGCGCTGGCCGGCCCGGAGCCGGGGGCGCTCGCGGACTATTGCGGGCGCTGGGGAATCGGCGCGAAAGCCTGATCGCCGGACCGCCCCGGCGCGGCGTTAACCTCGTCTTAAGCACGAATCCGCCCAGGGTAACGGACGTGAGGACCGACCTGACGGCCGGTGGTCGCGCTCGCGCCGTGGAACCCGTTCATGCTGGACTCGGTCCGGATCTCGCTCAAGGTGCTGAACGCGGCCCAGCTCGCCACGGTGGCGGCCGCGGCCTTCGGGCTGGCCTGGTTCGGCGGCGCGCTCTCCGGCCCCCCGCGCGACGCCGCGACGGCGCATCCCGCCCTCGCCCGCAATCTCGTCCAGGCCGCGCGCTCCTATGCCGACGCGCTCGACGAGGAACTCAGCGCCTCGATCAACGACGCCCGCAACGCCGCCCTGCTCCTGCGCCTCGACGATGCCACCTTGTCCGATGCCTGGCGCGCCGGCCGGCTGCGGGACTGGCTTGCCCTCAACCCGCGCTACCGCGACGCCGCGCTGCTGGCCCCCGACGGCGCCTTGCGCGCCGCCGGCGGACCCGGCGGGCTGCGGGTCGACCGCTCGCCCGCCCGCAACGCTCAGGTCGCGGTGGCGGCCGGCCCCGAGGAGGCGCCCTTCGCGCTGACCCTGGCGCTCGGTGCCCCCGGCCGGTCGGACCGCCTCCTGCTGCGCGCCGCGCCGGCCTATTTCGACGGCATCGCCGAGCGGGTCCGCCGGACGCTCGGAGCCGGCGACGGGATCCGCTTCGCGGTGGCCGGAGCGGACGGGCGCGCGCTCGTCGGCCCGCTGCCGGCCGCGGACGACCCGCTTCCGCACGAGGCCGCGCCCACCCGCGGCAGCCGCGACATCGCCAGCCCGGGCTGGCTCGTCACCGCCTCGGCGCCCGGGCTCCCGCTGCGGCCCGAGCCGCGGCCCGATCCGCGCCTGATCGCCCTCGGGATCGGACTCGTGCTCGCCGCCGGCGGCCTCGGCTACGCCCTCGGCGGGCGGGTCTCGGCGCGCCTGCGGCGCCTCGCCGAGGAGGCCGGCACCGCCGACGACGGCGAGGGACCGGTGTCGCGGGTGCGCGAGATCGCGGCGATCGCCGGCACCGTCCGCGACCGGGCCCAGAGCCTCGATGCCCGGCTCGCCGGGGCCGGGACCGGCCTCGACCGCGTGCGGGGGCGCCTGCACACCTTCGAGGAGATGTCGGGCTGGACCTGCTGGGAGATCGATCCCGAGACGAGGCAGGTCGTGTGGTCGGACCCTGACGGTGCCGGCGCCCTCGCGGCGGCCGACCGCGTCGCGACGCTGGCCGACCTCGGCGCCCGGTTCGAGCCCGCCGACCGCCCGCTCCTCGACCTCTCCCTCGCGGCGGCGCTCGGGGCCGACGGCCCCCATGACGTCGTGATGCGCATGAGCGGGCCGGGGCCCGAATCCGGCCGCCGGCTGCTGGTGCGGCTCCTGCGCGGCCGCGACGCCGCCGGCCGGATCCGGGTCCACGCCCTCAGCCGGACGATCCGCGAGGGGGACGCCGCCGAGACCCCGGCGGGCGCCAACGAGCGGCGGCGCAACCTCGTCCTGCGCCGGGTCACCGACGGCATCGTCCACGATTTCAACGACGTGCTCACGGTGGTGCTGGCCAATCTCGGGGTGCTGCGGCGCCAGACCGGCCTCGATCCGCGCCAGACGGCCCTGACCGATGCGGCCTTGGCCGGCGCCCAGCGCGGCGCGGCGCTCACCCGGCGCCTGCTCGGACTGGTGCGCGGCGGCGAGATCGGCGGCGATCCTGTTCCGGCCGAGCTGTCCTCCTCCGACCTGGCCGCCACCGTGGCGGCGTTCCTGCCCTTCCTCGAGGCGAACGTCCTGCACGACGCGCCGCTCATCACCCGCATCCCCGAGGACCTGCCGAAGGCCGCCTGCGGCGAGCGGCTCGTCGAGCTGGTGCTGCTCAACCTCGCCTTCCATGTCCGCGACCTCGGCCTGCACGGCTTCGCGATCGGGGCGGCCGAGCATCCGGCCGGCGCCCCGCCGGTTCCCGGCATGCCGGAGGGGCCGGCCCTGCGCGTGCTGTTCGCGAGCGGGCGCCGCCCGCCCGGTACCGCCGCGCGGTCGCAGGTCCATGCGCTCGAGACGGTGGGGCGGCTCCTGAGCGGGAGCGGCGGCGGCTGGCGCGTGCTCAGCGACGGTTGCGGCGAGGAGGCGTTCCTCGCCGAGGCCTGGCTGCGCGCGGAAGCGCGCAATGCGGAAGCGCGCACCGTGGAGGCGAGCGCTGTCGGAGCGGGCCGTGCGGAGCCGCGCCGGGAGGCCATCGCCGGTCCGGTGCCGCAGGCGTCGCTGCGCATCCTGCTCGTCGAGAGCGACAGCCTCGTGCGCGCCAGCCTCGTCGAGGCCCTGGCCGAGCTCGGCCATCGCGTGGTCCAGGCCGCCTCCGGCGAGCACGCCTTGGAGCTGCTCGCCCGCGACGCCGCCTTCGACGCGATGATCGCCGACCAGGCGATGCCGGTGATGACCGGTCTCCAGCTCGCCGCCACCGTGGTCGAGCGCCACCCTGGCATCCGCGTCATCCTGGCGAGCCCGCACGGCCAGCTGCCTGCCGCCGCGCGCCGGTTCCTTCAGCTCGACAAGCCGTTCCGGCGCGAGGACCTCGCCGCCGTGCTGGCCGCCCGCGCCGCCTGATCCGCGCGCCGGTCCGGACCGCGCGGGAAACGTTCTCGCCCAATCGGTAAAATTTGCCGATGCGATCTGCGGGTCAGGCAAGCGAAATTTAACCGTCCGCCCGCATAAAGCAGTGCACAGTCTATCGGTGTGTTGCGTAGGAGGCGGCGTTGATTGCCTCGGGTCAGTATCGAATGATGCGTCTTCTCGGGGGCGCGAGCCTGGCCGTGATCGCCACGGCCGGCATGGTCCGGGCGGCGGATCTGCGGGCGCCGGCGGCGGATGCCGACTGGTATACCGGCGCGCAGACCCAGGCGGTCGACGACAGCTGGGCGATCGCCGTCGACGGCTCGACCAGCGTCACCTCCAACAGCTCGGCCTTCGGCTCGATCACCGTCACGGCGCCGCTCGCCGGCCCGCCGACCCAGAGCGGCCCGCGGGTGCGGGTCGAGGCCATCGCCGGCACCTATTCCTATCCGGGCCAGGCCGTCGCCTCGCGGGTGACGGGCTACCAGCAGGAAGGCTCGGCGATGGCGGGCTACGAATGGGTCTGGCGCGACGCCGCCCTCGCCGGCTTCATCGGCTTCAACGTGCGCAGCAACCAGCTCTCGATCCCCGATCCCGGCAACCCGGTGGTCGGAACCGGGATCGGCCTGCGCGTCGCCGCGAACTTCTACGCCAATCCCACCGATCGCACCATGGTGTCGGCGTACGGCTCCTACTCGACCAAGTTCAACGCCTATTATTCCCGCCTCCGCGTCGGCTACATGGTCGCCGACGGCGTCTATATCGGTCCCGAGGCGCTGTTCCTCGGCGACGACTTCTTCCGCCAGTACCGCATCGGTGCCCATCTGTCGGGCGTGAAGTTCGGGCCGGTCCAGATGTCGCTGGCGGCGGGCTACGTGCAGGACCGGGTCCAGGGCTCGGGCTATTATTCGAGCATCGAGGCGCGGGCGAACTTCTGAGGCCCGCCGCACCGGCGGAGGCGAGGTGGGCGGGTCGAGATTCCCCCCGCACCCTCCTCCCCCGCACCCTCCTCGGCGAGGCGGCATGGGCTCGTTCGGTCGTGCGTCGCGTCGTCCTGCGTCGCACCGGCTGTCGCCCGCCCGCGGCGCCCCCAATGCCGGGCTCCCCCGCGTGGTGCCGGGATGACCTAGAGAAAGCTCGGGATGCCGCGCGCTCCCTGACCTCCCAGCAGGTCTCCGATCGCCCCAAAAGGCACGATGCCGTGTGCGACGCGCGTCACCGGCCGCTCCCGGCCGCCCGGACGACGCGCAAACCGGCGTGCCCGGTCGAACATGATGCAACGTCGATAGCGCGGAATCTTGCCGTCATATGGGGATCTAACAAAATAGTCCTAGGAAATGCAACCGAACTTGCGGTTGAGATTTGCGAATTCTCCGAAATGTCCTAAATCGGTCTCAAGCCAAGCGTGGCGTTTCGATTCCGGAATCACGCAATGTTGGATCCAAAGACCTCTCGGCTCATCGACAAAAAACAGGTTCTCGTAACGAGAAACCGACATATTCCTATGGCGTAGGGGCTTGGGCGCAGAGGCTTGGGCGATTCTGAGGTGGCGGGCGTGGTGCGTGCGTTGCGATGGCTGGCGTGGATCGGGACGACGGCGGCCGGCCTCGCCCTCTTGAGCCAGCCCGTCGGCACCCAGAACCAGCTCGCGATGAGCCTCGCCGCCATGGCGGCGATGGCCGGGCTCTGGCTCGTGTTCGACGGGCCGCGGACCCGCTTCGTCTTCCTGGCGATGGGCAGCCTGGTAGTGCTGCGGTACATCCTGTGGCGGGTGACCGACACGTTGCCCTCGCCGGGCGATCCGGTCAGCTTCGGCTTCGGGCTCCTGCTGCTGCTCTGCGAGCTTTACTGCGTCTTCATCCTGTTCGTCAGCCTGGTCATCAACGCCGAGCCGCTGCGCCGCCCGCCGCCCGCGGCCGCGCCGGCGGCCGACCTTCCCTCCGTCGACGTCTTCGTGCCGAGCTACAACGAGGATGCCGAGATCCTGGCGATGACACTGGCCGCCGCCCGCCAGATGAACTACCCGCCCGAGAAGCTGACGGTCTGGCTCCTCGACGACGGCGGCACCGACCAGAAATGCGCCGACCCGAACCCCGAGAAGGCTCAAGGCGCGCAGGCCCGGCGCCGCGAGCTGCAGGCGCTCTGCGAGGAACTCGGCGCCCGCTACCTGACGCGGGCCCGCAACGAGCACGCCAAGGCCGGCAACCTCAACAACGGCCTTGCTGCCGCCACCGGCGACCTCGTGCTGGTGCTCGATGCCGACCACGTGCCGTTCCGCTCGCTGCTCGCCGAGACCGTCGGCTACTTCGCCGAGGATCCGAGGCTCTTCCTGGTCCAGACCCCGCACGCCTTCCTCAACCCGGATCCGATCGAACGGAACCTGCGCACCTTCGAGCGGATGCCGTCCGAGAACGAGATGTTCTACGCGGTGACGCAGGCCGGGCTCGACAAGTGGAACGGCTCGTTCTTCTGCGGCTCGGCGGCGCTCCTGCGCCGCGCCGCTCTCGACGAGGCCGGGGGCTTCGCCGGCATCACCATCACGGAGGATTGCGAGACCGCCTTCGAGCTGCATTCCCGCGGCTGGACCAGCGCCTATGTCGACAAGCCGCTGATCGCCGGCCTCCAGCCCGACACGCTCGCCGACTTCGTCGGCCAGCGCTCGCGCTGGTGCCAGGGCATGTTCCAGATCCTGATCCTGAAGAACCCGGCCCTGCAGCGCGGCCTCAAGCCGATCCAGAAGCTCGCCTACCTGTCGAGCATGACATTCTGGTTCTTCCCCGTTCCGCGGCTCGTCTTCATGTTCGCGCCGCTCCTGCACATCTTCTTCGACCTGAAGATCTTCGTCGCCAGCGTCGACGAATCGATCGCCTACACGGCGACCTACATCGTCATCAACTTGATGATGCAGAATTACGTCTACGGAAAGTTTCGCTGGCCGTTCGTCTCGGAGCTGTACGAATACGTCCAGGGTCTGTACCTGTCGAAGGCGATCGTCTCGGTGATCTGGTCGCCGCGCAAGCCGACCTTCAACGTCACCAACAAGGGCGCGACGCTCGACCACGACCACCTGTCGGCTTTGTCGCTGCCGTTCTTCGCCGTCTACGGCCTGCTCCTCACCGGCTGCCTGGTCGCGGCCTGGCGCTACCTGTTCGAACCCGGCGTGACCAACCTGATGCTGGTCGTCGGCCTGTGGAACCTGTTCAACCTGCTCACCGCCGGGGCGGCGCTCGGGGTCTGCGCCGAGCGCCGCCAGATCGAGCGCACCCCGTCGCTCCCGGTCAGCCGCCGTGGGCAGCTCACCCTCGGGGGGCGGGCCGTCGATGTCGCGATCGAGCGGGTCTCGGCGGAGGCCTGCACGGTGCGGATGCCGGCGGCCTTCCTCGCCCCCGGCGCCGGTCACCGCCCGGTTCCCGGCACGCTCACGGTGGTGCCGATGGCCGGCAGCCGCCCCGCCGGGGCCCTGCCGGTGGTGCTCGGGCCGGTCACGCGGGCCGGCGCCGACGCGGTCTGCCGCCTCGCCTTCGGGACCCTGCGGACCCAGGACTACGTCGCGCTCGCCGGCCTGATGTACGGCGATGCCGAGGCGATGCGTCGGTTCCAGCTGCGCCGGCGCCGCCACAAGGACCTGTTCACCGGCACGCTGCAATTCATCTGGTGGGGCCTCGCCGAGCCCGTCCGCGCCCTGCGCTACGCGTTCGCCGGCGAGGTGCGCCGCCCCGTGCCGGTCGAGGCGCTGGCCCCGGTCTACGACGAGCCTGCCCGGGAGGTTGCCACCGGGTTCGCCCCGGAGGCGGCCAAGGAGCCTGCCAAGGAGTCTGCCAAGGAGCCCGCGCCCTTGCAGCCGGTCGACCTTCCCCTGGCGCCGCCGATACGGCCGACCATCCCGATCCGGACCCAGGCTCACGCGCAAGCTCACGCCCAGGCTCACGCCCCGACCTCGGCCCAGACCCAGGCTCCTGCCGAGGCGGAGGCCGACGGCGACTGGGTCCGCCTGATGCTCGATTTCGAGAACGACCGCGCGCTCGCCGCCGCTCGCGGCCGGCGCACCGATGCGGCGTGAGGCCGGGATGATGCTGCGCCGCCTCGCTGCCCTTCGACGGTTCGTCGTACGTGGCACTGTCCCCGTCCCAGCCGTTTCCGGGCTTGCCCGCGACCGGACGGGCGCGGGCTCGGCCGGGCAGGAGAGGCGCGCATCCTGCGGGCGGACGGTGGCGGCACTCGTCCTGTGCCTGTCCGCCACTCCTACCCTCGCCCAGAGCTTCCTCGGCACCGGCCCGACCGAGCGCCTGACCCTGCCGCCCGCCGGCGAGCCCTTTCGCGCTGCGCCGCCGCGGCCGCAAGGGCAAGGACCGCTGGGGCAAGGGCCGCAGGGACAGGGAACCCAAGGGCAAGGGCCGCAGGGACAGCCGCCCGAGGCCAATCCCGCCCGCCGCGGCATGGCGGTCGTGGCGGCGGTCGAGGCGGCGCGGCGGTTTCCCGCCGGCGCCCGCGGCTATCGCCTCGCCGGCGAGGAGGACGCGCTGCAATTCCCCGTCTACCTGACCGAGGCGCAGGCCCGGGGATCGGCGAAGCTGCGCGTCTCGTACCTGTCGGCGATCTCGGTGGCGCCGGAATCCTCCGAGCTGTCGGGCAGCGTCAACGGCACCAAGGTCGGCTGGACCCGGATCCAGGCGCCCGGCGCCGTCAAGGTGGTGGAGTTCCCCATCCCCGAGGGCCTGCTCCGGCCCGGCTACAACGCGGTGGCGCTCGCCGCGAGCCAGCGCCACCGGGTCGATTGCTCGACCGAGGCCACCTACGAGCTGTGGACCCAGATCGATCCGTCGCGCTCCGGCCTCGTCGTGGGCCAGGCCGCCGACCTCGACCTCAAGACCCTGGCGGCGCTCGAGCCCGACGAGAGCGGCGCGCTGCCGATCGGCGTGCTGCTCACCGAGCGGCCGAGCCCGGAGCGGCTCGAGCGGATGATCGGCGCCGTGCAGGCGGTCGCCCTGGTCGGGCGGCTGGCCCGGCCGGCGGTGAGCTTCGGCCAGGCCCTCTCCGGCCGCGCCGGCCTCAACCTCGTCGTCGGCACCGCCGCGGAGATCCGCGGCACGGAAGGGCTGGAGGAGCTGGGTCCGATCACCGGCCCACGGGTCGCCGTGCTGGCGCCCCGCGGCAGCCGCGCCCCGACCGTCGTCGTCACGGGTCCGTCCGCGGCGGATGTCCGCCAGGCCATCGCGACGCTCGCTGCCTCGGGCGACGGGTCCGGCACGCCGGCGGGGACGAGGCTCGCCGAACTGAGCCGGGGCTACCCGGTCCAGGGCGGCGAGAGCCTGACCCTCGAGCAGCTCGGGGTCGCGAGCCGCGAGTTCAACGGCCGGCTCCTGCGGGTCGGCTTCGCGGTGCGCTTCCCGGCCGATTTCGTCCCGGCCGATTACGGCAAGGTGATCCTGCACCTTGCCGGGGGCTACGCGGCCGGCCTGGAGCCGAGCGCCCGGATCGTCGTCGACATCAACGGCCGCAACGCCGCCAGCGTGCCCCTGCCCTACAGCCGCGGCGAGGTGTTCACCGACAGCGCGATCCCGCTGCCCCTGAGCCTGTGGCGCCCGGGTCTGAACCGCGTCGAGATCAGCGCCCAGCTTCCCACCGCCGCCGACCGGACCTGCGACACCCTGGCGCCGGGCGCCAAGCGCGCCCGCTTCCTGTTCCTCGACCGCACCCGGATCGACGTCCCGGCCCTCGCCCGCGCGGTGCGCAGCCCCGACCTCGCCGCCGTCAAGGCCGGCGCGGTGCCGTTCCTGGCGCCCGGTCTCTCGCCAGCCGGCCCGCGCCCGCGCCTGGTCCTGCCCACCCCGGACCGCGACTCGGCCTCCGCCGCCGCGACCCTGGCGGCGCGCCTGGCCATCGCGGCCGGGCGCGTGATCGATTTCGAGATCGGCAGCGACGAGCGCGAGGCGGGCGGCGGCGCCCACCTCATCGTCGCCCCGGTCCGCGCCCTCACCCCCGCCGCCCTCGAGGCGGTCGGCCTCGATCCGGCACAGATCCGGGGGATCTGGGAGGGACGGGCCGAGACCGTGGCCACCCCCGGCCCGTTCGGGGCCGAGGGCGTCGTCACCCTCGACCGCCTGCGCCGCAACCTGCCGATGCGCTGCGCCCTGCCGGCCCTCACCACGCCCCTGCGCACGGCCGCCGCGGTCCCGGCGCAAGCACCGGTGCAAGCCACGACGCCTGCCCCCGCGCCCGACCCCGCCGAGGCGCCCGCCGACAGCGAGGCGGACCTGTTCGCGCGCTGGGACGAGTCGGCGCGCGGCTTCGGCGTCGTCCCGGCCGTGCTTGCCAATGCCTGGACCGGCCTGATCCAGCGGGCGGCGGAGACCCGCGACCTCGCGCTTCGCCTCGCCGGCGGGCCGGCGCCGGAGGCGGTGCCGCTCAATCCCCGCGCCTCGGTGATCATCGCGCAAGGGGCGGGAGGGCGGCTCGCGGACGGGACCGTGCTGGTGACCGCACCGAATGCCTCGATGCTCAAGGCGTCGGTCTCCTGCCTCGTCGATCCGGTGGTGTGGACCGGCCTCGTCGGCCAGGCCGCCTTTCTCGACGCCTCGGACGGCAGCCTCAGCACCGTGCAGCCCAAGCGCATCGGGCTGATCGAGACGCAAAGCCGGGGCCTCGCGAACCTGCGCCTCGTCTCGGCGGCCTGGCTCTCCCTCAATCCCGGCGCCTACGTGGCGATGACGCTGGTCATGGCGCTCTGCCTCGGGCTCGCGACGACGAGCCTGGTACGCCAGCTCGGCCGGAGGAACCGATGAGCCGCCGGTCCCGCCCCGCGCCCGCCTGCGCCGCGTTCCTGCTCCTGACGACGGTGACCGGATGGGCACAGGCGCCGCAGGCCGACCCGATGCCGCAGGCGCCCCAGCCGGCGGCCCAGGCTGGTCAGGCGCCGCAGGCCGTCCAAGATCTGCAAGTACCGCAGCAGGCCGTTCCTGCGCCCGACGGTGCGCCGGGCCAACTCGCGCAAGGACAGGAGGCAACCCCCGTGCCCCCCGCCATCGCCGTGCCGAGCCTGCCCCCGGCCAGTCCGGGCGACATGCCGGGCCGCGCTTCCGTGCCGGCGCTGGCCGGCAGCCTCGGGGACGATCCGGGCTGGCGCGCCTACCGGGCCCGGTTCGTCACCGAGAAGGGCCGGATCATCGACACCGCCAACGGCTTCATCAGCCACAGCGAGGGCCAGGGCTACGGCATGCTGCTGGCGGTGGCGGCCAATGACCGGGCCACCTTCGAGCGGATCTGGGGCTGGACCCGCGCCAACCTGCTGGTGCGCTCCGACGAGTTGCTGGCCTGGCGCTGGGCGCCGGACCACCGCCCCGCGGTCGCCGACATGAACAACGCCACCGACGGCGACATCCTGGTCGCCTGGGCCCTGACCGAGGCGGCGGAGGCCTGGGGCGAGCCGTCCTACCGGACGGCGGCACGGCGCATCGCCGTGGAGTTCGGCCGCAAGACGATCCTGTTCCGTGCCGCCCCCGGACCCCTGGTGCTGCCGGCGGTCGCCGGCTTCGCCGCCCGCGACCGGGCCGACGGGCCTTTGGTCAACCTCTCCTACTGGGTCTTCCCGGCCTTCCAGCGATTGAGCATCGTCGCGCCCGAATACGACTGGGCCTCGGTGATCCGCAGCGGCATCGAGATCCTGCGCCGCTCGCGCTTCGGACCGAGCGGCCTGCCGACCGAGTGGATCTCCGCCAAGGACGAGGCCCTGCGCCCTGCCGACGGCTTCCCGCCGCTCTTCTCCTACAATGCCATCCGCATCCCGCTCTACCTCGCCTGGGCGGGCGTCGGCCGGCCGGAGGATTACGCGCCGTTCCGGACCCTGTGGGGCGGGATCGACCGCGAGCGCCTGCCGATCGTCGATACCCGCGACGGCCGCCCGGTCGAGTGGCTGACCGAGCCGGGCTACACCGCGCTGCCGGCCCTCGTCGCCTGTGCACAGGACGGCACGCCCTTCCCGGAGGCTTTACGCAGCGTGCAGGACGGGCAGAACTACTACCCGGCGACGCTCCACCTCCTCGCCCTGGTCGCGGCCCGGATGCGCACCCCGTCATGCCTCAAGTCGTGAGACTCCGCCTGCCGCCCGCCTTCGCCCTCGGCCTCGCTGCGGCGGAACTTGTCCTGGCCGCGGCGGGACTTTTCCTGGCCGCGGCGGGACTTTTCTTGGCCGCGGCGCCTGCCTTCGCCCAGGCGCCCGAGACCGCGGTGCCGCGGGTCGTCTACGGCGACGGCGTGCGCGCGCCGGCCATCATGGTCGACCCCGAGACCTCCCGCACGCCCGGCATGGTCGACGAGAGCGCCCTGCGCTACTACGCCTCGCAGAAGCAGACCGCCCGGATGAAGGCGGAGATCGCCCGCCTGAAGCGGCTCTATCCGGGCTGGACCGAGCCGCCGGACCTCGACAGCCTGCAGCCGAGCCCGCCCGAGGAGGCGCCGCTCTGGGACCTGTTCACTGCCGGCCGCCTCCAGGACCTGCGCGCCGCGATCACCGCGCGCCGCTCGGTCGAGCCGTCCTGGCAGCCCTCCGAAGAGCTGGGGCGCAAGCTGCGCCGGGCCGAGTTCCGCTCCAGCATCGCGGCGGCGGCGGGCAAGAACCCGGAAGAGGTCGTCGCGCTCTACCGCGCCGATCCGAGCGCCCTCGACCCGGCCGACGTCGAGAGCATCTGGACGATCGCCGACGACCTTGCCGCCACGGGGGCGACCGAGGACGCGTTCAACCTCTACAAGTCGGTGCTGGACGGCAACGCCGACACCGGCGCGCGCCTCGCCACGATCCAGAAGGCGATGGCCCATATCAAAATGGAGCAGGCCGAGCGCCTGATCGCCATGGGCCGACAAGATCCGGGCCGCCAGGATTCGTCCGGGGTGTCCGAGTTCGAGCCGATCCGCCTCGACATCACCCGGGCGCGGATCGCCGCCTTCCTGCACGACGAGCCGGCCCAGACGCCGACGCTCCCTGAGCTCAGCGCCTTCCAGGCCTATGCCCGCAAGACCGCCGAGCCGAGCCAGACCGGGCTGCTCGGCTGGTACGCCTACAAGCGGCGCCAGTTCCGCGAGGCGCTGGAATG
The DNA here is from genome assembly GCF_003058325.1 of Methylobacterium currus. Classification (NCBI taxonomy): domain Bacteria; kingdom Pseudomonadati; phylum Pseudomonadota; class Alphaproteobacteria; order Hyphomicrobiales; family Methylobacteriaceae; genus Methylobacterium; species Methylobacterium currus. The sequence continues at coordinate 5,887,325 of NZ_CP028843.1, forward strand.
GTTCAAGCTGGCGATCGCGCGGGGCGGCGACGCCATGGTGGCGCACGGCCTCGCCCATACCCTGCGCGAGCTCAACATGATGCGCGAGGCCGAGGAGGTGGCGTTCGCCTGGCGCGACCGCTTCGTCGGCAACGAGCTGCTGTTCATCGACCTCCTGGAGCGCAAGCTGACGCTGGCGAGCCCGCCCTATATCGAGCCGGCCCGGATCGAGCGCTACGCCCGCGTCGTCAACGCCACCGCCTCCGGCGAGGGCGCGCAGGGCCTGGCCTGGTACGCCTACAATTCCTGCCAGTTCGACGCCGCCCTCGAATGGTTCCAGCGCGCGGTCGCCTGGATGCCGAGCGAGAGCACGGTGTTCGGCTACGCCCTGACCCTGCAGCGCCTGCGGCGCCAGCGCCCGTATCTCGAGGTGGTCAACCGCTACGACGGCCTCTTCCCGAAGGTGGTCGACCTCCTGTTCCGCGAGAGCCAGGGCGGCCCGCCGCTCCCCTGCGCCGTGCAGGTCGCGAATGCGCCAACCGGCCGGGCCGCGCCCGCGGCGGCCAACGCCCCGCGGCCCGAGCCTCAGGGCACTTACGGCCGCGTGCCCCGGCCGGACGCCCCGGGCGCCGGCGGCCGGGCCGAGGCGGTGCCCCCGGCGGTCCAGCGCGGCGAGTTCCCCCTGGCGGTGCCCCTCGACAATCCGCTCCGCTATCCGGCGGCCGGCCAAGGCCCCGGTCAGGCGGCTGCGGGGACCTATGCCCGCGAGCCGGCGGTGCCGGCGCCGCCGCTGGTGGCCCGCCGGGTGCCCGGTGCCGGCGCGATGCCCTACGAGCGCTACGGCTACACGCTCCTGCCGGGCTATAACGGCCTCGACAAGCCGGAGGGCCTGAGCGCGCCCCCGCCCGGGACGCTGTGGCAGGACCAGCAGGGCGACCGCACCCGGTCCGCCTCCCCTGAGAGCGTCCGCTTCTCGGTGCCGGCCCGCTCCACCTCGGAGCGCGCGCTCCCCTCCGAGAGAGGCTATCCGTGAGCGCCCGCCTCCCCCTCTGCCTTCTCGCCGTGATCGCCGGGTTCGCGGGCGCGGGAAGCGCCCTGGCGCAGGCCGCCCCGGCCCTGCGGCTGCCGGGCGCCGGCCGGGTCACCGCGGTGATCGAGACCCGCCACCGCGACGGCTTCGACCAGCGCATCACCTACGGGGGGGGCGACGGGCGCAACCACGCCGAGATCGGCTTGCGCAACGAGACCGGCGACTTGCTCCTCGCCTTCCCGCCGCGGCTCGCCAAGCCGAGCGAGTTCGGCATCGCGGGCGAGATCGCGGTGCGCTTCCCCGGCGAGACAATGCGGGTGCAGGCGAGGCCGGGGCGCAACGCCTACGGCCCGGTCGGCATGGCGCTCGGGGCCGATTGCCTCTACGCGTGGCAGTGGTTCGAGCGGCCCCGCCGCGGCGCGCAGGCGACGTCCCGCGACGGGATCTTCGGTGTCGCCGATCCGTCCGCGCCGCGCCGCGCCCTGTCGCTGCGGATCCGGCTCTGCCGCACCGCCCAGGCGAGCCTCGACGACCTCGTGGCGGCGGTCCAGCACCTGACGATCGCGCTGCCCGTCGACGGCGTGGTCCAGGTGCCCGCGCCGCGCCCGGCCCCCCGCCGGCGCCCGGCCAAGGCGGTGCCCCGCCCCGCCAAAGCGGAGCCCGCGCCGGAGGCCCGTCCGGTGCCGCCCCCTCCGGAACGCCCGCAACCACAGCCGCGGCCGCAACCCCAGGCGGAGCCGGCCCCGACCCGCCCGACCGTCCCTGTGCCGCCGCCGGCCGAGGGCGGGCGCCGCTACCTCGCGCCCAGCCCCCCCGAAACACGGCCACCCGAAGCCCCGCCGGCGCCCGAGGCGACGCCCCGGAGCGGCTCCCAGCGCTACATCACCGACAGCCCCCCGCCGGCCGAACCCCCCGGCGCCACCCCGGCACCGAGCCCGGCGCCGGGCCGCGGCGCCGGCGAGACCCTGTCGCGCGACCTGCCCCCCGAGGCCTATCGCCCGCCGCCGGATCGCGGCCCGGGGCGGTGACGCCGCGGGTCGCGATCCGCGTCCGGACGCGGCGCGTCATACCGCCGCGCCTTCGAACGGACTCGTTCGAAGGCGCTGGCTAAGCCCGGACGGGCGCCGGCGCTGATGCGCCGGACGCTTTCGCATCGACGTGTCGATGCGAAAGCGCGATGGTATCACACGGCCTCGCCGCGCCGCCGCCGCTCGGCATCGTCCCAGGCGGTGAGCGGCTGGTAGTCGGGCACGAAGCCGAGGCCCTTGCGGGCATCCGACGACACCGCGACCTGCGAGGTGGTGACGTCGATGAGTGCCGGGGCGTTGGCGAGGGCCCGCTCGATCGCGGCCGGCAGATCCTCCGGCCGCTCGATCCGCTCGCCATGGGCGCCGAGCGCCCGGGCCATGGCGGCGTAGTCGGAATCGGCCAGCAGCGTGCCGACGACCCGGCCGCCGTAATTGAACTCCTGGTCGTAGCGCTCGATGTTCCAGGCGGCGTTGTTCGACACGATGATGACCGGCTTGGCGCCGTGGCGGACCGCGGTGTCGATCTCCATCGCGTTGATGCCGAAGGCGCCGTCGCCGGTGACGCAGATCACCTGCCGGTCCGGATAGGCGAGCGAGGCCGCGGTGGCGTAGGGCACGCCGATGCCGAGGCAGCCGAAGGCGCCCGCATCCATGTAGGTCCGCGCCTCCAGGCCGACCCGGGCGAAGCTCAGGAGGTCGCCGCCATCGGCCACCGCGATGTAGTCGGGGGCCGCGACCTGGCGGATCGCCTCGAAGATCGCCGCCGGATGGACGCGGCCGTCCTCTCCCGTCTGCGGCACCTTGGCCCCGGTCGAGCGCCGGACGTGGCGCTCGCGCAGGCCCTCGGACCAGGCCTTGTCGAGGGAGGGCGCGCGGTTGCCGGCGGCGTCGACGATCGCCGCCAGCGCCAAAGCCGGGGTGGCGAGCAATTCCGGCTCGCCGCGGCGGTTGTCGACGAGCTCGCCGGCGGTGTCGGCGATGCGCACGAAGCGGGCATTCGGGAAGACCGCCGGCGAGCCGTAGCCGAGCTGGTAGTCGAGCTTGCGGCCGACCACCAGGACCACGTCGGCCTCGGTCATGGCGGCGGCCCGCATCGCGCCGACGGTCGCGGGATGGTCGGCCGGCACCAGGCCGCGGCTCTCCTGCGTGTCGAGATAGACCGCGCCCAGCGCATCGAGGAGCCGGACCAGCTCGGGCCCGGCATTCCGGGCGCCGCGGCCGCTCACCACCAGCGGACGACGCGCCCCCCACAGCACCTCGACGGCGGCCGCGACCCCGGCCGGATCGGGCGGAAGCACCCGCGGCGCCTTGGGGCGCATCCAGTCGTCCAGCACCAGCTGCGGCGGGACGTGGGCGCGCAGCACATCGGTCGGGATCTCGATGTAGACCGGGCCCGGTTCAGCCAGATCGCCCATGGCACGGGCCACCGCCTCGTCGAGCTCGCGGATCACCTGGTCGGCGACGCGGGCGGTGCGCGACTGGCGGGTGACCGGGCGCAGGATGTCGACGTGCGGGATGTCCTGGAGCGGGCCGAGATTGGCCTGCGGCCGCGAGGTGCAGCCGCCGATCAGCAGCACGGGCACGCGGGCGAGCGAGGCGTTGGCGATACCGGTGACGCAGTTGGTGACGCCGGGCCCGGCGGTCGCCATGCAGACCCCGAGTTCCCCAGTCAGCTCCGCGTGGGCATGGGCCATGTGGACGGCCGCGCCCTCGTCGCGCACGTCGACGATGCGGATGCCGAGGCGGGCGCAATGGTCCCAGATCGGCTGGATATGACCGCCCTGGAGCCCGAAGACCCGGTCGACGCCACGCGCCTTCAGGAACTGCGCGATCCAGGCGGCGCAGGATTGCGCGTCGGCGTTGAGGTCCTGGACGGTCTGGCTCATGGGTTTCCCTCCCGTTGTGTCGTTGTTCCTCCCGGAGGAGGGGCGTTTGATGGGGTGCGGACGTCGAATCAGACGTCCCCCCGCACCAGCCTTTCCTTCAGCTTCCGGTGCAGGTTCTTGCCCGTCGCGGTGCGCGGCATCGCCCCGTCCTCCAGGAACGAGACCGTGCGCGGGCGCTTGAAGCCGGCGAGCCGGTCCTTGCACCAGCCGAGGATCTCGGCCTCGGTGGCGGTCGCGCCGTCGCGCAGGACGATCACCGCGTGGACGCGCTCGCCCCAGGTCTCGTCGGGCAGGCCGATCACCGCCACGTCGTGCACCGCCGGGTGGCCGCCGAGCAGGGCTTCGACCTCGGACGGATAGATGTTCTCACCGCCCGAGATGATCATGTTGCTCTTGCGGTCGACGAGGTGGATGAACCCGTCCGCGTCGCGCCGGGCCATGTCGCCGACGGTGCAATACTCGCCGCGGAAGGCCTCCTTCGTCTTCTCCGGCAGCTTCCAGTAGCCGTCGAACAGGTAGGGATTGTTGCAATACAGCTCGCCGGCCTCGCCGTCCGCCACCTCGTTGCCGGCCTCATCCAGCAGCCGGATCGGCGCCGAGCCGACGCATTCGCGGCCGACCGAGCCCAGCTTGGTGAATTGCTCGGGCGGGTGCAGCATCGTCGCCCAGCCGACCTCGGTGGCGCCGTACAATTCGTAGAGGCCGGAATTGGGGAAGAACTCCATCACCGCCCGCTTGGTGTCGGGCCGGGCCGGGGCCGAGGAGATCATCAGGCGGGTGATGCGGGTGAGGTCGTAGCGGCTCCGCACTTGCTGGCTCAGGCCCAGCATCATCGCGTAATGGGTCGGCACCAGGGAGGTGAAGCTCGCACCGCCCTCGGCGAGGGCGCGCACGCAATGCTCGGGATCGAAGCTCTTGCGCGAGTATACGCTCGTCACGCCGCCGCAATAGCTGAACGCGCCGAAGAAGTAGAGCGAGTTGGCGTGGCACATGGGCATGACCAGCAGCGCCGAATCGCGCCGATGGACGCCGAGCTCGATGTCGGTAATCATGGACAGCATGGCGGCGCCGCGATGCGAGCGGATCGCGCCTTTCGGCTTGCCGGTGGTGCCGGACGTATACATCAGCATCCAGGGATCGGCCGGGTCGATCGCCGTGCCGGGCTCGTCCTCCCGCGCCTTGCCGATCAGGTCCTCGTAGGACGAGAAGCCCGCCGGGCACGGGCTCGCCCCGAACCACACCACCCGGGATTCCGCGACCGGCAGGTCGGCGCGGATCTCCTCGATCGTGCCGGCCAGTTCGTCCTGCAGGATCAGGGCGGAGACCTCGGCGTCCTCCAGGATGTAGCGCACCTCCGGGCCGACCAGCCGGAAGTTGATCGGCACCGCGACGAGGCCGGCCTTCGCCATCGCGGCGTAGATCTCCAGCCACTCGACGCAATTGTAGGCCAGCACCGCCACCCGCTCGCCTTTGCGCAAGCCGAGGCCCAGCAGGCCGTTGGCGAGGCGGCAGGCGCGGGCGTTCCACTGCCGGAAGGTCATCTCGCGCTCGAGGTCGCGTGCGCCGATCCGGTCGGGCTGCAGGCGCGCCTGGACGGCGAGCATCTGCCCGGGCGTGAGCACATCCCTCATCGTCGTGGTCCTCGCTCAGTCTCTCTGCTCAAGACGCGGGTGAATAGTTTGCGCGGGTTACCCCGCCTACAGCCTCCCCTGAGGTGACCGGCGGTCGACGGTCGCCGCCCGCAGGGAGCCTCGAAGGAGGCTTCCAGACGTCTCGCGGTCCCTGGAATCGCCTTCGAGGCTGGTCGATCAAAGATCGCGTCGATCTTCGATCGCTCAGCACCTCAGGATGGGGTCGGAGATCGGACGAGCGAAAGTGGTCGAATCGGTCCGCGTGAACGCGATTCAAATACCTCAGCCGATATCCCCGGCATATTTCTGCACCAGCGCCCAGGCCTCCGGCCCGAACTTCTCGCGCCACTGGCCGTAGAACTTGGTCGCCTTGAGCGCGGCCTGGAAGGCATTCGGGTCGGTGGTGTTGAACACCAACCCCCTCCCCTCCAGCTCCTTCTGGGTATCGCGGTTGGCCTGGGCGATGTCGTCGCGCTCCTTCAAGGCCGCGGCGTTGAGGTGCTTCTCCAGGATGCCGCGCACATCCGCCGGCACGCCGCGCCAGATCCGGCCGCTCGCCATCATCCAGAACCCGTCCCAGGCGTGGTTGGTGAGCGAGCAGTATTTCTGCACCTCGTAGAACTTGGCGAAGTTGATCAGCGCCAGCGGGTTCTCCTGCCCGTCGGCGATCCGGGTCTGCAGTGCCGAATAAGCTTCGCTCAACGGGATGCTGACCGGCGCGGCGCCGAGCGCAGCAAACATCGAGACCCAGAGCGGCACTACCGGCACGCGGATCTTGAAGTTCTTGAGGTCGTCGGGCGTCCGGATCGGCTTGGTGCTGGTGGTGATCTGCCGGAAGCCGTTGTCCCAGGTCGTCTCGAAGGGGACGAGGTTCGCCTTCTCGATCGCCCGGCGGATATAGCCGCCGACCTCCCCGTCCATCGCGGCCCAGACCTTGTCGTAGCTCGTGAAGGCGAAGCCGATCCCGGTGAGCGAGGTCGCCGGCACCAGGGTCGAGACCACGGTGCCGGGGAAGGTCGCGAGTTCGAGCGCCCCGGAGCGGATCTGGGACAGCATGTCCGAGTCGCTCCCGAGCTGGTTCGACGGAAACAGGCTGATCTCGACGGCGCCACTCGTCTCCTGGGCGATCGCCGCGATCGCCTCCTTGAGGCGCACATTGACCGGGTGCGGCACCGGCAGGTCGGTGCCGAGCTTGAAGGCGAGCTTCTGTCCCTGCGCCAGGGCCGGCCGCGGGAATCCGGCGGCCAGCGCGGCGGCGGCACCGAGGCCGGAGGCCAGCAGGTGCCGCCGGTGGAGACTCGCCGAGCGTGGGCGAGACATCCAGGGATCGGTCATGGCGTTTCTCCCTCGGAAATTCCGGAGCCGTCGGCCTCTCTCGACCGCGACCTTCATTGAATTCGGAATTTGAATTTCGAATTCGGTATTGCACGGGCGCCCGGTTTGCGCAACACGTCTGGGAGGGGTTTTTGCGTGAAAGGGGTTCCGGCCATGGCCGGCGAGTCTGACGCCCGCAGCCTGACGCGCCACCGGCTCGTCGAGCAGGTCTACGGGGCGATCTTCAGCGAGATCACGGAAGGCCGTCTGGCGCCGAACGCGCGTCTGATCCAGGACGAGCTGGCCGATGCCTACGGCGTCTCGCGCCAGCCGGTGCAGCAGGCGCTCCTGCTCCTGCGCAACCACGGCATCGTGCGCGACGCGCCACGCCGCGGGCTGGTGGTGGCGCCGCTCGAAGCCTCGTTCGTGCAGAACCTCTACGAGGTGCGCGGCGTGCTCGAAGGCTTGACGAGCCGGCTCGCCGCCGAGCGCAACGCCGCCCGCGCCGGCCGGGAGGGCCCGCCCCTGGTGGCGGCGGGACGCGCCGCCGCGGAAGCCGGCTCGGTCGCAGAGCTGATCGCCGCCGACATCGCCTTCCACCGCTTCCTCGGCGAGATCGCCGAGAACCCGATCATCGTCGAGACGGCGGCGCCGCACTTCAACCACCTGCAGCGGATCATGGGCGAGGTCTTGCGCAAGGACGAGACGATGCCGCGCCGCATCTGGGACGAGCACGCGGCGATCCTCGAGGCGGTGGCGGCGGGCGACGGCGAGACCGCCGATCGTCTCTCGCGCCAGCACATCGCCCGGGCCGCGACGGTGTTCGTCGACCGGCTGCGGGCACAGGAGGATGTTTCCGCGCAGGAGGCGCGGAGCCGGCGGGTCAGGCGGTAGCCGCAAGCACGGGTGCGGAGCCGGACGGAGGCAGCGCCCCCCGCGCTCACCCGCGCGGAAACACCCGCGCCGCGCCCACCGCGAGCGCCACCCGGTCGCCCGGCTCGTAGACGTCCGTCACCTTCACCTCGATCGGCGCCTCGGCACCATCCAGGAGGATCTCCGCGACGGTGCCCCGCCCGGTGCGGCGCCATTCGCGCACGGTGCCCGGCAGCGTGCCGGGCCCCTGCCCGACCGTGAGGTCCCACGGCCGCAGGCAGAGATCGACGGGGCCTTGCGGCCAGCCGGGCTCCGCTGCGATGACCGGGCGGCCCGCGACCCGGACCTCGTCGCCCGAGACATCGGCGGCCAGGCGCGCGGTCTCGCCGACGAAGGACATCACGAAGCGCGAGGCCGGGTGGTCCTGCACCTCGTGCGGCGCGCCGACCTGCTCGATGCGGCCCTTGTTGAGGATCGCGATCCGGTCGGCGAGCTCCAGCGCCTCGTCCTGGTCGTGGGTGACGAAGATCGTGGTCTGGCCGGTCTCGCGGTGGATCTCGCGCAGCCAGCGGCGCAGGTCCTTGCGCACCTGGGCGTCGAGCGCGCCGAACGGCTCGTCGAGCAGGAGCACGGAGGGCTCGACGGCCAAGGCGCGAGCGAGCGCGACGCGCTGGCGCTGGCCGCCGGAGAGTTGGCCCGGATAGCGTTTGGCGAGATCGGGCAGCTGCACCAGCTCCAGCAGGCGCTCGACCCGGCGCCGGATCTCGTCCTCCTTCGGGCGGTGGGCCCGGGGCCGCGAGCGCAGGCCGTAGGCGATGTTCTCGAACACGGTGAGGTGGCGGAACAGGGCGTAGTGCTGGAACACGAAGCCGACGCCGCGGCGCTGGACGGCGATGTCGGTGGTGTCCTGCGAGCCGAAGAACACCCTGCCGCCATCCGGGATCTCGAGGCCGGCGATGACGCGCAGAAGCGTCGTTTTCCCTGAGCCCGAGGGTCCGAGCAGGGCCAGCAGCTCGCCGGGCTCGATCGCCAGGCTGACGCCTTCGAGCGCCGCCGGCCCGGGGCCGCCATAGCGCTTGACGATGCCGTCGACGCGCACCGCGGTGCCGGCATGGCGCAGGCGCTCGGGGGATGCGGCCTCGACCGGACGGGCCTGCGCGTCGCGGCGCAGGGACAGGGCGGTGGGAGCGAATCCTGCCGTCATCTCAGTGGGCTCCGCGTCCGGCCAGCGCATCCGCGTGGCGCCATTCGAGGAAAGTCTTGCCCGCCAGGGTGACGAGCGCCAGGAGCGCCAACAGCGAGGCGATCCCGAACGCCGCCACGTAGTTGTACTCGTTGTACAGGATCTCGACGTGCAGCGGCATGGTGTTGGTGAGCCCCCGGATGCGACCCGACACGACCGAGACGGCGCCGAACTCGCCCATCGCCCGGGCGTTGCAGAGCAGCACGCCGTAGAGCAAAGCCCAGCGCACGTTGGGCAGCGTCACGGTCCGGAAGACCCGCCACGGGCTCGCCCCGAGGGTCAACGCGGCCTCCTCGTCGGTGGTGCCCTGGTCCTGCATCAGCGGGATCAGCTCGCGGGCCACGAACGGGAAGGTGACGAATACCGTGGCGAGCACGATGCCCGGAACCGCGAAGATGATCTCGATTCCGTGGCGGTTCAGGAACGGCCCGAGCAGCCCCTGCGCCCCGAAGATCAGCACGTAGATCAGGCCCGCCACCACCGGCGAGACCGAGAACGGCAGGTCGATGAGGGTGATGAGCAGGTTGCGGCCGCGGAAGTCGAACTTGGCGATGGCCCAGGAGGCGCACAGCCCGAACACGACGTTGAGCGGCACCGCGATCACCGCGACGAGCAGGGTCAGGCGGATCGCCGCGAGCGCGTCCGGCTCGGCGAAGGTGGCGAGGTAGGCGCCCACGCCCTTGCTGAGCGCCTCGACGAACACCACCGCCAGCGGCAGCAGCAGGAACAGGCCCAGGAAGGCGACGGCCGCGAGCGTCAGGGCGATGCGGACCGGGCGGGGCTCGGTCAGCGCCGCGTGCGGCCCGCTTGAAGCGGGGCGGATCGACGGGCGAATGGAGGGAACGGCGGTCTCAGACATGCCCGAACCTGCGGCGGCTGACATCCTGCACCAGGTTGATGGCGAGGAGCGCGGCGAAGGACATCAGCAGCATCACGGCCGCGATGGCGGTGGCGCCCGCATAGTTGAACTCCTCGAGCTTGATCACGATCAGGAGCGGGGCGATTTCCGAGACGAAAGGCAGGTTGCCGGCGACGAAGATCACCGAGCCGTACTCGCCGACCGCCCGGGCGAAGGCGAGGGCGAAGCCGGTGAGCATCGCGGGGATCAGCGGCGGCAGGATCACCGTGACGAGGGCCCGGAAGCGCGAGGCGCCGAGGATCGCGGCGGCCTCCTCGCTCGATTTGTCGATCTCGGCCACCAGCGGCTGCACCGTGCGGACGCAGAACGGCAGGCCGACGAAGACCAGCGCCACCAGAATGCCGAGGGGCGTATAGGCGACCTTGATCCCGAGGCCCATCAGGGGCTCGCCGAGCCAGCCGTTCGGCGCGTAGAGGCTGGCCAGCGCGATGCCGGCGACCGCCGTCGGCAGCGCGAAGGGCAGATCGACCAACGCGTCGATGATCCGCCGGCCCGGAAACCGGTAGCGGGTCAGCACCCAGGCAATCAGGAGGCCGAACACCGCGTCGATGGCGGCGGCGGCCAGCGACAGGCCGAACGAGGTCTTCAGCGCCGCGAGGTTGCGGGCATCGGTGATCAGCGCCCACAATCCGGCCGGACCGACGCTGGCGGCCCGCAGGAGCAGCACTGCCAGCGGCAGCAGCACCAGCAGGGTCAGGTAGGTCAGCGTGATCCCGAAGGTCAGGCGAAAGCCCGGCAGCGCGCTCGGGCGGCGGAAGCGGGAGGCGGCCCGCCCCGCGGACAGGGCCGCGGCGTCGCTCATTGCCGGGACTTCAGGACGGCGTCGAACACGCCGCCATCGTCGAAATGGGTCTTCTGGGCCTTCGCCCAGCCGCCGAAGGTGTCGTCGATGGTGACGAGCTTCAGCTTCGGGAAGCGGGCCAGGTCCTCCTTGGCCGCCGCGGATTCGTCGCGCGGGCGGTAGAAGTTCTTGGCGATGAGGGCCTGCGCCGCCGGCGTATAGAGGAACTGCAGGTAGGCCTCAGCCTGCTTGCGGGTGCCCTTCTGGTCGACATTGGCGTCGACGAGCGCCACCGGCGGCTCGGCCAGGATCGAGAGCGAGGGCACGACGATGTCGAACTTGCCCTTGCCGAATTCCTCGTCGGCCAGGAACGCCTCGTTCTCCCAGGCGATCAGCACGTCGCCCAAGCCCCGCTGCACGAAGGTGGTGGTGGCGCCGCGCGCTCCCGTGTCGAGCACCGGCACGTTCTTGAACAGCGCGGTGATGAACTCGCGCGCCTTGCCCTCGTCGCCGTTGTTCTTCGACAGCGCGTAGGCATAGGCCGCGAGGTAGTTCCAGCGCGCGCCGCCCGAGGTCTTCGGGTTCGGGGTGATGACCTGGATCCCCGGCCTCACCAGGTCGTCCCAGTCCTTCACGCCCTTCGGATTGCCCTTGCGCACCAGGAACACGATGGTCGAGGTGTAGGGCGTCGAGTTGTGCGGCAACCGCTTCTGCCAGTCGGCCGGCAGCTTCTTCGACCGGGCGGCGATGGCGTCGATGTCGCTGGCGAGCGCCAGCGTCACCACGTCCGCCGGCAGCCCGTCGATCACCGAGCGGGCCTGGGCGCCGGAGCCGCCATGCGAGGCGCGCACCGTCACGGTCTCGCCGGTCTTGGCCTTCCACTCCTTGGCGAAGGCCGCGTCGATCGCCCGGTACAGCTCCCGGGTCGGGTCGTAGGAGACGTTCAGGAGGGCTTGCGCCCTCGCCGGGGCGGGCGCTCCGGCGAGAGCCAGGAGCGAGGCCCCGGCGACGAGCGCCGGGGAGGCGCCCCGGAACAGCCTGCGCAGCGAGCCGAGGAGCCCGCCGCGGGCGGGCGCCGCCTCGGTCTTCGCCTCGGATCGCGGCGCCTCGGCCTTGGTCCCGCCCTGCGGGGCCGCCGGCAGGGCCTGGACCAGGCCGAGCGCCGCCGTGTCGGTGGTCGTGCGGTCGATCAGGATCAGGCTGCCGGTGTCGCGGTTCTGGCGATAGGCATCGACCGCGACCTTGCGGTCGAGGCTCAAGGTGACGTCGCCGATGTCGTTGGCGCTCAGAGACTCGGCCGGCACGCCCTGCCCGGTCTCGGTGTCGATGCGCGCGCGCACCGCTTCGACCAGGGCGTTCGCCGTCACGGTGCCGACCTTGGCGAGGTAGCTCGCTCCCGGCTTCAGCTCGGTCTCGTTGGCCCAGAACAGCCGCACATCGAGCCGGTCGCTCACGATCGGCGCCTGCCCGGCCGCCGCGATGACGCTGCCGCGCGAGGCGTCGACCTCGTCGGCGAGGACCAGGGTCACCGACTGGCCGGCGATGGCGCGGGTGAGGTCGCCGTCATAGGTGACGATCCGGGCGACCGTGGACGGGGTGCCCGAGGGCGCCACCACCACCGCGTCGCCGACCGCGACCGAGCCGGACGCGATCAGCCCCGAGAAGCCGCGGAAGTCGGAATTCGGCCGGTTGACCCACTGCACCGCCATGCGGAAGGGGGCGACCTCCTCCTCGACATGGGCCGGCACCTCTTCGAGGTATTGCAGCAGCGGCGCACCGGTGTACCAGGGGGCGGCAGCGCCGGGCAGCACGACGTTGTCGCCGTTCGCCGCCGAGAGCGGGATGCCGGTGACCTCGGCGAAGCTCAGTCCCGTCGCGAAGGCCTGGAACTCGGCCACGATCGCCTCGAACCGGCCTTCAGACCAGCCGATCAGGTCCATCTTGTTGACCGCCAGCACGACGCGGCGGATGCCGAGCATCGAGACCAGCAGGGCGTGGCGCCGGGTCTGCGGGCTCAGGCCCTTGCGGGCATCCACGAGCAGCACCGCGACCTCGGCGGTCGAGGCGCCGGTCGCCATGTTGCGGGTGTACTGGACGTGGCCGGGGGTGTCGGCGACGATGAACGAGCGCCGCTCGGTGGAGAAGAACCGGTAGGCGACGTCGATGGTGATGCCCTGCTCGCGCTCGGCCTGAAGGCCGTCGACGAGGAGCGCCAGATCCAGCTCCCCGCCCCGGGTGCCGTGGCGGCGCGAGTCGCGCTCCAGCGCGCTGACCTGATCGTCGAAGATCTGCTTGGTGTCGTGCAGAAGCCGCCCGATCAGGGTCGACTTGCCGTCATCGACCGAGCCGCAGGTGATGAACCGCAGCACTTCCTTGCGCTGGTGGGCGGCGAGGAAGGCCTCGTAGCCGAAGGCGCGGGTGGATTGGTGCACGGTCATCAGAAGTAACCTTCCTGCTTCTTGCGCTCCATGGCGCCGGCGCCGTCCTTGTCGATCACCCGGCCCTGCCGCTCGGAGGTGCGGGCGGCCAGCGTCTCGCCGATGATCTCCGGCAGGGTCGCGGCATCGCTCTCCACCGCCCCGGTCAGCGGGTAGCAGCCGAGCGTCCGGAAGCGCACCCGGCGCATCTCCGGCGTCTCGCCGGGATTGAGCGGCAGGCGCTCGTCGTCGACCATGATCAGCTGCCTGTCGCGGCTCACCACAGGGCGCTCGGCCGCGAAGTAGAGCGGCACGATCGGGATGTTCTCCTGCTCGATGTAGAGCCAGATATCGAGCTCGGTCCAGTTCGACAGCGGGAACACGCGAAGGGATTCCCCTCGCTGCTTCTTCATGTTGTAGAGATGCCAGGGCTCGGCGCGCTGGCGCTTCGGGTCCCAGCGGTGCTGGGCGGTGCGCAGCGAGACGATGCGCTCCTTGGCCCGCGAGGCCTCCTCGTCGCGACGCGCGCCGCCGAAGGCCGCGTCGAACTTGTACTTGTCGAGAGCCTGGCGAAGCGCCTGGGTCTTCATCACGTCGGTATGGACCTCGGAGCCGTGGCTCACCGGCCCGATGCCGCGGGCGAGCCCGTCCGGGTTGGTGTAGACGAGGAGATCGAGGCCGAGCTCCTTCGCGCGCCGATCGCGGAACGCGATCATCTCGCGGAACTTCCAGGTCGTGTCGACGTGGAGCAGCGGGAACGGCAGCCGGCCCGGCGCGAAGGCCTTCAGGGCCAGGTGCAGCAGCACCGAGGAATCCTTGCCGATCGAGTACAGCATCACCGGGTTCTCGGTCTCGGCGACCGTCTCCCGCATGATGTGGATGCTTTCGGCCTCCAGTCGCTGAAGGTGGGTCAGGCGGTCGAGGCCGTCCGTACGGGTCTTGAGGGCGGCGCTCATGCGGCCAGCTCCGGATTGGTCTTGGTCGAGGATGATTCGGGCGAGTGTTTACTGTCGGACTGTGCCGGCTCGAAGGCGGCGGGCTCCCGACCGGGCTTGATCTCGCTGCCGGGCGCCCCGGCGACATGGAGGCCGCATTCCTGCTTGCCGGCCTGCTCCCACCACCAGCGGCCGGCGCGCTCGGGCTCGCCGACCTTCACGGCGCGGGTGCAGGGCGCGCAGCCGATCGACGGGAAGCCGCGATCGTGCAGGACGTTGTAGGGCACGTAGTTCTGGTGGATCAGCTCGGCGATCGCCTCGCGGGTCCAGTCGGCCAAGGGGTTGAGCTTGATCAGCCCGCGGGCGTGATCGGCCTCGGCCAGCGGCGTCTCGGCCCGGTTGGCCGATTGCCCGGCGCGCAGGCCGGTGAGCCAGCCCGCGGCGCCGGCCAGCGCCCGGCCCAGGGGCTCGACCTTGCGGAAGCCGCAGCAGGCCTGACGCGCCGCCACCGAATGGCGAAACCCGTTGATGCCGGATTCCGACACGAAATGCTCCGAGGCCTCGCGCTCGGGCGCATAGGCGCGGATGCGGAAGCCGTAGGCCGCCTCGGTCTCGGCCCAGACGTCGTAGGTCTCGGGGAAGAGCCGGCCGGTATCGAGGGTGACGATCTCAACCCGCGACTTCGCCATGCGAAGGGCGTGGGTGAGGGCCTGGTCCTCGAGGCCGAAGCTCGTGGTGAAGACCAGGCGGCCGTCCACCGTCGCGTCGATCAGCGCGAGGCGCGCCGGCAGGGCGAGGGGACGCAGGCGCGAGGCCAGCTCCTGCGCCGCGCCGTCGAGGGGAAGGGTCATGGGGAGCCCGGGATTGGCTGCTTGTGTGAGACGGTAACTGTTCGCTATACCGAACACTGTCAAGGCATGGCTGGGATACGGCCCCGGTGTTTTTCGCAAACCCCGCGCCCGCATCTCGGGATAATCGGGACCCGGCAAACGGCCCGGCAGAACATTCGTTCCATGCCCCAGGGTTACCCTTGAAAGAATCTTCTCCAGAATCGGAGCCGCGCAGTGGATGCCATCGATTTGAAGATCCTCGCCCTGCTCCAGAACGACGCCACCCTGTCGATCGCCCAGATCGGGGAGCGCGTCGGCCTGTCGCAGACCCCCTGCTGGAAGCGCATCCAGCGCCTCGAGGCCGACGGGGTGATCGACCGCCGGGTGGCGGTTCTCGACCCGGTGAAACTGGGCCTAGGGTTGACGGTTTTCGTCTCGATCGAGACGAGCGACCATTCCCGCGAGTGGCTTGAACGCTTCGCCGCCACCGTCTCGGCCATGCCGGAGGTGCTGGAATTCTACCGCATGGCCGGCGACGTGGATTACATGCTCCGCGTCGTGGTGGCGGACATGCAGGCCTACGACGCCTTCTACAAGCGCCTGATCGCGGTGCTGCCGCTGAAGAACGTGACGTCGCGCTTCGCCATGGAGAAGGTGAAGAGCACCACGGCGTTGCCGCTCCCGACGGCGCCCTTCGTCCAGCCCGCCGCGGCCGGCGGAAAATAATATTCTCTTTTCGGCCGCGCGGACGATAGCGATCATCTCCGGCGGACCCGTTCTTCAAAAAGAACATTTTGGTTGACTCCGGGGCGTCGCGGGCACATCTGTGCGGGCATGTCTCGCTCCGCGCTTCTTCCCCGCACGGCTCCCTTCGGCGACGCCGAGCGGGCCCATCTCGACGCCGCCCTCGGCTCCACCACCGCGCTGCAGCGGGCGTGGCTGGCGGGCTTCCTCGCCGGCCTCGACGCCGCCGGCGGCACCGCCGCCGCCGAGGCCCCGGTCCCGGCCGCGCCCCCGCGCGCCGCCGAGCCGCTGACGATCGTGTACGCCAGCGAGTCCGGCAATTCCGAGAAGCTCGCCGGCGACGTGGGCAAGCTCGCGCGCAAGAACGGCTTCAAGCCGAAGGTCGTCGACTTCGCCGACCTCGACGTGGCGGCTCTGGGCAATGAGAAGCGCCTGGTCGTCATCGCCGCCACCTGGGGCGAGGGCGAGCCGCCGGCCCGGGCCGTGCGTGCCTACGGCGAGATCATGGGCGAGGGCGCGCCGCGTCTCGACGGGGTCGAGTTCGGCGTCCTGGCCCTCGGCGACACGTCCTATGCCGAGTTCTGCGCCATCGGGAAGCGCCTCGACGCGCGGCTGGAGGAACTCGGCGCCAAGCGGGTGCTGCCCCGGATCGATTGCGACCTCGACTTCGACAAGCCGGCCGCCGCCTGGATCAAGGACGCCCTCAAGGCCCTCGCCCCGGCCGAGCCCGCCGGCAACGTCGTGGCGGTGGATTTCGCCCGCGCGGCCGGCGCCGACGAGGAGGCCGAGGTCAGCCGCGAGCCGGTCACCGTCGAGGTGATCGAGCACGTCAACCTGAACTCGTCGCGCTCCGACAAGGAGACGATCCACCTCGCCCTCGCCTTCGAGGATGCCGCACCGGCTTACGAGCCCGGCGATTCCCTGGAGCTCTACCCCGAGAACGACCCGGCCCTGGTCGACCAGATCCTGAAGGCCGCGAGCCTGGAAGGCGATTCGGTCCTGCGCCAGGCTCTGCTTGCCGAGCGCGACATCACCACCCTGTCGGCCGCCACGGTCGAGCGCTTCGTGAAGGCCACCGGCCACGAGGAGGCGCGCCGCCTCATCGACAACGGCGAGGTCCGGGCCTGGATCGAGGGCCGGCACCTGATCGACCTGATCGAGACCTATCCGGCCAAGCTGACGGCGCAACATCTGTCGGACATCACCCGGCCGCTTCCGCCGCGGGCCTACTCGATCGCCTCCTCGCGGGCCGAGGTCGGCGACGAGGCGCACCTGACCATCGCGGCGGTGCGCTACGCCACCCATGGCCGCGAGCGCACCGGCGTCGCCTCGGTCCACGTCGCCGACCGGATCCGCACCGGCGCCAAGCTCAAGGTGCGGGTGAAGCCGAACAGGCATTTCCGCCTGCCGAAGGATCCGGCGACCGACATCATCATGGTCGGCCCCGGCACCGGCGTGGCGCCGTTCCGCGCCTTCGTGCAGGAGCGTCGCGCCACCGAGGCGCCCGGCCGCAACTGGCTGTTCTTCGGCGACCGCCACTTCACCCACGACTTCCTGTACCAGCTCGAATGGCAGGAGGCCCTGGAGGACGGGTCGCTGGCGCGCATCGACGTCGCCTTCTCCCGCGACCAGCCCGAGAAGATCTACGTCCAGGACCGGATCTGGGAGCAGCGCCGGGAGCTCGTCTCCTGGCTCGATGGCGGCGCCCATTTCTACGTCTGCGGCGACGCCAAGGCGATGGCCAAGGACGTGCGGGCGGCGCTGGTGAAGGCCTTCGCCGACGTGAAGGGCCTGGACGCTGCGGCCGCCGAGGCCGCGGTGGCGGGCCTGGAGCGCAGCCACCGCTACCAGCAGGACGTCTACTAAAACCCGCGCTGCCCGGTGCGCATCTCCTCTCACCGCGGGCGGTGAGAGGAAAAGGTCCCCGCATCCGCCAACGTGTCGGCTCTCGTCGCCGGCGACCAATGCCGAGGCGTCAAGCCTCACCCCGCCCCTCCTCCCACCCGGGAGAGGGGTTCCCGCGTGTCTTTCGGCGAGGCGCTCGCCAGGAGGACCCGGGTAGTCTACGCCTCGCGCGAGGCGACCGAACGGACACCACCTCATGGCCGACCACAAGACCGCCGAGACTCCGACCGCCGAGCGCGTCTACGAGACGCCGCCGACCGAGCGCCCGATCACCGACGCGGAGGCCGCCCGGGCCGCCAAATTGTCGGCCAACGAGCATATCAAGATCGCCAGCGGCTACCTGCGCGGCACCCTCGCGGAAGGGCTCCTGAAGAACGCCAGCGGCGCGATCTCGGACGATGACGGGCAGCTCGTGAAGTTCCACGGGATGTACCTGCAGGACGACCGCGACCTGCGCCCCGAGCGGACCAAGAAGAAGCTCGACAAGGCCTATTCGTTCATGATCCGCCTGCGTATCGCCGGCGGCGTCGTGAGCCCGAAGCAGTGGCTGATCCTCGACGAGATCGCCCGCACCTACGCCAACGGGACCCTGCGCGCGACGACGCGCCAGACCTTCCAGTATCACGGCGTCATCAAGTCGAACCTCAAGCGCACGATGGCGGCGATCGACTCGGCTCTGCTCGACACGATCGCGGCCTGCGGCGACGTCAACCGCAACGTGATGGCGGCGACGAACCCGGCCCAGAAGGGCGCCCACGAGGCCGCCTACACGCTCGCCAAGGACATTTCCGATAGCCTGCTGCCGAAGACCAGCGCCTGGCGCGAGATCTGGCTTGACGGCGAGCGCGTGGTCGGAGGCGAGGATGCGGGCGAGGTCGAACCGGTCTACGGCAAGACCTACCTGCCGCGGAAGTTCAAGACCATCGTGGCGGTGCCGCCCTCGAACGAGGTCGACGTCTACGCCCACGACCTCGGCTTCATCGCCATCCTCGACGAGACGAACCAGGTGACGGGCTGGAACGTCACCGTCGGCGGCGGTATGGGCATGACCCATGGCGAGACCGACACCTTCCCGCGCACCGCCGACGTGATGCTGTTCTGCGAGCCCGACTACGCGCTCAAGGTCGCCGAGGCGGTGATGACCGTCCAGCGCGACTGGGGCAACCGCACCGTCCGCAAGAACGCCCGCCTGAAATACACGATCGAGCGCTACGGCCTGAAGGCCTTCCGGGCCGAGGTCGAGAAGCGCGTCGGCCGCGCCTTCCAGGATCCCAAGCCCTTCACGTTCACCAATAACGGCGACCGCTACGGCTGGGTCGAGGGCGATGACGGCAAGCATCACCTGACGCTCTACGTCGCGTCCGGCCGGATCAAGGACATCGAGGGCGGGCCGCAGATCCTCTCGGGGCTCCGCCGCATCGCCGAGGTGCATCAGGGCGATTTCCGCCTCACCGGCAACCAGAACGTCATCATCGCCAACGTCCCGGCGGACCGGAAGGTCGAGATCGACGCGCTGGTGCAGGAATACGGGCTGACCGTCGGCGCGGGGGCCCTGCGCCGCAACAGCCTCGCCTGCGTGGCCCTGCCGACCTGCGGCCTGGCGCTGGCCGAGAGCGAGCGCTACCTGCCGAGCCTGATCGACGAGCTCGAGGAGAGCCTGGCCTCCCACGGCCTGTCCGAGGACGAGATCACCATCCGGATGACCGGCTGCCCGAATGGCTGCGCCCGGCCGTTCATCGCCGAGATCGGCCTCGTCGGCCGTGGACCCGAGCGCTACAACCTCTATCTCGGTGCCGCCTTCGACGGCTCGCGGCTGAGCAAGCTCTACGCCGACGACGTCGCGGCCTCGGAGATCCGGGCCACGCTCGACCCGCTCTTCGCGGCCTATGCCAAGGACCGGGAGACCGGCGAGCGCTTCGGCGACTTCGTGATCCGGGCCGGCTACGTGGCCAAGACCGGCAACGGGCCGGACTTCCACGTGCAGACCGGCGCGCAGAAGGCTGTGGCCTGATCCGTGCTGCGGCGGGATTGCCTATCCCGCCGCATCCAGCTCCTTGACGATCGCCGCGATCACCCGAGCCTCCGTCGGCTCGACCGGCGTCGCGAAGGCGGCCGCCACGTGGCCGTCGCGGCCGACCAGATACTTGTGGAAGTTCCAGCGCGGGGTCTCGGCCGGCTTCTCGGCGGCGGCCCAGCGATAGAACGGGTGCGCCTGCGGACCCGTCACGGCGGTCTTCGCCACGACCGGGAAGGTGACGCCGTGGTTCTTGCGCGCGGCTTCGGCGATCGCCACCCCGTCCAGGGGCTCCTGGCGCCCGAAATCGGCCGACGGCACGGCGATCACCGTCAGCCCCCGGGAGCCGAACCGGGTCCAGAGCTGCTGCAACCCGGCGAATTGCGGGGCGTAGCCGCAAGCAGTCGCGGTGTTGACCACCAGGATCGGCTTTCCGGCATGCTCGGCCAGGGCCAGGCTGCCGCCCTCGGGCTTCGCGAAGCTGAAGGCGGAGGCCGTGGCGCCGCTCTGGAGCGGTGCGGCCCGGGCCGGTACGGCGACGGCGCCGGCGATCAGGAACAGGGCCTCACGGCGGGCGACCGGCATCGGGATGCCTCCTTTCGCGGAACTCGTCCGATTGTCCTCCGGACGCCGGAGCGGCGCAAGCCGCCGCGTACGCTCAAGCTCGCGCCCAGTCCGTCGCACGAGCGCAACTTCGCGTGAACTTCCACCCGACTGTCACGTTGTCCGGGAGGATTGGACGGGAAGGCGGATATGGACGGGCACGAGATCCTGAACTACTTCGAGCATCGCCGTGACGGGGCTTGGGTGTGCACCCGGCCGGTCACCCTGACGACCGCCCGTGCGAGCGTGGCGATCCGCCCCGGCATGCGGTTCGATTACGGCGAGAAGGTCGGCGGCATCGATCTCGCCGAGTATCTGGAGCGGCTGGGCTCCCAGTTCGGGTCCTGACGGGGGCTCGCAGGGTGACGCAGATGCCACACCCTGCGCGAAGGTCGCGAGCGCCTTTTGACCAGCATGTGATCGGCACGATAGGCTTCGCGGATGATCCCTGCCCTGTCCGCACCCTCACCGGTCGAGGAAACCTTGCCCGATACCCGCTGCCGCATCCTGGCGACGGCGGAGCGCTTCTTTCGTGAGATCGGCTACCAGAAGACCACGGTGGCCGACATCGCCAAGACGTTGCGGATGAGCCCGGCCAATGTGTACCGCTTCTTCGACTCGAAGAAGGCGATCAACGAGGCCGTCGTGGCTCGCCTCATCGGCGAGGTCGAGGCGCGGATCGCCGCCCTCGCGGACCGGCCTGGTCTCCCCGCGGAGGCCCGCCTGCGCGAGATCATCGTCTTCCTGCACCGCGACGCCGTCGGCCGCTTCACCGGCCATCCCCGTATGCACGAGATGATCGAGGCGGCGATGTCCGAGAGCTGGGACGTCTGCCGCCACCATGTCGATCGGATCACCGCCGTCCTGGAGCGCGTGATCGCCGACGGGGTCGCCCGGCGCGAGTTCGCGGTCGAAGATTCGGCGGTGGCGGCGCGCTGCGTCCATACGGCGATCGTGCGCTTCTGCCACCCGGTGCTGGTGGTGCAGTGCCCGGAGGATGTCGTACCGGCGCTCGACGCGATGATTGCGTTCCTGTTGGGGGCGCTGAAGGCGGGGCGGGCCGGGCCGCAAACGGGTTGAGCCGGGGTCGAAATCCGACCAGCCTGGCTTTGTGAGGGCCGCTTGCGATCCATTCCTGACGGTCAGACCGTCCGGTGCTGGGCAGCCCAGTCACATCACAGAGACCCGCGCTGGTGAAAGCGAGGAGCTCTGCAGCCTCAGTCGGATTATTGGATGGCTTTGATGCTGTTCATGATAGCATTGATATCTTTGTCGTTGGCTTTCTGTTCATCCTCTGACGCCCATAGCGTAATGAAAATCAAGCGTTCCCCTGCTTCGGCGTAGATGAGCATAATCTGGGTATTCCCATTCTCATCTTTGGCCGGAAGAACCTGCATCTTGCCCTGGAGTCCGCCTAGATTGACATCGTTCTCCTTTGGTTTGCCTGTTACGGTGATCTTGTTATTCCTCATCCATGCCATGTTGTCGGCCAGCATTTTCTTCATGTCTTTTGCGGAGGCCGTTTCGATGGAGAGATAAACGTCTTCGTTTGGTGATTTGGCCTCAAAACCGTACTCGACTGACTTGGTTTTCCAAGTGTCGGGGATTGAGATGGTGGCGGTCGGATTGGCCTGCGGGAATGCAAAGTTCTTCGCCCAAGCGGGGGCTGCCACCGACAGCGTTAGGGCGACCGCAGTAAAAAACAGTTTCATGATGACCTCTCGAGGCAGCTTCTGCTTCTCGGCGGCCAGAAATTTAAAGTCAAACGTAGCGCGAAAACATGATTAACGAGCAGCCAGATTTGTTGGCCGCAGTCGGAGCAATATCCTATCTTGATCTCTCGTCCCGGTCTTGAGTTCCTATGAGGCACCCGCCGACCGGCGTGATTGCACGAGAGGGTGGGGCGGGCGAAGCGGAAGTTTCTGTTCCGGAAGACAAGCGATCTTATGGTGCTCCCCTTCAGAAGCTCTCCGCGACGTCGAGCTGATTGATCTGGGACCGTATCCTTCTACTTTACGAGAGCATCTCGACGCATCCTGCGGATCAACCCGCCCTCCCCTGCAGGCGAGGGTGGCAGAGGCAGCGAGCGCACCGGGTGAAATCCCGCCGGGAGGGGCAGCGCGACCGTGGTCCACACGGCGCCCTCCATCAAGCGAGCGGCCTCTCTCCGGAAGCGGCATCCCCTCCCCCGTCCCGTACCCGCGGGCACTCCCCGCACAGGGGGCAGGTGCATGGCACCATGCGCCGAATATCAGGCTTACCGCGCCTCTGCCGCCGCCGGCGGTTCGCGCTCGACGGTGCGGAAACCCTCTAGCTCGCCGAGATAGCTCCGGGCCCACCAATCGACGTCCTCGCGCGACATACGCTCGAACATCGGCTTCCAGCGCTCCACGCGCTCGGCCTTGGGCATGTAGAGGGCAGCGCGGATCGCCTCCGCCACCTCGAACCGGTCGTAGGGGTTGACCAGCAGCGCCTCGGGCAGCTGCCGGGCCGCGCCGGCGAATTTCGACAGCACCAGCACGCCGGGATCGTCCTCGCTCTGGGCGGCGACGTATTCCTTGGCGACGAGGTTCATGCCGTCGCGCATCGGCGTGACGACGCCGACCCGCGCCGCCCGGTAGAGGCCGGCCAGCACCGCGCGCGGATAGGCCTTGGTGACGTACTGGATCGGCGTCCAGGACGGCTCGCCGAGCGAGCCGTTGATGTTCCCTAAGACCTCGTTCACGTCGCGGCTGAGCTGCTCGTATTCCGGCACCTCGGTGCGGGATTTCGGAGCGATCTGCAGGAACACGACGTTGCCGCGCTGATCGGGGTTGGAGGCGAAGAAGCGCTCCACCGCCTCCATCCGCTCGGGCACGCCCTTCGAGTAGTCGAGCCGGTCGACGCCGATGAGGAGCTTGCGGGTGCGCAGGCCCGCCACGGTGTCGCGCACGGTGCGGTTCATGCCGGCGCGCTCGGCGGCCTGGCGGAAGCCGTCGACGTCGATGCCGATCGGGAAGCTGCGGATGCGGGTGCGGCGCCCGTCGACCATCAGCGAGCCGCCGCCGAGCGGGATCGCCCGCAACTCGTCGACGAGGTTGCGCGAGAGGTTGTGCACGTCACTGTCGGTCTGGAGGCCGATCAGGTCGTAATCGGAGACCGCGCGCAGGAGTTCGGTCGAGGCCGGCAGGGTGTTGAACACCTCTCCCGAGGGCCACGGGATGTGGTGGAAGTAGCCGATCGGGTTCGAGACGCCGAGGCCCCGCAGCTCGGAGGCGAGCGGGATCAGGTGGTAGTCGTGGACCCAGATCAGGTCGCCCGGCTCGATCAGCCCGGCCAGAGCCTGCGCGAAGATCCGGTTGACCCGCTGGTAGCCGGCATAGTCGGCCCGGGAGAACGCCGCCAGGCCGAGGCGGTAATGCATGATCGGCCAGAGCGCCCGGTTCGCGAAGCCGCTGTAATACTCGCGATGGTCCTGCGGGGAGAGGTCCATCACGGCGTATTGCACCCGGCCCCGGTCGGCGATGACCGGCTCGGAGGACGGGTTGTCGGTGATCTTGCCGCTCCAGCCGAACCACAGCCCCTTATAGGCCGTGAAGGCCTCCTTGAGGGCGACGGCCAGCCCGCCGGCCGCGACCGCCTTGGAGCCCGCATCCGGGACGGCGACGCGATTCGACACGATGATGAGGCGTGACACGGCGGGTATGGACTCCGGCTGCACGGACCTTGTGGGGCGGGAACGTCGCCGCGTCCATCCGCCCCCGACGGAGAAAACGCACCGGCAGCAAGCGCGATCCGTGCGATTTGGTCAACCCTTTCGGCGAATCCGGGGGCGGATGCACCCGTACGGGCTGTGCCCGGCGCTCCACAGGATTCCCGCCGCGATTCCTCCTTGGATGAGGCCGGAACCGGGCGCCTTGGCTGCTGTTACCCGCAATATCGTCGCATGTGGTCGGCGCGCGGTGGCCGGTCGGGCCGGCCCGCCGTGTCACCGAGAACGGAGTTGCCTGATGAGCGCGGGTTACGAGAACGGACAGCACCGGGCCGATGATCGGAATGCCCCGGGCGAGCGCCCGGCGGATTGGAACGACCTGCGCCACGACGTGCGCCAGCTCGGCGACGTCGCGATGGAGCGCGGCTTCAGCCTGGTCGAGTCGGCCCGCGAGCAGGTCCATGGCTATGTCGACCGGCGGAAAGGCGACGCCGCCCAGTCGGTCTCCGACCTCGCCCAGGCCCTGCGCGACTCGGGCGGCAAGCTCGATCAGCAGCCGAACGTGAAGGCGTTCTTCGACAGCGCCGCCGACGGCCTGGAGCAGCTCTCCGGCTCGATCCGCGAGCGCAGCTTCGAGGATTTTTACAGCGAGATCGAGTCGGTGGCCCGGCGCCGGCCGGCGGCCGTCGCGGTGGCGACCTTCCTCACCGGCTTCCTCGCCGCCCGCTTCATCCGCGCCTCGGCCCATCCCGCTCACGTCCTCGACGGCCGCGAGGCCTTCGCGCGTGGGCCGGAGGTCGGCGGCGACCGCTCGCGCGGGACCTCCGCCGGCCCGGCCTCGGATCCCTACGGCGTGCGCGGCACCGGCTACCGGGACGTGCCGGGCGCCCATAGCGAGCCCGAGACGGCGCGGCCCGACCCCTACCGCACCGGCGCGTCCGGCCCGCGCTACTCGGCCTGAAGGGAGAACCTGAGCGATGGCCGACCCCAATGCCGGCCGCCCGATCGGCGGCACCGGAGCCCCGGGGAGCATCCAGGGGCTCCTCGGTGATGCCCTGCGCGAGACCACCGACCTCGCCCGCAAGGAGATCGCCCTCTTCCGCACCGAGATGTCGAACAACCTGAGGTCGCTGTTCCTCGGGCTCGGCATGATGGTGGGGGCGGCGGTCTTCGCCGTCGTCGCCCTCCTGGTGCTGACCGACGCCCTGGTGAAGTGGCTCGCCACGGTGGTGAATTCCGAGGCGCTCGCCGCCCTGATCGTCGGGGCTGTGTTCCTGGCGATCGGCATCGGGCTCGCCCTGTGGGGTCGCAGCGCCATGTCCCTGTCCACGCTGACGCCGACCCGCACGACGCGCCAGGTGCGCCAGGATGCGAGGGTCCTGTCCGAGAGGGTGTCGGGATGACCCAATCGATCAACGAGCTCGAACACGACATCGAGGAGACCCGGGCCCGGCTCGACCGGACCATCGACCAGATCCAGGGCCGGCTCTCCCCGGCCAGCATCGTCGACGAGATGCTCGGCACGGTGCGGCAATCGCCGGCGAGCGGCCTCTATGACGGGGCGCTGGAGGCGGTGCGGCGCAACCCCGTCCCGGTCATGCTGATCGTCGCCGGGGTCGGCTGGCTGATCCACCGCGTCGCCCGGGAGTCGCAGCGCCGCCAGCACCTCGACGCCACGATGAACGGCGCCGAGGCGGTGCCGGTGCTCAAGACCGGAGCCGCCCGGGTCTACGACCCCGACCGGCCGACCGCCCACCCGGCCGCCGACCGCGTCGCCGACGGATTACGGATGTAAGGCGGCGCCGGCTCAGCGCCGGCGCCCGTTTAGCGAACCTTCGATCGGCCGCAGGCTCCGACGGCACCAGCCCCGCCGTCGCGCGACCTGCCAGGGAGTTTCCGAGTCATGGCAGAGCACACCATCAACCCGGCCAATCCGGGCGCACCCTCGGCTCACACCCCCGCCACGGGGCCCGAGCGCAACCTGCACCAGGACCACGACACCGTCCGCCAGAATCTCGACGCGGCGCAGGGCGCGGCCCACGATGCCGGCCACACGGTGAAGGATGCCGCCGCCCACGCCTCCGAGCGGGTGAGCGATGCGGCCTCCGCCATCGGCGAGCGCGTCAGCCAGACCGCGGACCAGCTGCGCGCCAAGGCCGACGCTGCCGCCGACCGGCTGAAGCAGGGCGCCAGCGAGGCGGTCGACCGCGCCCACGCCCAGGCGAGCCAGGCCTACGGCGCCGTCGGCGGCCGCAGCGCGGAGGCCCTCGACCGGGCCCGCGACTGGGCCAGCGACCGGATCGAGACCGGCTCCCAGCGCTACGCCGACCTGCGCGACCGCGGCGCCGAGCGCCTCGCCCATGGCCAGAACGCGGTCGAGCGCTTCGTCACCGAGAATCCGGTTCTCGTCGGCGTCGTCGGCCTTGCCGCCGGCATGCTGCTCGGCGCGCTTCTGCCGCGCACCCGGCAAGAGGACCGGACGGTCGGCGCCTATGCGGACGAGGTTCGCGACCAGGGCCTGCGCTATGCCCGCGAGGCGACCGAGCGCGGACGCCAGTTCGTCGAGAGCGCCCTCGACCAGGCCCAGGACGCCGCCGTCGCGGCGGCTCATGCCGCCACGGACGAGCTGCGCAAGACCCAGCCGGGTCAGAGCCAGCCGGGTCAGGCCTCTCCCGGAGCCTCCGAGCCGGGCCGGCAGACGCACTGATCCCTGCACCGTCATTCGTTCACGACCGGCCGGCCCCTCGGGGCCGGCCTTTTTCTTGGCCGCTGTCCCACCATTGTCCCGCGTGGCCGCCGGACTTCGTCAATGGATCGGTTGGACCCGCGGCAGCACGCACGGCGTTGTCGCCCCATGACCGCCTCCGCCCTCCCCCTCGACGCCGGCCCCCGCCTCGGCTTCTGCTGCAAGTTCATCCCGGACGAGCCGCCGGGCCGGCACAAGACCCAGAAGGCGGCGAAGGACGCCGCGATGGTGATGAACGTCACCACGGTGACGATCGCGCATCTGCGCCGCCTCGATCCGGCGGCGGCCCGCGAGAAGCTGGTCGCGGTGGTGACGCACAACCTCGCGGCGATGGGGCGCCAGGTCGCCTGGGTGGCCGCGCGGCCACCGCTGGAGCGGCTCCTGCGCCTCGCCAGCTCGATCCTCCCGGGCTACACCCATCCGGAGGTCCGCGACCTCTACGCCGACCCGGATTTTCGCCGCGCGATCGAGGCGGGCCTCGCCGCGGTCGGCGAGGCGGCGCGGACCGGCGGCGTGCGGCTCAGCATGCATCCGGGCCCGTTCTGCATCCTGGCGAGCCGCAACCCGGCGGCGCTCGCGAACGGCATCGCCGAGCTCGACTACCACGCCGAGGTGATGGCGATGATGGGCTATGGCGGCGGGTGGCACCTGCACGGCGCCCATGTCAACATCCATGTCGGCGCCCGCGACCCCGGGGTCGATGCGTTCCGGGAGAACCTGGCACGTGTCTCGCAGGTCGCCCGCGACCTCGTCACGGTCGAGAACGACGAATCGGCCTTCGGTCTCGACGACGTGTTGCGCCTCGCCGACCGGGTGCCGGTGGTGCTCGACCTGCACCACCACTGGATCCACAGCCGCGGCGACTACATCGAGCCGGACGATCCCCGTATCGCCCGCGTGATCGAGTCCTGGCGCGGGGTGCGGCCGGTCGGCCATGTCAGCGTGTCGCGCGAGGACGTGCTGCCCGGCCACGACCCGGATGCCCTGCCGAACTTCGCTTCCCTCACCGGCGCCGGCCTCAAAGGCCGCGACCTCGCCGCCCATTCCGACATGATGTGGAACCGGGCGCTCAACGACGTGGTGGCGCGCCACCTCGCCTGGTGCGACATCGAGGTCGAGGCCAAGCTGAAGAACCTCGCCTCGACCGGACTGGCGCTGCATGTCGGCCCCGGCCTCCTCGGCACCGCCCCGGCCGCGGTCGCGGCGGAATAGCGCGGCGCATCGCTGGAAGCGGCTGCGGCGGCTTAGGATGCTCTCGACGCTCCCGCGTCCTGCCTGTAACGGTGCGGCATGAAATCGGCCGATTGCGACATCCTCGTCGTCCCGGGCTACACCAATTCCGGGCCCGACCACTGGCAGAGCCGCTGGCAGGAGCGGCTCTCGACCGCCCGCCGGGTGACCCAGGAGAGCTGGGACCATCCCGAGCCCGAGGCCTGGCGCGACGCCGTGATCGCGGCCGTCCAGGCCGCGAGCCGGCCGGCGGTGCTGGTCGGTCACAGCCTCGGGGTGATCTCCTGCCTTCAGGCAGCGCCCTACCTGGCCCCAGGCAGCGTCGCCGGCGCCTTCCTGGTGGCGCTGCCGGATGTCGAGCGGCCGGACACGCCGGCGCCCCTGCGCACCTTTGCGCCGATCCCCCGTGCGCCGCTGTCCTTCCCGTCGGTCCTGGTGACGAGCCGCACCGACCCCTACACCGCCTATGATCGGGCCGGCGAATTCGCCGCCGCCTGGGGGGCGGAGCTGGTCGATGCCGGCGAGTCCGGGCATCTCAATGCCGAGAGCGGGCACGGGCCCTGGCCCGAGGGGCTGATGCGCTTCGCCGGCTTCCTGCGCACCCTCTAGGGCGGGCCGTGGTATCCTATCTCGACATGGTCGAGCCGGCGACGGCGGCGACCTTCCGCGAGGCCGACTATCTGGCGGCCAATCCGGATCTCCACCTCGCGGTGCGCGAGGGGCGCCTCGCCAGCGGCCGGGCGCATTTCGAGCGTCACGGCCTGCGCCAGGGACGGCGCCAGAGCCGCCTTCCCGAGGGGTTGGAGGCCATGCGTGCCGAGAAGCTCGCGCGGCTGGCGCCGCTGATGCGGGACGACCTGCCCCATCGCCGCCTCGGTGCGAAGTACGATTACCTCAGCGAGGATCTGCGCGCCCTGTCGGGGGCCGAGGACAGCCCCAACGTCTCGCAGAACGCCTATGACGGCCATGTCCAGGAGCTGATCGCCGCGAATGCCGACGGGCTGATCCTCGATTGCGGCGCCGGCCGCCGCGATCGCTACTACGCCAACGTCGTCAATCTCGAGATCGCCGATTACGACACGACCGACGTGCTCGGCATCGGCGAGGTCCTGCCGTTCCGCGATGCCAGCTTCGACGGAGTGATCTCGATCGCTGTGCTCGAGCACGTCCGCGATCCCTTCGCCTGCGCCCGCGAGATCGCCCGGGTGCTCAAGCCCGGCGGGCGGCTGGTCTGCGCCGTGCCGTTCCTGCAGCCGCTGCACGGTTATCCGCACCACTACTACAACATGACCGGCGAGGGCCTGCGCAACCTGTTCGCCGGCCATCTGGCGGTGGACCACCAATACGTCCCGGCCTCGCTGCTGCCGATCTGGAGCCTGACCTGGATCGTCCAGTCCTGGGCCGCCGGCCTGCCGCCGGATGCGCGCAAGCGCTTCCTGTCGCGCCGCCTCTCCGATTTCACCGCCGACCCGCTCTCGCTGCTCCAGGAGCCTTACGTGACGCAGCTGAGCGACCGCACCAACATGGAGCTGGCGAGCGGCACCTACCTGTTCGCGCACAAGGAATAGCGGACGCGTCGGGCCGGGGGCACCCGTCGATGCGGGCCGGGAGCCCGCGGCCTCGCTCCATCCCTCGTCCCCTCGTGCGGCCTTCAGGAGCACGCCCCTCCCGTCCGCCGCGGCCGCCCGTCGACGACCAGAGCGCCATCGTGAAGGTTCCTCTCGCCGGGACGGCTGGAACAGCCGCGATCCCGCCAAGGCGGTCCTGGCCCACACGATCGACACGCGGTGGCAAAATCGCGTCGAGTTCCTGAACGGCCGCCAGGAGGTCGAGGCGTTCCCGACCGCAAGTGGAACCGGGGACGCGATGACCGCTCCTCAAGGAACTCGGGGCCGTCGTCGGCAACCGCATCGCCCTGCGCGACGCCGGCGAGTATCGCGACGACCGCGGCCAGCAGTTCCGGGCCTAGGGCAACGAGAACCGGGAATTTGCCGGGGACGGTCTGATGCGCGTCCGCCAGTCCAGTATCAACGAGCAGCCGATCGTGGCTGCGGAGCGCCGCTTCACGGGCCCTCGGGCCGGCTGCCGGACGATCATCCGGGGCTCAGCCATTTCGGCGTTTGGTCCCGATGGTCGTTGCAGCGACTTTTGGTTCCGGTCCCGGATTCCCATCAAGGTTCCGGTGCGGCGTCGACCTTCCGAGATGGGTGAACGCCCCCGATGCGTCGGCCTCCAGGTCCGTTGCGGTCATGCCGACGGACCTGGAGGCCGATGCATCGAGGCGATCCCGGGCACGTCCGGGATCGAAGACAAGTGCGACCATGTCCGCCGGGTCCCCGACCGGCTCGGGCGCTTCGGAGCCGGGAATCGCGTCCCCGGGTTCGGTTCATCGGCGCGCCGTCCCTCGAACTGCGCCGGAAGTGCCTTTCCCGGTTCCCGCGCCGCGTTCCTCGCGACCGATATCGCGGTGAAGGCACCGCTCGCGCCGACGCTCGCGCATTGTCCGGACTTCATGGTTTGTCTTGCCGGCTGTCCTAAAGGCGGGAGGATCGTGCAGTCTCTGACGTTTGTTGCGACGCAGCGAAAGTCCTGCGTAAGATCATTGGTCTGCCTGCTGACAACAATCCTCATTTGCCTCAATTGAGAAAATAAACCTGACGCTCCGGGTCGATCCTGGGTTGGATTTCATCGTCATCGACGGCAATGATTCGGTGCAGTCAGTTTTACTTTTTCATGTTTCTAATCTAGTTATGCTTTGGCCTAGGTTTTTATGATTTACAAGTATTTACATACCGAAATGTCTATTCTTTAAAGTAATAATGGGACATCTTATCCCGATGGCACGTTCGAACACAAACGAACGGCGACCCTTCCCATGTCACGACGAGACAACAAACTTCAAACGGCGGTGGGTAAGCCGATTGAAGAAGCAGATTACCCTTGGTAATATGATTCCCGGAAGCAGCGTGGGCGAGGGGATGTTTATGTTGACGGAGGCGCAGTGGGCGGTGCTCGCACCCTTGCTCGAAGGCTGCAGGCCTCGCGGCAAGACGCAGCCTCACGATCTCAAGCGAACCATCGACGCGATACTCTGGCGTCACTGGCACGACACCAACTGGCGCGCCGTTCCGACGCATTACGGCCCATGGTGGATGGCGGCCCAGACCTTCATCCGCTGGTCGCGCCTCGGCGTCTGGGAGCAGCTTCTCGCCCGCCTCGAGCGGTATTTCCAGGAAACCGGCCTTCCGGTTCCGGGGATCGACCATGACGAATTCGCCTATGGCGGCGCCCGCAAGAAGGAGCTGCAGGACAGCGAGCTCCAAGTGCGCCAGATCGCCAACATGCTGCTGAGCCTGCAGCAGCGGGCGGCGGTGGCCTGAGGGCGGCGGACTCGGCCGCGGCCGGCCACGGCACCGCGGTGGATCGCGCTCTCACCCTATTCCGCATCGATGCTCGTCCCCGGCAGGCGCCAACTCGCCCCTTTGGCCTGCGGCGAGACGCCGATAGCGCCCTGGTTGCCCGACCGGGTACGGGTGGGGCGTATCGCGGAGTGAGGCACGGTCGGCGTCTCGCCGAGCCGCGCCTCCGTGACGAGTGCCAATCTCGGAGCCCCCTGAACTGACGGTCTGGAAGGGGCGCGACCCACTCCCGGTCAAGTGTCCTGAGCCTGCGGGGTCGCTGCCATGCGTCACGGAACGGCGTCGCCTTCCATCGGCATCGTGAGCTGCTCGGCGGAGGGAGCAGCCCTCTGCTATTGTACCATCTGCGCCGAGGGCGAGGCCGAGTTCGGCCCTCACGGTCACCCCGAAATCATGCTGCACGGCCATTCGCTGGCGGCGCACGTCGCGTGCCTGGACGCAGGGGATTGGGCCGGCGTCGCTGCGCTCATGCTGTCCTCGGCGGCTAAGCTCGCCGCCGCGGGCGCGACGTTTCTGATCTGCCCGGACAACACGATCCACCAGGCGATGCCATGGGTGCTGCCCCGTTCGCCGCGACCCTGGCTACACATTGCCGAGGTCGTGGCGGCGGAGGCGGAGCGGCGCGGCTACCGGCGCCTCGGCGTGACTGGGACCCACTGGCTCGTCGCCGGCGACGTCTACCCGCAGGCCCTGGCGACGCGCGGTCTCGACTATCGCCGGCCGAGCGACGCGGAGCAGGCCGAGGTCGGCCGCCTCATCATGGATGAGCTGGTCCGTGGCCGCGTCACGCCGGAGGCGCTGGCCTATTGCCAGGGCGTTGTCGCCCGAATGGCCGCGGCGGGTTGCGATGCCGTCATCCTCGGCTGCACCGAGTTGCCGTTGCTCCTCAACGACGGGAACTCGCCCCTGCCCATTCTCGATTCGACCCGGCTTCTCGCCCGGGCCGCCCTCAGGCGAGCGCGCGAGCGGTGACGGTGTCCGCTTTCTACTCCGCCGCCTCGCGCAACTGCGGCGGCTCCTCGTCCTGCTGGGGCTCGTCCTCGTCCTGCGGCCCGTGCGAGCCGCCGGACAGGAAGGTCGAGAGCTTGTCGAGGTAGATGTAGATCACCGGCGTGGTGAACAGCGTCAGCACCTGGCTCACCGCGAGGCCGCCGACCATGGCGTAGCCGAGCGGCTGGCGGATCTCCGAACCGGTGCCGGTGCCGAACATCAGCGGGATGCCGCCGAGCAGAGCCGCCATCGTGGTCATCAGGATCGGGCGGAAGCGCAGCAGCGCGGCGCGCCGGATCGCCTCCTCGGGGGCGATCCCTTCGTGGCGTTCGGCCACGATTGCGAAGTCGACCAGCATGATGCCGTTCTTCTTCACGATGCCGATCAGCAGGATGATGCCGATCAGCGCGATCAGGCTGAAATCGTAGCCGAACCACAGGAGCATCGCGAGCGCGCCGACGCCGGCCGAGGGCAGGGTCGACAGGATGGTCAGCGGGTGGATGTAGCTCTCGTAGAGGATGCCGAGGATCAGGTAGACCACCACCAGGGCGGCGAGGATCAGCAGCGGCACCGTCGAGAGCGATTGCTGGAACGCCTGCGCGGTGCCCTGGAATCCGGTCGCGAGCGTCGCCGGCACGCCGATCTCCTTGGCGGCGTTGTCGATGGCCGTCGTCGCCTGGCCGAGCGCGACGTTCGGGGCGAGGTTGAAGCTGATCGTCACCGAGGGGAACTGGCCCTGGTGGCTGATCGAGAGCGGGCGCACCGGCTCGGTGGTCCAGGTCGCGAAGGCCGCGAGCGGCACCTGGCCCCCGGTCGTCGGCGACTTCACGTAGATGTTGTGCAGGGAATCCGGGTTGCCCTGGAGCGCCGGCAGGATCTCCATCACCACGTGGTAGCTGTTGAGCTGGGTGAAGTACTGCGCCACCTGGCGCTGGCCGATCGCGTCGTAGAGCGTGTCGTCGATGAGCTGCGGCGTGATGCCGAAGCGCGAGGCGGCGTCACGGTTGATCGACAGGGTCAGGGTGGTGCCGCTGGTCTGCTGGTCGGTGGCGACGTCGCGCAGCTCCGGCAGGGTCTTCAGCTTGTCGAGGAGCCGCGGCGACCAGGTGTTGAGCTCGTCGAGGTTCGGGTCCTGCAAGGTATACTCGAACTGGGTGCGCGAGGCGCGCCCTCCGGTCCGCACGTCCTGCGAGGCCTGGAGGAAGACCTTGACGCCCTCCAACTGGCCGAGCTTCGGCCGCAGCCGGTCGATGATCTGGAACGCGTTCGCCTCGCGCTCGTCCCGGGGCTTCAGGGTGATGAACATCCGGCCGGAATTGAGCGCCTGGCCGCTGCCGCCGATCGACATCGCCACGCTCGCCACGTCCGGATCGGACTGGATCACCGCGCCGACGGCCCGCTGGCGGTCCTCCATGGCGGAGAACGAGATGTCCTGCCCGCCCTCGGTGATGCCGACGATGAGGCCGGTATCCTGCTGCGGGAAGAAGCCCTTCGGGATGACGACGAACAGGTAGCCGGTGAGCGCCACCGTGCCGAGGAAGGTCAGGAAGGTGACGACGTGGTGGCGCAAAGCCACGTCGAGGGCCGACTCGTAGGCCCGCAGCATCCCGTCGAAGAAGCGCTCGCTCCAGCGGTAGAGTGTTCCGTGCTGCTCGGCCTTGTGTTCTTTCAGGAAACGCGAGGCCATCATCGGGGTCAGCGACAGCGACACGAAGGCCGAGACGCCGATCGTCATCGACAGGACGACCGCGAACTCCCGGAAGAGACGGCCGATGATGCCGCCCATCAGGAGCAGCGGGATCAGCACCGCGATCAGCGACACCGAGATCGACACGATGGTGAAGCCGATCTCGCCGGCGCCCTTGAGCGCCGCCTCCATCGGCTTCATCCCCTCCTCGACGTAGCGGGCGATGTTCTCCAAGACCACGATCGCGTCGTCGACCACGAAGCCGACCGCGATGGTGAGCGCCATCAACGACAGGTTGTCGAGGGTGTAGCCGGCCATCCACATCAGCGCGCAGGCGCCGAGCAGCGCCAGCGGCACCGTCACGCTCGGGATGATGGTGGCCCAGACCGAGCGCAGGAACACGAAGATCACCGCCACCACGAGCGCGATGGTGATGAGCAGCGTGAACTGCACGTCCTCCACCGAGGCGCGGATGGTCTGCGTGCGGTCGCTCAGCGTCTTCACCGTCACCCCCGCCGGCAGGGAGGCGGTGATGCGCGGCAATTCGGCCTTGATCCGGTCCACCGTGTCGATGACGTTGGCGCCGGGCTGCTTGAAGATCACCAGGAATACGCCACGCTGGCCGTTGGCCCAGGCCGCCTGCTTGGTGTCCTCCGGCCCTGCCACCGCCTTGCCGATGTCGCGCACCCGCAACGGCGCGCCGTTGCGATAAGCGATGATGACGTCGTTCCAGTCCTTGGCGAGGGTGAGCTGGTCGTTGGCGTAGACGGTGTAGCTGCGGGTCGCGCCGTCGAAGCTGCCCTTCGGGCTGTTGACCGTGGTGATCGCGAGCTGGGTGCGCACGTCCTCCAGCGACAGGTCCTTGGCGACGAGCTTCGCCGGGTCGATCTGCACCCGCACCGCCGGCTTCTGCTGGCCGCCGATCAGCACCTGCCCGACGCCCGAGACCTGGCTGATGCGTTGCGCCAGCTGCACGTCGGCGGCGTCGTCGACCTCGATCAGCGGCAGGGTGTCCGAGGTGACCGAGAGCAGCAGGATCGGCGAATCGGCCGGATTCACCTTGCGGTAGGTCGGCGGGCTCGGCAGGGTTTTGGGGAGTTGCCCGCCGGCGGCGTTGATCGCCGCCTGGATGTCGTTCGACGCCGCGTCGATGTTGCGGGTGAGGTCGAACTGCACCGTGATCGACGAGATGCCCAGCGCGCTCGTCGAGGTCATCTGGCTGACGCCGGGGATCTGGGCGAACTGGCGCTCCAGCGGCTGGGCCACCGAGGACGCCATCGTCTCCGGGCTGCCGCCGGGCAGCTGCGCCGTCACCTGGATTGTCGGGAAGTCGACCTGCGGCAGCGGCGCCACGCCGAGCAGCGGGTAGGCCACGATGCCGATGAACAGGATCCCCGCCATGATGAGCGAGGTCGCGACGGGAAAGCGGATGAAATAGCCGGAGATGCCGCTCCGCGCGGCTGTCTCCTGCCCGGATCCGACCTGCATGTCAGTGTGCCTCGCTCGAGGCCAGGGCGGCGTTGTCCGCGCCATGCGCCTCTTGCGCCGCCGGCTTGGCTTCGGCTGCCGCCGGCTTGGCTTCGGCTGCCGCCGGCTTGGCTTCGGCTGCCGCCGGCTTGGCCTCGGCGACGAGGGCGCCCTCCTGCACCCGCGACTGGCCGCGCCAGATCACCGTCTGGCCGGGCGTCAGCCCCTTCGTCACCCGGGTGCGGCCGTCGGTGGAGCGGCCGACGGTGATCGCCTGCATGCGGGCACGTCTCTGGTCGTCGACCACGAAGGCGTAGAGCCCGTTCGGCCCGTGCTGCACCACGTCGTCCGGCACCGTGACGGCATCGGGGATCGTGCCGGTGCGCATCCTCGTCGAGACCGACAGGCCCGGCCAGAGGGCGTGGTCCTTGTTGGCGAAGGAGGCTTTCAGCCGCACCGTGCCGGTCGCGGTGTCGACCTGGTTGTTGACGAGATCGAGCCGGCCCTCCGAGAGCTTGGTCAGCCCGTCGGTGCTCCAGGCCTCGACCGGCACCGTGCCGGCGGCCAGCGCCTTCGTCACCTCGCGCAGCTGCTCCTCGGGCGCGGTGTAGACCACGAAGATCGGTTCGACCTGGGTGATGGTGACGATCGCGGTCTGTTGCGCCGCGTTGACGACGTTGCCGACGTCGATCTGGCGGAACCCGGTGACGCCGTCGATCGGCGCCTGGATCGTCGCGTAGGAGAGCTGCGTCGCCGCGTTGTCGATCGCCGCCTGGTCGGAAGCGACCTGGGCGGTGAGCTGGCTCACCTGGGCGCCCTGCGTCTCGGTCTGCTGGCGCGAGGCGTAGTCGCCGAGCTTGGTGTAACGTTCGAGGTCGGCCTTGGCGTTCTTGAGGTTCGCCTCGTCCTGGGTCTTCTTCGCCCTGGCCTGGTCGAGGGCGGCCTGGTACTGGCGCGGATCGACCTGGGCAAGCAGGTCGCCCTTCCTGACCACCTGGCCCTCGCGAAAACCGATCTTCAGGATCTCGCCGTCGACCCGGCTGCGCACCTGCACCGTGTTGTAGGCCTGCACCGTGCCGAGGCTGCCGAGCACCACCCCGAACGGGCCCTGCTCGACCTGCGCGACGGTCACCGGCACCGCGGCCGGGGCCCGCGCGGCGGGCTT
The DNA here is from genome assembly GCF_003058325.1 of Methylobacterium currus. Lineage (NCBI taxonomy): Bacteria > Pseudomonadati > Pseudomonadota > Alphaproteobacteria > Hyphomicrobiales > Methylobacteriaceae > Methylobacterium > Methylobacterium currus. The sequence goes on from NZ_CP028843.1 coordinate 5,923,852, forward strand.
CGCGGTCTCGGCGTGCTGGCGGCTCCGCCAGGCATAGGCACCGCCCGCCCCCGCCAGGATCACGACGGCCAGCAGCCACCCACCGCGCCGGCGCTTCCTTCGTCCAGCGCCCTGTTCTGATCTCATCGGTCGCGCGCTTCCACAAGTCCGGAGCCGGCCCGCGACAATCGTCCGGGCCGCCGAAGCGGTCACGCGGACCAGCATGCTTCAGGCGTATGACATTGGACTGTTTCTGCAGTATGCGAGGTCCGTGCGTCGTTTCTGCGCGGCGGGCAAGGCCCGCCGCCGCAGAGGCGGAACGGCGCGCTGTTTCCTGGCGCACCGCCGCTTGTCGCCGCGTGCGGCCTTCGGAGCGTCAGGCGCGTGCCATCGCGTCGGCCTTGCCGATCAGCGCCTCGGCCATGCGGATCGACGCGATGTCGATCAGCCGTCCGTCGAGGGAGACGGCGCCGCGGCCGGCCTTCGCCGCCTCCTCCATCGCCGCGAGGATCCGCCGGGCCTTGGTGACCTCGGCCTCGCTCGGGGTGAAGACCTCGTTGGCGAGCTCGATCTGCGAGGGGTGGATCGCCCACTTGCCCTCGAAGCCGAGCGCCGCGCAGCGCCGGGCCGCCGAGCGGTAGCCGTCCGGATCGGAGAAATCGCCGAACGGCCCGTCGATCGGCCGCAACCCGTAGGCCCGGCAGGCGACCAGCATTCGGTTCTGGGCAAACAGCCAGGGATCCTGCCAGTGGGTCTGGCGGCCGCCGGCCTCGTCCTTGTCGGTGAGCACCGAGTAATCCGGGTTCACGCCGCCGATCACGGTGGAACGGGCGCGCAGCGAGGCGGCGTAGTCGGCGACGCCGAAGGACATCGCCTCCAGGCGCTTCGAGGATTGGGCGATCGCCTCGACATTGGCCATGCCGAGCGCCGTCTCGATCAGCACCTCGAAGCCGATCCGCTTCTCGCGGCGCTTGGCCTGCTCGATCTGCGTCACCAGCACGTCGATGGCGTAGACGTCCTGAGGTACGCCAACCTTCGGGATCAGGATCATGTCGAGGCGCGGGCAAGCCTCCACGATGTCGATCACGTCGCGGTACATGTAGTGGGTGTCGAGGCCGTTGATACGGATCATCATCGTCTTCGTCCCCCAATCGATGTCGTTGAGGGCCTGGACGATGTTCTTGCGCGCCTGCTCCTTGTCGTCGGGCGCGACGGCGTCTTCCAGGTCGAGGAAGATCACGTCGGCGGCGGACTTCGCCGACTTCTCCATGAAGGTCGGGTTGGAGCCCGGCACCGCCAGTTCGGAGCGGTGCAGGCGCGGCGTGGCTTGCTGGACGAGGGTGAAGCTCATCGGGATTCCTCCGTGGCGAGTGTTCGGTCTTCCTTTGCGGAATACAACGTACCAGAAGGTGGGGGCTCCCCTCGTCCTGCTTACGGCATGGTTATTCGGGGACAATGCTGGTGCGAGTGCATCTCCTGCCATCCGGGACGTGTCGGGTCATCGGGACGCGACCATCCTGGCGGGACCGGTGTCCAGGCAGTACTTGCAAGCGAACAATACCCGTGTCGCGCAGCGGCCGGAATGCCCCAATAGGCCAGGGCGATCGGGCCGAGGAAGCCGCAACAGGGTGGAGAATTCTGTCCGGGACGTCCGGTCCGGTTGCGCCTCGCGGAGCCGAGAGGGGACGCAGTGGGAGAACCGGCGGGTTCGAGGGGCGGACCGACAGGGGCGAGAGGTCGAAGGCGGCCTCGGACAAAAAAGGGGAGGAGGCTCGTCGCCCCCTCCCCCATGACGGACCGGTTGATCGTCAGCCCTGCGCCAGGGCCGCCGCCACCCGGCGGGCGAAGGCGACCGGGTCGCGCGGCGGGTCGCCGCCCTGGACGTGGGCGAGGTCGACGAGGGTCTGGGCCGCCTCCCCCACCTCCTCGCCCGCCGCCGCCCGCTCGGCGATGCGGCGGATCAGCGGATGGCGCGGATTCAGCTCCAGCACCGGCTGGCCACCCCCCATGCCGCGGCCGGCCCGGCGCAGCAGGCGCTGCATCTGGAGGTCGGGCCCGAAGGCCGGAGCCGAGAGCAGGACCGCGCTGTCGACGAGGCGCTGGCTCGCCTTGACGTCGGAGACGTCGTCCTTGAGCGCCTCCTTCAGCTTCGTCAGCAGGTCGGTGAGGTCGGCCGGCGCATCGGCCTCCGCCACCTCGGGCTCGAAGGCCGAGAGGTCGTCGCCGCCCTGCGTGATGCTGCGGATCGGCTTGCCCTCGAAGCTGTCGAGCCGCTCGGGCCAGAACGCGTCGACGTGGTCGGAGAGCAGCAGCACTTCGAGGCCGCGGGCGGAGAAGCCCTCGATCTGGGCCGAGCGCTTCAGCGCCTCGGTGTCGTCGCCGACCAGGATGTAGATCGCCTCCTGGTTCGGCTTCATGCGCGAGACGTAGTCGGCGAGGGAGGTCCAGCCCTCGACCGTCGAGGAGCGGAAGCGCAGAAGGTTCGCGATGTCCTGGCGGTGCTCGGCATCCTCCCACAGCCCCTCCTTCAGCACCGGCCCGAAAGCCTGCCAGAAGGTGGCGTAGGAGTCGGCGTCCTTCGACCGCGTCTTGAGTTCGGAGAGCACCTTGCCCGTCACCGCGCGGCGGATGCGGGCGAGCACGGGGGTGGCCTGCAGCATCTCGCGCGAGACGTTGAGCGGCAGGTCCTCGGTATCGACCACGCCCTGGACGAAGCGCAGCCAGGACGGCAGCAGCCCGGCCTCGTCGGTGATGAACATCCGGCGCACGTGCAGGCGCACCTTGCTCTCGCGCTCCTCCTCGACGGCGAGGAAGGGCTTCATGCCCGGCACGAACAGGAGCGCGGTGAATTCGAGCTGGCCTTCTGCCCGCCAGTGCAGGGTCGCCCAGGGCTTGTCGAAGGCGTGGGCGACCTGGCGGTAGAACTCGGTGTATTCCTCCTCGCTCACCTCCGACTTGGGCTTGCGCCAGAGCGCCGTGCCCTTGGTGCCGGGCACCTCCTCGCCGTCGCGCACCAGGGTCACCGGCACGGTGATGTGGTCGGCCCATTTGCGCACGATGGTCTCGAGGCGCAAGCTCTCGAGGTACTCTTCCGCATCGGCCTTCATATGCAGGACGATGTCGGTGCCGGGCTCTGCGCGGGAGGCGGGCGCCAGCGTGTACTCGCCCTGCCCTTCCGAGGCCCAGGTCCAGGCCTCGTCCGAGCCGGCCTTGCGCGAGGTGACCTCGACCCGGTCCGCCACCATGAAGGCGGAGTAGAAGCCGACGCCGAACTGGCCGATCAGGCTCGGGCGCTCCTCGGGCTTGGCATCGGCAAGCGACTGGCTGAAGGCCCGGGTGCCGGATCGCGCGATGGTGCCGAGATTCTGCGCCAACTCGTCCTTGGCCATGCCGATCCCGGGATCCGAGATGGTCAGGGTCCGGGCCGCCTTGTCAGGGTTGATCCGAACCTTGGCATCCGCCGGCAGCGCCAGGGCGGAGTCGGTCAGCGCCCCGAACCGGCGCCGGTCGACCGCGTCGGCGGCGTTGGCGACGAGCTCGCGGAGAAAGATCTCGCGCTCGGAGTAGAGGGCGTGGACCACGAGGTCCAAGAGGCGCCCGACCTCGGCGCCGAACGAATGCCGCTCCACAGTCTCGCTCACGTGTTGGCTCTCCGATGGGAACAAATCGTCGCGGGCGGATATGCGGGGCGCCGGCGTGCTTTTCAAGGAAGCGGGAGCGCGTCGCTCGTCAGGCGGGCGACGATCGCCCGGACCTCGCTCCGGTCGGCCGGCGCCAGGTCGACCGAGCGGTGGATCGACAGGCCCTCCATCATCGCGTCGAGGGCGCGGGCGGTCTCCGGGGCGAAGTGCTGCTCCAGAGCCGCCCGGCTCTTGCCCATCCAGCCCTGCATCACGCGGCGGAAGGCGGGCACCCGGGCGGCATAGGCGTAGAGCTCGTAGCTCAAGAGCAAATTACGGGGCGTGGCCCAGCTCTCGTCGACGACGAGGTCGATCACCGCCTCGCAGGCCTCCGCGCGGGTTGTGGCGGCGGCGAGCCGCTCGGTGAACCGGGTCGCCACATCGTCGGCCAGCAGCGTGAAGGCCGCGGTCAGGAGGTCGTCGAGGCCCGCGAAATGGTAGGTCATCGAGCCGAGCGGGACATCCGCCGCCGCGGCGATCCGCCGATGGGTCGTTCCGGCGACGCCGTGCTCGGCGATCGTGTCGAGGGCGGCCCGGAGGATGCGGGCGCGGCGGTCGGGATCGTGGCGGCGGGTGACGGCGGGCAAGCGGGTCTCGCGTCGGTTGGCTTCCGCATCCGATATGTACATATGTACGCATCGCGGCCGCAAGCCAACGACAGCGAGGAACCATGACGGGCCAGAAGCAGAAGATGCTCGCCGGCGAGCTCTACATCGCCGACGATCCGGAGCTGGTGGCCGACAACCGGCGCATCTCGGAATGGATGGACCGCTACAACGCCCGCAACACCCTGAGCCAGCCGGAGCGGCAGGCGCTGTTGGCGGAGGCCTTCGCCCGGGTGGGCGAGGGCTGCAACATCCGTCCGCCCTTCCATTGCGATTACGGCTACAACATCAGCCTCGGCCGCGGCGTTTTCCTCAACTTCAATTGCTGCATCCTCGACGTGGTGCAGGTGACGATCGGCGACATGACGCAGATCGGGCCGGGCGTGCAGATCCTCACCGCCGACCACCCGCGCGATCCGGCCCGACGCCGGCAGATGCTCGAATTCGGCCGGCCGGTCGTCATCGGGGCGAATGTCTGGATCGGCGGCGGGGCGATGATCCTGCCGGGCGTGACGATCGGCGACGACGCGATCATCGGGGCGGGCAGCGTGGTCACCCGCGACGTGCCGGCGGGCGGGGTCGCGGTCGGCAACCCGGCGCGGTTGCGGGGGACGCCATAGCGGGTCTCGCTCCGAACCCTGTTCGACCGTTCAAGGATTGGTCCCGCCCGCCGGCTCATCCGGCGGTGGCGGGTGGGACAAGTCGGGACGCACGCGAACGGCCCCTCACTCCTCCGGCCGGCGCACCACCAGCAGGTTGGCCACGAGCACCTGCACCGCCTCGCCGTGCTGGTCGAGCGTCGTGGTGCGCACCCTTGCGAGGCCCTGGCTCGGCCGCGAGCGGGAGGGGCGCACCTCGATCACCTCGCTTTCTAGCCGGATCCTGTCGCCGGGGCGCAGGGGCTTGGGCCAGCGCAGCTCGTCCATGCCGGCCCCGATGATGCCGCCGGCGAGCCGCAGATCGCTGTCGACGAGGAGCCGCATGGTGAGGGCCGCGGTGTGCCAGCCGCTCGCCGCGAGGCCCCCGAAGAAGGTCGTCGTGGCCTTGTTTGCGTCGAGGTGGAAGGGCTGCGGGTCGAAGTGCGTCGCGAAGCGGACGATGTCGGCCTCGGTCACCGTGATCTCGCCCGAGCCATAGACCTGGCCCGGCGCCAGGTCTTCGAGATACAGATCTCGCGTCATCGCCTATTCCCCTCCCGCAGCCACGAGGACGGGCGCCGCCCGCTCTCCGCGAAACCAGACCCCGGCGGCGACAGCGCCGGCATTGATGAGCCCGAGCGCGGCAAGGCCGAGGCCGAGGGCCAGGAAGACCCCGTCGAGCCCCAAGCCGAGGCGCAAGGCCAGGACGCCGCCGCCGATCGACACAGCCATGCGGGCAAGCCCCGCCACCAGGGGCCAGCCGACCCGGCCCGCCCCCTGCGAGGCGAAATAGAGGGCGAGCCCGATCCCGGCGAAGCCGTAGAACGGCCCGACGAGATGGAGGTAGCGGCTGCCGGTGCCGAGCATCTGCGGATCGTGCCCGAACAAGGTGAGGAACGGGAGCGGCCACAGGGCGGCGGCAAGGCCGATCGCCTCCGTGAGAGCCCCGGCGATCGCCGCGCCGGTCCAGGCCACCTTGAGCGCGCGGGTCCGGTCGCCGGCGCCGATGCAGGTGCCGACCATCGCGCCGATCGGCGCGCCGAGGCCGAAGACGAGCGGCACCAGCAGGTATTCGAGCCGCGCCCCCGTGCCGTAGCCCGCGACTGCGGCCGGGCCGGCCGCCCCCGCGAAGGCGGTGGCGGCGGCGATGGTGATGTTGGTCGTCGCGCTGACGATCGACGAGACGGCGCCGATCCGCAGGATGTCGCGCAACGGCGGCCAGGCGAGGCGCGGCGGGCGGGGGCTCGGCCGCAGCAGCCCGCGCCCGGCCCAGAGATGATGGGCGAACACCACCGAGCCGGCGGCGTAGTAGCCCAGCACCGCGACACCGCCGCCGACGATGCCGAGGCCCGGAACCGGCCCGAGACCGTAGATCAGCGCCGGCGAGAGCGGCACCAGCACGGCAGCGCCCACGCTGATGACGATCGCCGGCAGTGCCATGTTGCCGGTGCCGCGGATCACGGCGGCGAGCGCGTTGAACCACCAGACCAGCACCGCGCCGCAGAAGACCACGCCGCCATAGGTGGCGGCCGCGTCGAGGGAGGCGCCCTCCCCGCCCATCGCCCGGTAGAGCGCCGGCCCGAAGGCGAGTTCGAGCGCCGTGGTGAGAAGGCCGAGGACGAGGGCGATGGCGGCGGCGTACCATGGCAGCCTGTCGGCCTCCTCCCGCCGCCCGGCCCCCAAGGAGCGGGCCACCGCCGACAGGATGCCGCCCCCCATGGCCCCGGCGGAGATCATCTGCACCAGCATCAGCACGGGGAAGACCAGGGCCATGCCGGCCAGCGCGTCGGTGCCGAGACCGGCGACGAAGGCGGTCTCGATCAGCCCGACCAGGGCCTGGACTAGCATCACGACGACGTTGGGCGCGGCGAGGCGCAGCAGCGTCGTCCCGATCGGGGCGTGAAGCAGGCGGTGGGTGCGCGCGTCCATCCGGCGGCACTCCTTCTGTGAGTCAGCGCGCCCGGCCGGTCCGGCGCCGAGCAAGTAGTGGCATATGCAAGTTTTTCGTCAAGCGGGCTGGCAGGGGCAGTGCGGGTCAGTGAGCGCGCAAATGGGAAACATTGGTCGCCTGCCGACCGGCACTCACGCTCGCCACGTAAAGATCGAGGTCGTCGGTCACCCCGAGCGATCGAAACTCGGGTCGACGCGCGGCCGAGCCGCTCGCGACGGTCGTCCCGATGCAATCGCGTACGAAACGTCGGAAGACACCTCAGATGCGGGTGCGACCCGGCTCAGCGAATGGCCGGACGAGCTTGGATGTCTCGGCGAGGACGTGTGGGATGGTCGCGATCGACGTTGCATCGCCTAAAGTGCGTTGCAGCAAAGATAAATCCTCGATCATATTGGCTTGAGTCCGCTCGTGGCGCAAAATATATTAATGTGACGCAAGACTTGCGGTCAGAAGCGCCATGAGATTAGTGTCGAGTATGATAGGTGTATCTCTCGATGCGTCGGCTCCCGGTTCTCCGACGAGAGCATTTCTCCCGTGCGATCGTCGATCGTAAAAACTTTGTATGTTCGGCTGAGGACGCGCTCGCGCGCAGAAGATCCCGGGCTATTCCGTTCCTCATCCCAGGGATACGAGACCCCGACAGTGATACGCTACGTATCGTCGCTCTTCCTGATCTCCTCGAGACTGAGGTGGCGCAGATCCTCGTCTGCGTGAACCTCCGCGATCCAGTTCTTCGCGGTGGCGATGGCTTGCCTGGCAACCATGGTTACTTCCGTCTCGCTCTTCCGATTTGACGGTGCGGAGCCGTCGGTCACGGTCGCTCCTCAGGTTGAATCGATACCGGTGGGCCGCCCGGAACCCTACAGACGAGGCCCGAGCGTCACGCCGAATTTCTCCGACGCTCCAGCTCTCCTCCGCCGGCGCCCTCCAGAGCCGCCAGGCGCTCCGCCTCGACGGAAGCGAGGTCGAAATCGTCCTCCGGCACGCGGGGCAGGAAGCGTTCGACCTGCTCGCACAGCACGATATCCGGGAGGATCCGCTCGACGTAGCCCCAGTCGAGATTGGACGACCAGATGAAGTGGACCTCGCGAAACGTCTCGGCCAGCATCGCGGTCAGGCCGTTCGGGGAGAAGTTGGCGCAGGAATCGCCGAACAGCACCAGGGTGCGGGGATCGGCGTCGGCCGAGCGGTTGCGGTAGACCGCATGGGCGCCGCTATGCAGCTCGCCGAGGCGGCCGGCGGCCGCATAGGCATCGATGAGGCGGCCGCCGCCGACCCGCTCGGCATCGCGGAAGAGCTGGTAGTTGCGCACAGTCTCGAGCGGCGGCGCATCGAGCTTGTTGCCGATGTCGAGCACGGCCTCGAATTCGTGGAACGGCCGCGCCAGGAAGTCGGCGCGCGGGGTGGCGCCGCAGGCCCGGCAGACCAGCCGGTAGGCGAGCAGGCAGCCATGGATGGTCCAGTGCGTGTCGGTCCGGTAGTAAAGGGGCTCGTCCCGCTGCGCCCGCATCGGCCCGAGGAGGTCGATCCAGGCCCGGTGGCCCGGCCAGGACCAGCGCATCAGGGTGCCGAGGCGGCGGGCCGGCCCGTGGCGCGGGTCGAGGGCGAGGCCGTCGAAGCGGTCCTCGTAGATGCTGAGCTTCTCGGGCACCACCAGGTGCAGGTAGCGGGTGCCGAGGCCCTGGCCGCGGCGGATGCGCCGCAGGATCTGGCGGCGCCACTGGCGCAGGACCCGGTCCATCGGGCGGATCCGCCGGTACTGGTCCGCGACCTCGTTGGTGCCCCCGGTGAGGAAGAGCCAGCCGTCCTTGCCCGCGTGATACATCCGCTGTCCTACCCGCGGCCCCGCACGGGAGGTCCGCCACTCCGAGGGGGTCTGCTACGCCGAAACGGAAAAATAAAGGTGGCCAGCGGGTCGGATCATCCGGAGCCGGATCGACGCTCGCGAAGTCATCGCTGCCGGACCTTGGCGCCGTAGCGGCGGCGCCACTCGGCCAGGATGCGGGGCCGGTTGCGGGCCATCCAGTCGAGATCGTTGCGGATCATCCGCGCCTCGGCATGCGGCGGGTAGAGCGGGCCCGGGCTGGAGACGCCCGGATAGGCCACGATGGCGTAGCTGCGGGCATAGAGCGCGTTGGCCTCGCGGCTCGCCGCCCAGTCCGCCACCCGCCGGGCCAGCGCCAGGTGCGGCCGGCCCGCCACGACCGCGAATCCTTCCGCCTCCCAGCCGGTGCCGTCGACCGGGACCACGATGTCGATCGGGGCGCCCGCCGCCTTCTCGGCGGCGCCCCGCATGTCGAGGGAGAGGCCCGCGGCGGCGTGGCCCGCGGCGGCGTCCTGGCAGGGGGACGACCCGCTCGGCAGGTAGGCGGCGACGTTCTGGTGCAGGGCATCCATGTAGGCCCAGCCCGCATCCTCCCCGAACGTCTGCAGCCAGCCCGCGACGAGGAGGTAGCCGGTGCCGGAAGCTGCCGGATCCGGCATCACGATCCGTCCCTTCAGGGCGGGGCCGAGGAGGTCGCGCCAGAAGCTCGGACGCGTGATGCGCTCCCGGCCCGCCACCTCGACGTTGAAGCAGATCACCCCCAGATAGGCGTCCATTCCGGTCCAGCTGTAGGGCGGGGTCGGATCGCGGAAGAACGGCCGCAGCGCCTCGACCCCGGCGGGCCGGTAGGGATCCAGGAGGCCTGCCGCCTCGAATTGCAGCAGGCTGGTGGCCGCGACCCCGATCAGGAGGTCGGCCTGCGGCGCGGCCCGCTCGGCAAGCACGCGGTCGGTGACGATCCCGGTCGAGGCGCGTTGCCACGCGATCTCCACCTCCGGCACCGCCGCCTCGATCGCCCGGCGGATCGGGTCGAGCTGCTCGGGCTCGAGCGCCGTATAGGCGACGAGCCGGGTGCGCTCCGCCCCGGCGGCGGGCGCCAATTCGGGGATGGCCAGGACGACGACGAAGAGGACGAGGACGGCGAGGACGACCCTCGCGCGGAGCCGCCGGGCGGTCGCGCGGCGTCCGCCCCTTCCGCTGAACGATGCCGGCCTGCGCATCGCGCGCTCCCTCCCGCCCGACCCGGGCTCGCTTGCTGCTTCGACGCGGGCCTCCCCTACGGGGGAAGCCCGATGAGACGCTGCGATGGCGTGCCGCACGCCCGGGCCCGGAGCCTCTCTCGCCTGGGAGGCCGCATGGTCTTGGCGCAACTCTGGCAGTCATTGCGAGTCACACGATAGGTCGTTGATATTGCCAGTTGTTCCGTGCCGAGAGGGTACCCACCCACCCCCGACCTGCTCTAGGATGACGGCCGCACGGACCGTTTCCAGAGACGCCACGGTATGACCCAACCGACTCCGCCAGTCGCCTTGATCGCGGATGACGACGACTTCTTCCGCCTCGCCGTGGTGGCGATTCTCACCCGCAGCTTCGGTTTCGCCGAGGTCGTCGAGACCGGCTCCCTCGACGCCGCCCTCGACCAGCTCTCGACCCGCCGCGGCGCCGTGACCCTGGCGCTGTTCGACCTCGCGATGCCGGGCATGGAGGGGCCCGGGAGCCTGAGCGCCGTGCGCGAATGCTTCCCGGCCGTGAAGGTGGCGGTGGTCTCGGCCTCGACCGAGCGCAACAAGATCCTCACCGCCCTCGAGGTCGGGGTCCACGGCTACGTGCCGAAGGGAATCGGCTCGGCCGAGCTGACCCGGGCGGTGGGCATGATCCTCGACGGCCAGATCTACGTGCCGGCCTCCCTGGCCGTGCTCGACGGCGCGGGTCCGCGCCCAGCGCTCGAGGCGCGCCCCGCCGGCCTCGACGGACGGCAGGATTGGCGCCAGGACGGACGCCAGCTTCGCATCCCCGACCTGACCCCGCGCCAGCGCGACGTGCTGGCCCTCCTGGTCGAGGGGCGCTCGAACAAGGAGATCGCCCGGCGGCTCCAGCTCGGCGAGGGCACCGTCAAGGTTCACATGGCGGCCCTCCTGCGCAGCCTCGGTGTGCAGAACCGGGCCGCGGCAGCAGTGGTCGGGGCGCGGCTGCTGGCCGATTGAACCGGGACGTGTTGCGAGGGACATCCCACGGTTCGGCAAAGAGTCGCGAGCGACGATTGTGTGGAAATAAAATCCCAATGTTGCTGGCGCGCTTGTCCACCCATCACCCGCACTCGTTGCGCGAAGCCAGGCGGACTTGATCCTGTCCTCTTTCATCGTCGGGCTGAGGGAGGCAGGTCGATTGATCGATACTGACCCTAGGTCATATCTTTACGACGGTTTGTATCTTGACACTGGGGCCGGCTGCTTTATCAGCTTAAGACGTGGTGGTGGAGAGGGCGCGGGGCCTCGCTCCAACGGGCGGCAGCTTGATCGCGGCAAGACGGAGCGCGGCCGCATCGCTGCCACGACCGGGTCCGCCGCAGCATGGAATGCGACGGGAACGAGCGATGGATCGGGAAGCGATCGGTGCCGAGAACATCCACGCTGCCCTGGACGCCTTGCTGAACCTGCCGCCGCTCAAGAAGTCGCCGCAACTCTCGGCCTTCCTGGCCTACGTGGTCCGTGAGAGCCTGGCCGGGCGCGGCAGCCTGCTGAAATCCTACACCATCGCGACCGACGCCCTCGGCCGCTCGACCAGCTTCGATCCGGCGACGGACGCCATCGTGCGGGTGGAGGCCCGGCGCCTGCGCCAGGTGCTGCAGCAGATCTACGCCGACCCCGCCTGCCCGCTCGACGTGCGCATCGACCTGCCCCTGGGCCGCTACGAGCCGAGCTTCCGGCAGATCGCGCCGGCGGCGGAATCGTCCGTGCCCTCCGGTCCGCAGGCTCCGGCGACGGGGGGCGTGCAGGAGAGCGAGCAGCGCTACCGTGCCCTGGTGGAGGCGAGCGCGGCAGTGGAATGGCGCTCCGGTCCCGACGGCAGCCTGACCCAGACCTTTGGCCTGAGCGCGCGGACCGGCCTCTGCGACACCGAGCTCCAGGGCTTCGGCTGGCTGTCGACCCTGCATCCGGATGACCGCAACACCGTCGAGGCCCTGTGGCGGGCCTGCTGCCTGAGCGGGACCCCGCTGGACGCGACCTACCGGGTGCGCCACCGTAACGGCCAGTATCGCTGGATGCTCGGCCGCGCCGTGCCGCTCGAGAACGCCGAGGGCGCGATCCGCGAATGGGTCGGCACCATGGCCGACATCGACGAGCAGGTCCGCGCCGCGGAGGCCCTGCGCACCAGCGAGGAACGCCTGCGCCTCGCCATGGCGGCGGCCGAGATGATGACCTGGGACATCGATCTGTCGACCCGGGAGGTCACCTGCTCGGAGATCGGCGAGAGCCTGATGGGCGTGACGACCGGCCCGCTCGACGAGTTCCTGGCGATGATCCTGCCGGAGGATCTCCCGGCCGTCCTCGCCAGCCTCGAGCCGGCCCTGCGCGGCGAGGGCACTTACGACGCGCAGTACCGCATCACCGACCACGAGGGCCATGTGCGCTGGCTTTCCGCCCGGGGCAGCGTGATGACGGCGTCGGACGGCCGCAGGCGGCTGATCGGGGTCGCCTGCGACATCTCCAGCCGCTACATCAATCCGCGCCGCACCGGCGAGCGTCGGATGTCGGCCTGACGCGGCCGGACCGACACCGCGCGGCCGGCATGACGCCCGCCGGGCGGCTCGCGCCGGCGCGCCTCAGGCCGCGGCCTTGGCCGGGCGGGGTCCGCGGGGCGGAGCGGCACGCTTGCGGGGCGGCTTCGGCGTGGACTCCTTGGCCGCAAGGGTCTTGGTGGCGGAGACCCGGGCGGCCGGCGCGGCGTGCTCGCTCCCGTGCCACCAGCCCTGCCAGCTCCAGTGACCCGGGCCGGTGACGGCGTAGGGCACGAAGCCGGCAGCGAGGCCGAGCTGAGCGAGGAACAGCTCCTGCTCGACCCGGGCGACGGCGCCGGAGAATTCCCAGAACCGGTGCAGGAGCAGCCCCGCCACCACCGCGTGGAGGCTCAAGCCCAGGCCGACGAGGCGCGGCACGAGGCCGAGCGCGAGGAGCAGCGGCCCGAACAGCCCGATCACCACCGAGGCGGTCGCGACGGCGTTCGGATAGGGCATCCCGGTCGCTGCGAGCGTGAGCGCGAAACCCGACGGGTTGAGCGCCCGGGCGATCGCCGCCGGCAGCAGAGCCGAGGCCAGGAGCAGCCGCCCGGCGAGCAGGATTCCGTCGTTGCGCCCAGCCATCCCGAGACACCCCCGTTGTCGATGCCGGGACGGTGGCGCGGGACCGGTTAAGGCGGCTCTACCGGACTCCGCTGCCGAACAGCCGGCCGCGCTCGGTCCACAGCACCATGGCGAGGGCGAGGCTGCTCAAGGCCCAGTAGCCGAGCGCGAGCGGGGTGACGGTGCCGTCGAAGGACTGGCCGACGAGGAGGCCGCAGAACGCGGCGAGCAGCGTAGTGTAGAAGCCGATGAACGACGAGGCGGTCCCGGCGATCGCCGCCAGGGGCTCCATCGCCAGGGCGTTGAAGTTCGGCATCGCGAAGCTCATCAGGAACTGGCACGCCGCCAGGGTGACGATCAGGAGCCACAGGGGCGGCTTGCCTGCGAAGGCCAGGATCAGGGCGAGCTGGAGGCAGGCGGCGAGGAAGAGGCCGAGCGTGCCCGCGTGGGCGAGCCGCCGCATGCCGAGGCGGCGCACCAGGCGCGCGTTGATCAGCGTCGCGACGCCCATCGCTCCGGCGATCAGCGCGAAGGCGACCGGGAAGAGCGGCCCGAGATGATAGAGGCCGGTGTCGAACACGGCTTGTGCCGAGCCGACATAGCCCATGATGCAGCCGGTGGTGAGGCCCAGCGCCGTGGCGTAGCCGAACGAGACGCGGGTGCGCACGGTGACGCCGATACCCGCCCCGATCGCCCGGGCCGAGACAGGACGGCGGAAGGCCGGGTGCAGGGTCTCGGGCAGCCGCGTGCCGAACCAGGCCAGGGTGACGAGCGCCAGCGCCAGCATCACGCCGAAGATCAGCCGCCAGCTGCCAGCGAACAGGACCGCGCCGCCCAGCGAGGGCGCGAGGATCGGCACGATGAGGAAGACCATCATGCAGAACGACATCACCCGGGCCATGTCGCGCCCCTCGTAACGGTCGCGCACGATCGCCACCGCGAGCACGCGCCCCGCCGCGCCCCCGACGCCCTGGATGGCGCGGGCGAGGAGCAGCACCTCGAAGCTCGGCGCCACCATGGCGAGCACGCTGCCGGCGAGATAGATGCCGATGCCGGCGATCAGGGCCGGGCGCCGCCCGGTCCCGTCCGAGATCGGCCCGTAGAGAAGCTGGGCGGTGCCGAAGCCCAGCATGTAGACGTAGACCAGCAATTGCAGCCGGTTCGGGTCCGCCACCGCGAAGTCGCGCTGGATCGCCGGGAAGGCCGGCAGGAAGCTGTCGATGGTGACGGCGGTTAGGCCCATCATCAGGGCCATCAGGGCGACGAACTCGACGAAGCCTGGACCGGCCCAACCCGGTTCGGCCCGAATGGTCTCGACGGGACTCGCTCCGCCGCTCGCGCTGCTCGCCATGGTCATCCTGAGAGACCGGCCCGCGGGAAGAAGGGCGGCCGGCATGGTCGCCGAGGAGTGCCGGAGGCCGCCCGCAACCGCAAGACGTGGAGGGGCATGGCAGCGATGCGGCGGCTCCCACGACCGGTCCGGCGCGGGCGCGGGGCGTCGCGAGATCCCCGCTCACGACGATCATCGAAGGACGACCATCATCGAAACCGAGGAGCAAGCCCCATTTTACGAGAAGCTCCTTTCCGAGCGTTCGGCCGCGATTCACGGATAGTTAGTCGGTTTGCCCTAGCGGAAGATATCCCTCTGGCAGGACCGGCAACGGCGTGTGACCTTGACTGTCGACGACAACGCCATGCGCCAGCGCGAGCCGGACCTCACCGGGCGCCTGGACCGGCTGCTGCGATTCGATGACTTCGTCGAGGCCCGACACGAGGCTGAGCACGGCCGGGCCCGCGTCGCCGGGCTGCTGCGGCTCATCCCGGTCGGGATGATCATCTACAACGTCTACAACCTCACCAGCTTCTCGCTCACCCCGGACATCGCCGGACTGAGCATCGTGATCCGCCTGCTGATCGTGACGCCGATGGCGCTGGTGATTGCCGGGCTGATCGCCCATGTCGGGCCGACCGCTCGCGAAGCGCTGGTCCTGGCCGGCATGATGGTGGGCGTCGCGGGTCCGATCCTGTTTTTCTGGCTGACACAGGCGCCGTTGGGCAACTACACCTTCGCCGAGTCGATCCTGGTCGTCATCTACGGCAACGTCCTGATCGCGATGCGCTTCCGCCACGCGCTCGCCTTCTCGATCGTGGCATTCGCCTGCGCCGTCCTCGCCGTCGACACCAAGGCGGGCCTCGACCCGACCCTGCGCGAGGTGTTCTGCCTGCAATTCGCGACCGCCTGCGCGTTCAGCCTCTACGCCAATTTCCGCATGGAGGAACTGCGCTGCCGCGAGTACCTGCGGACCCTGGCGGCGCAGCTCGCCTCCGAGGCGGCCGAAGAGGCGCGCCGGCTCTATCAGGGGCTCTCGGGCACCGACGCCCTCACCGGGCTGCCGAACCGCCGCGTCCTCGACGAGACTGCCGAGGCCTGGTTCGCCGAGGAGCGCCCCGCCGCCCTGATGATGATCGACGTCGATCACTTCAAGCCGTTCAACGACACCCTCGGGCATCCCGCGGGCGATGCCTGCCTGCGCCGGGTGGCGGCCGTGCTGGCGACCTTCGTGCAGGGTCCCGGCACCTTGCCCGACATCCTGGCCGCCCGCTTCGGCGGGGAGGAGTTCGCCTTCATCGTGCGCGACGTCGGCGCGCCGGAGGCGGTCCGGCTCGGCGCCGCCCTGGTGCGCGCCGTCGAGGCGCTCGGCATCGGTCATCCGGGACGTCCGGACGGGCACGGCGTCGTCACCGTCAGCGTCGGCATCGCCCTCAAGGGCGCCGGTGCCGCGTGCGACCGGGAGGCGCTGTTCGCGTCGGCCGACACGGCGCTCTATCGGGCCAAGCGCCTGGGCCGGAACGGCTATGCCCTGGCGGAGGACCGCACCGGCACGGCGCCCCCATGGGTGGCGGCGATCTCGACCTCCGCCTGACCCGCCGCGCCGGAGCCGGGACCGTACCGCGTCACCCGGCGGTGTCCCGTGACGGCCCGGATCGACATGGGAGCCCGCCTCGGCGGAACCGTGGACGGGATCGCGGCGTCGGTCAGCGTCCGGTGCAGCGCAGGGCCGCGCGCTGGCAGGCGAAGCCGGGCGTCGAGCAATGGATCCCGTCGGCGTCGCGGGTGCAGACGCGGCAGGAATCGGTCCATTCGCGGCAGCCGGGATCGTCGGCCGGCGACAGGACCGCGGGCTGGGGCGCCGGCCCCCGGGCCGGCGCGACATTGGCGACGACGATGGTCGCCAGGGTGGCAATGGCGGCGATCCACGCGAAGGCGGCGTCGCGGGAGCGGTCGGGTCGGGTCTCGGCCATGCCGGGGGTCCTCACCTGCCGCTCCTCGCCTGTCAATCCGTCGCTGCGCTTCTCGCGATCGCTGCGCTACTCGGCCGCCCGCGCCTCCGGCGTCGCCACGCCGGCGGCGGCGAGGCGGGGCGCGACGGCGGCCTCGGCCACCGGCAGCGTGTCCTCCTCGGCCAGGACCACGAAGCGCCCGACATCGCCGTCATAGACCAGCAGGTGCCCGGTCTCGATCTCGAACAGCCAGCCGTGCAGGGTGAGCTGGCCGGAGGCCAGCGCGCTCGCCACCGCCGGATGGGTGCGCAGGTGGTTGAGCTGCGCCAGCACGTTCTCCATCGCCAGGGCGTGGAGGCGGCGCTTGTCGTCGATGTCGTCCGGATAGGCGTCGCAGACGATCTTGCGGGCGACCTCGCCGTGGCGCAGCCACGCCGCGACGCTCGGCATCGTCTCGGCGAGGCCGGGAGTGAGCAGGCCCTTCATGGCGCCGCAATCCGAGTGGCCGCAGACCACGATGTCGCGCACGCCGAGCGCCATCACGGCGTACTCGACCGCCGCGGTCACGCCGCCCATCATCGTGGCGAAGGGCGGCACGATGTTGCCGACGTTGCGGGTGACGAACAATTCCCCTGGCCCGGCCTGGGTGATCAGCTCCGGCACGACGCGGGAATCGGCGCAGGAAATCACCAGGGCCTTCGGCTTCTGGCCGTCATGGACGAGGCGCTGATAGACGGAGCGCTGGCTCGGGAAAACCTGCTCGCGGAACTGGGTGAATCCCTGAACGATGTTGTCCATCATCGGCAACCTCCTTTCGCTGGCCGCAACCACGCAGGCCCGCAAAAGGGCCGCGCCACGGTGCCGAGAACGTCGGAGGCCCCGGCGGGTTGCCCCGGATCGCGACTCTCCCTCTGCGTCATCTGGCCCGCCGGCGGCGCGGGATGAGAGGCCGGCCGTCGAGCGTGGCCACATATCCGGCCTGCTGTGGCCGGCGGCGGGGGCATCGGCCGCTCGCGCGGCGGCGTTGGCGCGCCCGACGCCGTCCTGGCGCACGCGCCACGCGTCGGCAGGCTCGCGTGACGCGCGGCCGTCCTACTGCGACGCCCCCTCCCCGATTATCGTGAAGCCTTGCGCCTCGAAGAAGCGCCGGGCAGCCTTGCTCCTCAGGTAGGTGAGGAAGCGGGCGCCGCCCTCGCCCTTCGCCTCCGCCGTCACCGCGAAGGGATAGACCACCGGCGGGTGGCTGCCCTCCGGAAACACAGCCACCACCTTCACGCCCGGATCGGATTTCGCGTCGCTCTCGTAGACCACGCCGAGCGGCGCCTCGCCGCGGGAGACCAGCGCGAGGGCCGCCCGCACGTTGTCGGCCTGGGCGAGCCGCGGCTGCATCTGCGCCCACAGCCCCAGCTTCTCGAACGCCGCCTTGGCGTATTTGCCGATCGGCACCGAATTGACCTCGCCGGTGGCAAGCCGCCCGCCGGGGCCGAGCGCCCGGGCAAACCAGTCCGGCGTGAACGCCGCCTCGGACAGCCTCGCGTCCTTCGGGGCGACCACGACGAGGCGGTTGGCGAGAAGGTTCACCCGGGTCTCGGGCCGGATCAGCTTGCGGACGGCGAGGTAGTCCATCCATTCGAGGTCGGCCGAGGCGAAGAGGTCGGCAGGGGCGCCCTGGTCGATCTGGCGCGCCAGCGCCGAGGAGGCGGCGTAGCTCGCCCGCACCGGGATCCCGCTCTCGGCCGTGAAGGCCTTGCCGGCCTCGTCGAGGGCGTTCTTCAGGCTCGCCGCCGCGAACACCGTCGCGGGCTCCGCCGCCCGAGCCGGGAGGGCGAGGGTGGCGGCGACGAGCAGGCAGGCGGCCCGGAGGGCGCGGATGCGGCGCATGGCGGTGGGTCCTCGGTGCGTGGCGTTGGCTCCGCGTCATATGCCGCCGCGCATCGTGCCGAACAGCCCCGGGCCGGGGACCGATCTTTTCGGTCGGCACCAACCATCGTCGGGTTCACCCGACGTGCCGCCGCGTGCGACACTGCCGCCAAACGAACGGGACGGTTTGCGGGGGGACCAACGCCATGCTGCTCTACGAGCACCCGCTCTCGTCCTATGCGCAGAAGGTCAAGATCGCCCTGCGCGAGAAGGGCGTGGCCTTCACGGCCGAGCTGCCGGAGACCTTCGGGACCGGCCGGAGCGACGGTCGGTTCGCGGCGGCCAATCCCCGCACCGAGGTGCCGGTGCTGGTCGACGGCGATGTCAGCATCTTCGAATCGACCGTGATCCTCGAATACATCGAGGAACGCTGGCCCGAGCCGCCGCTGCTGCCTGGCGATCCCGCCGCCCGCGCCGTCGCCCGCATGACCGAGGAGGTCTGCGACACCCAGTACGAGGCGGTGAACTGGGGCTTCGGCGAGATCCTGTGGTTCCGCCGCGCCACCGGGGCGCTCGCCGACCATCTGCGCGCTGAAGCCGCGGCACAGACGAAAGTGTTGCAGGACTGGCTGACCGGCCGCCTCGGCGACGCACCGTGGTTCGGGGGCGAGCGTTTCGGCTGGGCCGACGCGGCGGTGGCCCCGATGGTCAACCGCTCGGCGCATTACGGGCTCGGCCCGGCGGAGGGCAGCCGGCTCGCGCGCTGGCACGCCCGGATGTGCGAGCGCCCCTCGGTCGCGGAGACCTTTCGGGAGTTCGACGCGGCGGCGGCCCGGATGGCGGAGGCCGCCGACCTCTACACCACCGGGGGACGCCGGCGGGAATACCGCGACCACCGCCTCGAATGGATGGTGAAGTCCGGCGGCGTCGAGGTGGTGCTGGCGGGCCTGCGCGACCGCACCATCCGCTTTCCCTGGCCGGAGGCCGACCTTCGGCCCGCGGGCGACGCGCCCTGACGCCCCCCCACTCGAGACAACACGCTTCGCTCCGCCCCCCGGGAGACCCCATGCACCCCCTGCGCATCCTCGACCGCCTCGAGGAGATCCTGATCGCGAGCCTGATGGCGGGCGCGACGCTTCTGATCTTCGTCGCCGTCGTGCACCGCTACGCGTCGGGCATCGACGCGCTCTATTCCATCACCGCCGCGATCCACCTCTCCTGGGCCCAGGAGCTGTGCATCTACATGTTCGTCTGGATGGCGAAGTTCGGCGCCGCCTATGGCGTGCGCACCGGCATCCATGTCGGCGTCGACGTGGCGGTGAACCAGCTGCCTCCGGCCTGGCGCAACCGGATCGTGCTGTTCGGCCTCCTCTGCGGCGCCCTGTTCACCGCGATCGTCGGCACGATGGGAGCGCGCTTCGTCTACGGCCTCGTCGATACCGACCAGACCACGCCGGACCTCGAGCTGCCGAGCTGGATCGTCTACCTGGCGATCCCCTTGGGCTCCTACCTGATGTGCTTCCGCTTCCTGCAGGTAGCGTGGAGCTTCTGGCGCACCGGAGAGCTGCCCCACCACGATCCGGGCCATGTCGAGGGCGTTGTCGAGAGCCCGCACGCCGCACAGGACCTCGCTGCCGAGGAAGCCCGCACCGGAGGCCCTGCCCGATGAACGCTGCCATCATCTTCGGGCTGCTGATCGCCCTGATGCTCACCGGCATGCCGATCTCGATCGCGCTCGGCCTCTCGGTGCTCACCTTCCTGTTCACCATGACCACCGTGCCGATCGAGGCGGTGGCGCTCAAGCTGTTCACCGGGATCGAGAATTTCGAGATCATGGCGATCCCGTTCTTCATCCTGTCGGGCAACTTCCTGACCCATGGCGGCGTCGCCCGGCGGATGATCAACTTCGCCACCGCGATGGTCGGCCACTGGCACGGCGGCCTGGGGCTGGCCGGTGTCATGGCCTGCGCGCTCTTCGCCGCCATCTCGGGATCGAGCCCGGCCACCGTGGTGGCGATCGGATCGATCATCCTGCCCGCCATGGTGGCGCAAGGGTTTCCCAAGCGCTTCGGCGCCGGGGTGATCACCACCTCGGGGGCGCTCGGCATCCTGATCCCGCCCTCGATCGTCATGGTGATGTACTCGGTGGCGACGAGCGGCGCGGTGGTGTTCGGGCCCGACGGCCAGCGCGTCTCCTCGGCCTCGATCTCGACGCTCTTCGTCGCGGGCGTGATCCCGGGCCTGATGCTGGCCGCTTTGCTCGGCCTCACCACCTGGTACCGCGCGCGCAAGTTCGGCTATCCGCGGATGCCGAAGGCCACGTGGCGCGACCGCTGGGTCGCGTTCCGCAAGTCGGTCTGGGGCCTCTTGCTGATCGTCCTGGTGCTGGGCGGCATCTATAGCGGCGCCTTCACGCCGACCGAGGCCGCGGCGGTCAGCGCCGTCTACGCCTTCGTGATCGCGCTGTTCGTCTACCGCGACCTCACCTGGCGCGACGTGCCGCGGGTGCTGCTCGATTCGGCGAACATGAGCGCGATGCTGCTCTACATCATCACCAACGCGGTGCTGTTCTCGTTCCTGATGACGAGCGAGCAGATCCCGCAGGCGATGGCGAGCTGGATCACCGGGGCCGGCCTCAACTGGGTGGTGTTCCTGCTGATCGTCAACCTGCTGCTGCTCGTCGCCGGCAACGTGATGGAGCCGTCCTCGATCGTCCTCATCATGGCGCCGATCCTGTTCCCGATCGCCGCCAAGCTCGGCATCGATCCGGTGCATTTCGGCATCCTGATCGTGGTCAACATGGAGGTCGGCATGTGCCACCCGCCGGTCGGCCTCAATCTCTACGTCGCGTCGGGCATCACCCGCATGGGCATCACGGAGCTGACCGTCGCGGTCTGGCCGTGGCTCCTGACCATGCTGATCTTCCTCGTCATCGTGACCTACGTCCCGGCGATCTCGCTGTGGCTGCCGCGGTTCCTCGGCATGATGTGAGATCCTGCCACGACCCTGTAGGCTCCGGGAGGCGTCACATCCACCCGGAGTTCCACCATGGCTCTCGTCATCCCGGTCATCCTCGGCTCGGTGCGCCAGGGGCGCAGCGGCCTGCGCGCCGCCCGCTACGTCGCGGGCGCCCTCGCGTCCCGCGGCCACGAGGCGCCCGTGGTCGATCCGGCCGAACTGGCCCTGCCCCTGCTCACGCGGATGTACAAGGAATATCCCAAGGGCGAGGCGCCGGAGCCGCTGGAGCGGCTGGCGACGCTACTCCGCCGGTCGGACGCCTTCGTGGTGGTCTCGGCGGAGTACAACCACAGCATCCCGCCGGCCCTGTCGAACACCCTCGACCACTTCCTGGAGGAGTATTTCTGGCGGCCCTCCGCCATCGTCTGCTACTCCGCCGGCCGCTACGGCGGCGTCCGGGCGGCGATGCAGCTGCGCGCCATGCTGGGCGAGCTCGGCACGCCGAGCATCCCCTCCCTGCTGCCGATCCCCGAGATCCAGAAGGCGCTCGACGAGGAGGGCCGCCCGCTCCAGCCCTGGCTGGAGCGCCCGGCCGGGCGGTTCCTCGACGAATTGACGTGGTACGCCGAGGCGCTGCGGGACAAGCGGCAAGGCGGCGTTCCGTACTGAGCGGGGCGTTCGCTTCGGCGGCCACCGAAGCGTCCGCGGCATGCGCAGGGCTACCGTCCGGCACCGGCCATCGATCGGCGCCGGAGGGGACTCGACCATGAGCGCAGACACCGCCATCCGCCACATCCACGAGCAGTGGCACGAGACCGTCACGCGTCGCGACATCGACGGGTTGATGGCGCTCTACGCTGAGGATGCCGTCTTCGAGAGTCCGCTGGTCCGGGTGGCCCGGCCTGAGGGCGGCACCGGGATCCTCGAGGGCAGGACCGCGATCCGGGTCTTCTTCGAGGACGGGTTCCGGTCGCCGGAGAACGGCCTCGGCCGCTGGTACCGCACGAACGTCGTCCTCTCCGAGGGGCGCCAGCTGGCGTGGGAATATCCGCGCGAGACGCCCGACGGCGACCAGATCGACCTGGTGGAGATGATCGACCTGTCCGCCAATGGGCTCATCGCCCATCATCGGGTCTACTGGGGCTGGGTCGGGGTCGGGACGCTGTCGCGCCTGCTCCCGCGATAACCCGGCGTCAGACCACTCCCGCCCGCAGGATGTCGTGGATGTGCAGGATGCCGACCGGGCGTCCGCGCTCCACCGCGAACAGGGCGGTGATCTGGCTGCGGTTCATCAGCTCCAGGGCGGCGCTGGCGAAGGTGCCGGGGGTCGTGGTGATCGGCGCGGGCGTCATGACCTCCTCGACCCGGCGGGCGAGGAGGTCGCTGTGGCCGTCGCCCCGGCTCATGTGGCGGCGCACGTCGCCGTCGGTGATCATGCCGACGAGCCGGCCGCCCTCGTCGACAATGCCGGCGCAGCCGAAGCGCTTGCCCATCACGGCGATCAGCGCCTCCGAGACCCGGATGCCGCGGGGCACCAGCGGCATCTCCTCGCCGGCATGCATCAGCTGGGCCACGGTCTTGAGCCGGGCCGCGAGCTTGCCGCCGGGGTGGAAGACCTTGAAGTCGCTGGCCGAGAAGCCGCGGCGCTCGAGAAGCGCTACCGCGAGCGCGTCGCCGAGCGCGAGCTGGATCACGCTCGACGAGGTCGGCGCGAGGTTGTGCGGGCAGGCCTCCTTCACCAGCGGCAGCGGCAGCAGGATGTCGGCGGCCTGGCCGAGCGTGCTGCCCGGGTTCGCGGTCATGCCGATCAGCGTCACGGCGAAGCGCTTGGCGAAGCTGATGAGGTCGCCGAGCTCGGTCGTCTCGCCCGACCAGGACAGGGCGATGACGATGTCCTGCGAGGTGATCATCCCGAGGTCGCCGTGGCTGGCCTCGCTCGGGTGGATGAAGGAGGCCGGCGTGCCGGTGGAGGCCAGCGTCGAGGCGATCTTGCGCCCGATATGGCCGCTCTTGCCGATGCCCGACACGATCACCCGGCCCGGGATGTCATGGATCGCCGCGACGGCGGCGCCGAAGCCGGCCTTCAGCTCGTGGTCGAGGGCGCGGGCGAGGGTCACGAGCGCCTCGGCCTCGGTGCGGACGCTGCGGATGGCGGAGAAATGCGCCGCCTCGACCACCTCGCCCGCAGCCGCGCCGCGCGCCGGCTCGTAGCTCTCAGCCCGGTTCGAACTCTCCATCGTGCTCCTCGACCCCGACGCGTTCCCTATCAGAGCCGATGAGCCTGCCGACTCATTTGCGGCCAGAATGCGTGCGGTCTGCCGCGGCGACGGCGATTTTCCGAAAAGCCCGCGCCGTCTGTGGCGGCCGGGCCTCAGCGTCTCTCACGACACTCCCGATCACCGGCGCCGCTCGCGATGGCGCGGCGGGAGTGTCGTGACATGTGCTCAAGCCCCGCGCCGCGTGCCGCCGAGATAGCCCTCGACCAGGCCGGTCAGCTCGGCGGCGGTCTCGGCGACGGTGTGGTCGGCGGTGTCGATCACCGCGCGGGCCCGGGCATAGAGCGGCTCGCGGCTCATCAGCACGGCCCGGATCTCCCGCAGCGCGTTGTCGCTGTCGGGCATCCGGGCCTGGGCGAGGCCCTTGGCGGCCTGCTCGCGCACCCGATGGATGTGCTCCTCAGGCCGCGCCTTGAGCCAGACGGTGAAGAACGACGAGAGCAGCAGGTCGAAGGTGACCGGCTCGGCGACGATGCCGCCGCCGGTCGCCAGCACCATCGGGCCTGGCCGCTCGGCGAGCTGGCGCAGGGCCCCCTGCTCCAGGCGGCGATAGGTCTCCTGGCCATAGATCGCGAAGATCTCCGCCACCGACAGGCCGTTCTCGCGCTCGATCTCGCGGTTGAGCTCGACGAAGGTCCAGCCCATCCGCTCGGCGAGGATCCGCCCGAGGGTCGACTTGCCGGCGCCGCGCAGGCCGATCAGCGCGACGCGCTGCGTCGGCCCCTCCCCGGGCGCCGCCGCGCCCGAGAGCACGCGCTTGGCCTCGGCGACCTGGTCGGGCCCGGCCTTGGCCAGCAGGTCGCGCACCACCGGCCAGTCCGGCGGGCTCTCGACCGCGGCGATCAGGTCCTCGAGCCGCACCCCCATGGCGAGCGCCACCCGGCGGAGGAGGATGATCGAGACGTTGCCCTGCCCGCCCTCGAGCTGGGCGATGTAGCGCTCCGACAGCCCGGAGGTCTGCGACAGAACCTTGCGCGACATCGCCCGCACCGCCCGCATGGTGCGGACGCGCTGGCCGAGGACCGCCAGGAACTCCGATTCCGGGTCGTCCGCTTCGGTGGCGCCGGCCAGGGGCTCGTCCGAGCCCGGGCGCGGTCCGTTCTTGCTGGGCATCGGGCTGCCTTACCGGGACCGGAGGGCGAAGCGGCGGCTTCGTCCGGGCGACGGGAGGGCGGGGCCGGAGGTGAGGCTGTAGCGGGTCATGGGATCGTCTGCGCCGCGGCGATCTCCGGAGGGAGAAGCGTCCGGGCGGTTCCTGGGGGACGGGCGAGAGTGGGCCATGCTTAGACCATGCCGCCCCGCCATGCCATGGTGCAGTGCGGGAGGACGGTGCCGATCACGGGGAATTCGCTCCTGCCCCGGACCTTTTCCACGGTGGGACGGGACGGCGATGCGTCGCCCCGCCGCGGACGCGTCCGCTCAGCCGACGCGCTCGACCGCCAGCGCCACGCCCTGGCCGACGCCGACGCACATCGTGGCGAGGCCGAGCCGCCCGCCCGTCCGGGCGAGCTGGAGCGCGACGCTGCCGGCGATGCGGGCGCCCGACATGCCGAGCGGATGGCCGAGCGCGATCGCGCCGCCATGCGGGTTCACGTGGTCGGCATCGTCGGGCAGGCCGAGGCCGCGCAGGCAGGCCAGCGCCTGCGAGGCGAAGGCCTCGTTCAGCTCCACCGCGTCGAAGTCGGACGGCTTGAGGCCGAGGCGGGCGCAGAGCTTCTCCACCGCCGGGATCGGGCCGATGCCCATCACCCGCGGCGGCACGCCCGCCGAGGCGAGGCCGAGCACCCGGGCGATCGGGGTGAGGCCGTGGCGCTCGGCGGCCTCTCTGCTGGCCAGCACCAGGGCGGCGGCGCCGTCGTTGACGCCGGACGCGTTGCCGGCAGTCACGGTCCCGTCCTTCCTTACGAACGGCTTGAGCTTGGCGAGGCCCTCGGCCGTCGTGTCGGCGCGCGGGTGCTCGTCGCGCTCGACCTTGACGTGGCCGCCCTTGCGGTCGGGAATCTCGACCGCGACGATCTCACGCGCGAAGGTGCCGTCTCCTTGCGCCCGGGTCGCCCGCTGCTGCGAGCGCAGGGCGAAGGCGTCCTGATCGGCGCGGGCGACCTGGTAATCCTCGGCGACGTTCTCGGCGGTCTCCGGCATCGAATCGACGCCGTACTGGTGCTTGAGCACCGGGTTGATGAAGCGCCAGCCGATCGTGGTGTCGTGGATCTCGGCCTGGCGCTGGAACGCGCCCTCGGCCTTGCCCATCACGAACGGCGCCCGGGTCATCGATTCGACGCCGCCCGCCACCGCGAGGTCGAGGTCGCCGGACCGGATCGCCCGCGCCGCCGCCCCGACCGCATCCAGGCCCGAGGCGCAGAGACGGTTGAGGGTCAGGCCCGGCACCCGCTCGGGGTAGTCGGCGAGGAGCAGCGCCATGCGGGCGACGTTGCGGTTGTCCTCGCCGGCCTGGTTGGCGCAGCCGAGGAAGACCTCCTCCACCGCCTCCTTGAGGGCCGGGTTGCGCCGCGCGAGTTCCGCCAGCGGCACCGCCGCGAGATCGTCCGCCCGCACCTTGGCGAGCGCCCCGCCGTAGCGGCCGATCGGCGTGCGCACGTAATCGCAGATGTAGACGTCCCGCGCCGCGCTCATGGGCTTCCCTCCCCGGCTTGATTTCGAAAAACCGGTACGGCTGTGCGCCGGTTCGATCAAGCCCCCGGATGCGGCCGCCCCGACCCGGTGCCGGCCTTGACAGAATGTCGCGGCGCCTTGTGCGGTGCGGTCGGAACCCCCAATGTTCCGCTCCGTGACCGGCCGCATCTGGACATCTCTCGCGCGTCTCTGCGCGACCGCCCTTCTCGGCCTCGGCTTCGCCCTTCTGGCGATGTCGGCGGCGGATGCCGCGTCCGGCCGTCCCGAGCCGGTCCTGCGCGCCAGCCACGGCGCCTCGCCGATGGCCAGCCTGCACGCGCATTGGGTGAAGAGCCCGGCCTGCACCCTCACGGCGGGCGGCGTCGACAATCCCCGTCCGGACGACAGCGGTGCGGCGAGCCCGAACCTCGCCTGCCCGACCGACGGCCCGGCCGCCTCCGCCGCCACGCTGCTGCCGCCGCGCCGCCTCGGCGCCCTGGTCCAGGCCGGTGCCGCCCTGCCCGAGCGCCCGCCGAAGGGCCGCGGCTGACGGCCCGCCCGTCGCTTCCGTGGCGGAAGCGGACGCACCGTCACATCTCCGCCTCCGAACGCTGCGAGCCTGACGGCTCGCCGCTGCCGCGTGGCCTTAGCGCCGACGCGCGTGCCCCGAGGCTCGCCCGATTGCGAGCCAGGACCGATCTTTGCCCGACCTTTGCCCGGACGCCCGGCGGCGCGACGCGCCCCGGCCGCTTCCCGAAAACCGCGCAGGAAAGACCCGCCCGTGACCCAACGCCGCCGCATCCTCCTCGGAGCGACCGCCCTCTTCCTCGGGCTCGCCGCCTGCAAGCCGGCCGAGCAGGCCGCCGCCCCCGCGGCCCCGGCCGCCCCGCCGGAAGTCTCGATCGTCACGGTCAAGCACCAGCCGATCCCCTACGAGCGCGACCTGCCGGGCCGGGCTGCCCCGACCCGCATCGCCGAGGTGCGGGCGCGCGTCGCCGGCCTCGTCATCAAGCGCACCTTCGAGCAGGGCAGCCAGGTCAAGGAGGGCGACGTCCTCTACAAGATCGACCCGATGCCGTTCCGGGCCGACCTCGCCAGCGCCGAGGCGACCCTCGCCAAGGCCGAGGCCGCCCTGGTGCTCGCGCGCCAGCAGGCCGAGCGCCTGGAGACCCTGCTCACCCGCCAGACCGCGAGCCAGGCCCAGTACGACGCCGCCTTCGCGGCCCAGAAGCAGGCCGAGGCCGAGGTCGCCGGCGCCAAGGCCGCACGCGACCGGGCCCAGCTCAATCTCGGCTACACCGACGTGCGGGCGCCGATCTCGGGCCGCATCGGCCGGGCGCTGGTCACGGAAGGGGCTCTCGTCGAGCAGGGCGGCGCCAGCAACCTGGCGACGATCCAGCAGCTCGACCCGATCTATGTCGACATCACCCAGTCGGTCGGCGAGCTGAACAAGCTGCGCCGCGACCTCGCCAGCGGCGAGCTCGACCGCCTCGCCGCCGACGTGGCGAGCGTGCGCGTGATCATGGATGACGGCTCGCTCTATCCCGAGCCCGGCCGCCTGCTGTTCTCCGACGTGACCGCCGATCCGAGCACCGGCCAGGTGACGCTCCGTGCCGTGGTGCCGAACCCGCACGGCGAACTCTTCCCCGGCATGTATGTGCGCGCCCGGATCAAGCAGGGCATCGATTCCGACGCCATCGCGGTGCCGCAGCAGGCGGTGCACCGCTCCAACGACGGCCGCGCCCAGGTCTGGCTCGTCGGCCAGGACGAGAAGGTGGTGCTCCAGCCGGTCGAGGTCGGTCCCGTCGTCGAGGGCCAGTGGGTGATCCGCGAGGGGCTGAAGGAGGGCGACCGGGTCGTCGCCGAGGGCTTCCAGAAGATCGTCGCCGGCACGAAGGTCGCGACCGTGCCGTTCGAGACCACCACGATGGCGGCGGCCGGAGCTGGCGCCCCGTCCGCGCCCGCCTCGACCGAGCAGCGCTGAGGGAGGGCACCACGTTGGCGAGCTTCTTCATCGACCGGCCGATCTTCGCCTGGGTCGTCGCACTGTTCATCTGTCTCGGTGGCGTGCTGACGATCCCGATGCTGCCGGTGGCGCAGTACCCGATCATCGCGCCGCCCTCGATCGCCCTCTCGACCGCCTTCCCGGGCGCCTCGGTCGAGGACCTCTATACCGGCACCACGCGCCTCATCGAGGATGAGCTGAACGGCGCGGCCAACATCCAGAGCTTCGAATCGGCGAGCGACTCGTTCGGCGTCGTCGAGATCACCGCGAACTTCGAGCCCGGCACCGATCCGGGCTATGCCGGCGTCGAGGTGCAGAACCGCCTCAAGCGCGTCGAGGCGCGGTTGCCGGCGGAAGTGCGCCAGCAGGGCATCCTGGTCGAGGAGGCCTCGGCTGCGACCCTCAACATCATCACCCTCGTCTCGAAGGACGGCTCGATGGACGAGGTCGCGCTCGGCGACTTCCTCATCCGCAACGTCATCAACGAGATCCGGCGCATCCCGGGCGTCGGCCGCGCCACCCTGTACTCGACCGAGCGCTCGTTGCGGGTCTGGATCGACCCCGACAAGCTGCGCGGCCTGTCGCTCAACGCCTCCGACGTGACCCAGGCGATCCAGCGCCAGAACGTCCAGATCGCGTCCGGCGCCGTCGGCGCCCAGCCGAGCCCGGAGGCGCACAAGGTCAACTTCCCGATCGTCGTGAAGGGCCAGATGCGGGCGCCCGAGGAGTTCGGCGCGGTCGTGCTGCGGGCGAACCCCGACGGCTCGACCGTGCGCCTGCGCGACGTCGCCCGGATCGAGCTCGGCGGCGAGGATTACAAGTTCACCACCCGCCTCAATGGCGGGCCAGCGGCCGGCATCTCGGTGACCCTCGCCCCCGACGGCAACGCCCTCGACACCGCCAAGGCGATCCGCGCCAAGATGGAGGAGCTGTCGCAGTTCTTCCCCGACACGGTGAAGTGGGACATTCCCTACGACATCACCCCTGCCGTCGAGGCGTCGATCGAGAAGGTGCTGCACACCCTCGTCGAGGCGGTGGTGCTGGTGTTCATCGTGATGTTCCTGTTCCTCCAGAACATCCGCTACACCCTGATCCCGACGATCGTGGTGCCGATCGCCCTGCTCGGCACCTGCACGATCATGCTGCTCGCCGGCTTCTCGATCAACGTGCTCACCATGTTCGGCATGGTGCTCGCCATCGGCATCCTGGTCGACGACGCGATCGTGGTGGTGGAGAACGTCGAGCGGATCATGGCCGAGGAGGGCCTGTCGCCCAAGGAGGCGACCCGCAAGGCGATGGGCCAGATCACCGGGGCGATCATCGGTATCACGCTGGTGCTCGTCGCGGTGTTCATCCCGATGGCGTTCTTCCCCGGCTCGGTCGGCATCATCTACCGCCAGTTCTCGATCGCGATGGTGACCTCGATCGCCTTCTCGGCCTTCCTGGCGCTCTCGCTGACGCCTGCGCTCTGCGCCACGCTCCTCAAGCCCGTCGAGCCCGGCCATCACCACGCCAAGCGCGGCTTCTTCGGCTGGTTCAACCGGATCGTCGACCGCGAGACCGCGCGCTACGGCCGCGGCGTCGCCTGGGCGGTGGCGAAGTCCGGCCGCATGATGGTGGTCTACCTGATCCTGGTGGCGGGCGTGGCCTACGCCTTCGTGCGCCTGCCCGAGGGCTT
Organism: Methylobacterium currus; assembly: GCF_003058325.1. Taxonomy (NCBI): domain Bacteria; kingdom Pseudomonadati; phylum Pseudomonadota; class Alphaproteobacteria; order Hyphomicrobiales; family Methylobacteriaceae; genus Methylobacterium; species Methylobacterium currus. The sequence goes on from NZ_CP028843.1 coordinate 5,953,541, forward strand.
CCTGCCGGTCGAGGACCAGGGCTTCTTCACCGTCGACATCCAGACCCCGCCGGGCTCCTCGTTCAACCGCACGCTCGCGGCGGTGAAGAAGACCGAGGAGCACCTGCTGGCCCAGCCGGGCGTGGCGACCGTGACGATCGTCAACGGCTTCTCGTTCTCGGGCCAGGGCCAGATGACCTCGCAGGCCTTCGTGACGCTCAAGCCCTGGTCGCAGCGCGGCAAGGACCAGAGCGCCGCTGCCCTGGTGGCGGGCACCAACAAGGCGATGGCGAGCTACCGCGACGCGGTGATCCAGGCGCTCGAGCCGCCGCCGATCGACAACCTCGGCAACGCCTCGGGCTTCAGCTTCCGCCTCCAGGACCGGGCCCAAAAGGGCTACGCGGCCCTCATGGCCGCCCAGGAGCAGCTGCTGGCGCTGGCCCGCAAGAGCCCGATCCTCAAGAACGTCTATGTCGAGGGCCTTCCGCCCGCGCCGCAGGCGGAGCTGGTGATCGACCGCGAGAAGGCGGCGGCGCTCGGCGTCAACTTCGCCGACATCAACGACACGATCCAGGTCAATCTCGGCTCGGTCTACACCAACGACTTCCCCAACCGGGGCAAGATGCAGCGGGTGATCGTCCAGGCCGAGGACGGTCAGCGCCTCAACGCCACCGACCTGCTGAACTACGGCGTGAAGAACCACCTCGGCACGATGGTGCCGATGTCGTCCTTCGCCGACCTGAAATGGAGCGTCGGCCCGGCCCAGATCATCGGCTTCAACGGCTACCAGTCGGTCCGCTTCACCGGCGAGCCGGCGGCGGGCTTCACCTCGGGCGAGGCGATCGCCGAGATGGAGCGGCTGATGACCCAGCTGCCGAAGGGCTTCGGCTATACCTGGACCGGACAGTCGCTGCAGGAGAAGCAGGCCGGCTCGCAGGCGACGCTGCTGCTGGCCCTCTCGGTTCTGATCGTGTTCCTGTGCCTGGCGGCCCTGTACGAGAGCTGGTCGATCCCGCTCGCGGTGATGCTGGTCATCCCGCTCGGCGTGATCGGCTCGGTCGCCGGCGTGCTGATCCGCGAGATGCCGAACGACGTCTACTTCAAGATCGGCCTCATCACGATCATCGGCCTGTCGGCCAAGAACGCTATCCTGATCATCGAGTTCGCCCGCGAGCTGTGGAAGCCCGGCACCAGGCTGGTGCCGGCGACGATCGAGGCCTCGCGCCTGCGCTTCCGCCCGATCGTGATGACCTCGCTCGCCTTCATCTTCGGCGTCGTGCCCCTCGCCATCGCGACTGGCGCGGCCTCGAAGAGCCAGCAGGCGATCGGCACCGGCGTGATGGGCGGCATGATCTCCGCCACCGTGCTGGCGGTGATCCTGGTCCCGGTCTTCTTCGTGGTCGCGATGCGGTTCTTCCAGCGCCGGCGGGTGCGGGCGGAGAACCTGGACGCGGCACCGGGGGCGGTGCACGCGCCGGAGCCGGCGCGGGAGCCCGCGCACGGTCACTGACGGATCGCGCAGGCGGGCCGGCTCTTCCGGGCCGGCCCGCAACGATGCCGGGTGCCAATCTGACCTTCGCGCCGATGGCGCGGCTCCGTCGGCGGTGATCCCGGCCGCCGGACACCGTGGATTTCGGCCAGGAGCGGCGAGCGGACCGGCTACCACAAGCCCAGGCGGGACGTCGTATCGCGCCGTGTGGGATGGCGGCCGTCGCCCCCACCCGGACCCGATGCCTCAAATGCGACGCATCCCCCGCACGGGAGATCAACAGGTCTCGACTATTCTTGGGATCGCGACGGTAAGGCCGAGCGCCGAGGTGAGAAAATATTCTCTATCCCCAAGGAAACGTACGTCGTGACGAGCCTCAGTGCCCATTCGAGTCTGACGTCCCTCGCGAGACTGAAGACGTACTCCTCCATCCCGTCGGCCGACACCAAACGAGCGACGACCGGTTCGACGGCGCCTCCGGAGACGACCAGCTCCTCGGAGACACCCAAGCCGCCATCCTCCACGCCGATGTCGGTCGTTTGGTCGCGTGCCCCGGCTGATCGCGTGTCGCTGAGCACCATTCTCACGCTGCAAACCTCGGCACCCGACGAGAAGCCCAAAGACGTCGGGAGCGACGAAGCCTCCACCCAGGCAAGAACGGACGGCGACGTGGCTGGTGCCTCGCCCGATTCATCGAAAGGCCGGGTGGCACCGGGTGCGACCGGCGGACTCGGCTCCCTGAAAGAGGCCGACTCCGCCGGCGAAGGGGCGAACCTGCGGAACGCCAGCAATCGGGACGCGATCGGTTCACCCGCGCATGCTCTGGCTTATCAATCTGCCCAAAGCTTGCTCAAGCTCTACGCGTGACCGTCCTGTTCGCGGTGTTCGGCGAGCGTCGAACACCCCTGCCAATGGTCATTTCATGTTGGCATTGAAGATCCGGTCGAACTCGCCCGACGCCTTCGCCAGGTGCAGCCACTGGTCGACATAGGCCTTGAACACCGTGTCGCCGCGCGGCAGCAGGAAGCCCATCTCGCCGTATTGGAGCGGCTGGTCGGGGTTCACCGCGCAGAGGCCCGGATGCAGCGTCTGTTGCAGCTTTACCTCGACCGACTCGGCGACCATCACGTCGGCGCGCCCCTGAGCGATCTCCTGCCAGATGACGCGGTTGTCCGGGAAGAGCTGGATCTGCGCCTTGGCGAGGTTGGCGCGGGCGAATTTCTCGTTGGTGCCTCCCGGGTTGACGACGACGCGGGTCGCGGGCTGGTTGATCGCCTCCGTCGTCTGGTACTTGGAGACGTCGTCGCAGCGCACGATCGGCGCCTTGCCGTTGACGAGGTACATGTCGCTGAAGAAGGCCTCGCGCTGGCGCGGCAGCGTCACCGAGATGCCGCTCATCGCGACGTCGCACTTCGCCTTGAAGTCGGCGAGCAGGTTCGACCACTTGGTCTGGATGAAGACCGCCTCGGCATCGAGCGACTTGGCGAGGGAGCGGCCGAGATCGATGTCGATGCCGACGAAGTCGTTGGCGCCGTCGGGGCGGTACGAGAACGGCCGGTAGTCGCCGGTCGTGCAGATGTTCAGGACCTTGCGCTCGATGACCTGGTCGAGGCGCGAGGGCTCATCGGCCGCGAGGGCCTGCGTCGCCGCGAGCGCCAGCATCGCACCCGTCACCCACCGCGACGTCTTCGCACCCGCGCCCATGAATCCCACTCCCCGTCAGCTATGAATGTCACGGCGGCACCGTAAGGGCGCGACGGGACACCGTCCAGCTTACCCCGCGAAGGCGGGCGGACCGGGACCGGGTGCCCCGCCCCGCCACGGCCTCACGCTCCATCCGCCGCCATGACGAAGGCGTTGAGCTTGTTGCCGTCGGGATCGCGGAAATACGCCGCGTAGGAGCCGCCGCGCGGGCCCGGCTTCCCCTCGTCGCCGCCGCCGAGGTCGAGCGCCAGGCGATGCAGGCGGTCGACCTGCTCCCGGTCCTTCGCGGCGAGCGCCACCATGACGCCGTTGCCAACGCTGGCCGGGTTGCCGTCATAGGGCGTGATCAGCCCGATGCCGGCGCCGCCGGGCGTGCCCCAGGCGATGAAGCGGTCGCTCTCCATCATGCGGCCGGCGCCCATCTCCCGGGCCAGGGCGTCGTAGAACCGCGCCGCCCGCTCCAGGTCGTTCGTTCCGAGGGTCACGTAGCCGATCATGAGCGTCCCTTTCCCAGGCGGGATCCGCCCGTGTCGACGTCCGTAAGCCGCTTCCGGGGCGGACAGCCACTACTTTCGCCTCACCACAGCAGCGGATGGCGAAACACCTCGACCCGGTCCCCCTCCTCCACCCCCGTCATCGCCTCGGGCAGCTCGGCGAGACCGTCGCTGCCGGTGAGCGAGGACAGCACGCCGGCGCCGTCGCGGGGGAACTTCACCGCCTCCACCACGCCGTCGGTGCCCCGCCGTAGCGAGACGCGGACATATTCCCGCCGCCCCGCCTTCTTGGCGTAGCGGAAGGCCGCGCGGGCAGGCTCGCTCGGCGGGGCGTCGAGCCTGGCGCCGCCGAGACGGGCGAGCAGCGGGCGGACCACGAACAGCAGCGTGACGTAGACCGCGACCGGGTTGCCCGGCAGTCCCACGAAGGCGGTGTCGCCGATGAGCCCCATGGCGACCGGCCGGCCGGGCTTGATCGCGAGGCGCCAGAACACCAGCCGGCCCGCGGCCTCCACCGCCGCCTTGACGTGGTCCTCCTCGCCGGTCGAGACGCCGCCCGAGGTGAGGATGAGGTCGTGGCCGCTCGCGGCCGCGCGCAGGCGCTCGGGCAGGAGGGCGGGATCGTCGCGCAGGATGCCGAGATCGCTCACCTCGGTCCCGAGGCGGCGCAGCAGCGCGACGAGGAGCACGCGGTTCGAATCGTGGATCGCGCCGGGCCGCAACGGAGCGCCCGGCTCGGCCAGCTCGTCGCCGGTCGAGAACACCGCGACACGCAGGCGGCGGCGCACCGCGATCCGAGCGTGGCCGGTGGCCGCGGCGAGCGCCAGGTCGGGCGGGGTCAGGCGGCGACCGGCGGGGATCACGAGGCTGCCGCGGCGGACATCCTCGCCGGCGAGCCGCCGGTTGGCGCCTGGCTGGAGGCCGGCGGGCAGCGCGACCGCGTCGCCCTCGCGCCGCGCGTCCTCCTGCATGAACACCGTATCGGCCCCCGGCGGCATCGGCGCCCCGGTGAAGATCCGCATCGCGCATCGTGCGAGCGCCGCGCCCTCCGGCGCGGCGCCAGCGGGCAGGCGGCCGCGCACCGGCAGCACGGTCTCGGTCCCGGCGGCGAGATCGGCGAAGCGCACGGCGTAGCCGTCGACGGCGGAATTGTCGAAGGGCGGCAGGTCGAGGCCGGCCGTCACGTCCGCGGCGGCGATCCGCCCGTCGGCCTCGATCAGGGGCAGCGTCTCGATCCCGGCGAGCACCGGCAGCCGCTCGCCGATCAGGGCGGCGGCCTCGTCCACCGAGAGCAGCGGGCCGCCGAAGGCGAAGCAGTCGTCAGTCAGCTGCGCCATGAGTTTCGACCCTTTGAGATTCAAGCCTCTCCAGCACCGCGGCGAGAGGCTCGGACCGCGCCAGCACGATATCGGCCACGGCCTCCACCGCGTCGAGGGGCACGACCGGCCGGCCGGCCTCCGGGAAGGGATGGTCGCTCGCCACCGCGACGATGCGGGAATCATCCGGGTGGAGCGGAGGGCGGCCATTGGCGTGGCGGTAGACCTCGAGCTTCGGATGCGCCTCGCGCTTGAAGCCCTCGATCACCACAAGGTCGCACGGCCCGAGCCGCCGCAGCAGGGCGGAGAGGCGCGCCTCCTCCTCGACCTCGCGGATCTGCACATTGCGGCGGCTCGACGACACGATCACCTCGGTCGCTCCCGCCTCGCGATGGCGGAACGAATCCTTGCCGGGTTGGTCGACCTCGAAGGCATGGTGGGCGTGCTTGACCGTCGCCACCCGCAAGCCCCGGGCGCGGAAGGCCGGGATCAGCCGCACCAGCAGCGTCGTCTTGCCCGCACCCGACCAGCCGGCAAGCCCGATGACCCGCATCGTCACGCTCCTGCCCGCGTGAAGCCGAGGCCGGCGAGCTCGGCGGCGAGACCTTCATCATCGAGGAGGCTCAGGAACGCCGCCAGGGCCGGCTCGTCGCGGCGCGCCTCCCGGTAGGCGAAATCGTAATGCTCCTCGGTGAGCGGCAGGAAGCCGAGGCCGTAATCCTTCGCCACCGTGGAGATCGCCACGCCCCAATCGGCCCGGCCCTGCGCCACCGCCGCGGCGACCGCGTTGTGCGAGCGCGGCTGGTTCCAGTAGCCGGCAGGCCGGGCGCCGTTCAAAAGCCCCTCGATCAGGGCCCGCGTGCCGGCGCCGGTATTGCGGTTGACCATCACGGCCGCGTCGTCGGCGAGGAGCCGGCTCACCGCGTCTTTCGCCGAGACGCCCTCGAAGCGGGGATCGCCGGCGCGGAACACCACGCCCTGAAGCCGGCGCCAGCCCGGCGCCAGGGCGAGGCCGGCGGTGAGGTAGGGCGCATTGTAGCGCCCGGTCTCGGGGTCGAGCAGGTGCATCGCCGCGAGGTCGCATTCCCCCCGGCGCAAGGAGGCGAGCCCCCCGGCGGAGCCGACCCAGAGGGTGCGGGCCGACACGCCGCGGCCGGCGAGACGCCCGACCAGGCGGTCGAGGCCGAGGCAGTGGCTGCCGACGATCATCAGGTCCGGCGGCCGTGCCGCCCGGCCGATCCGGGACACGCGCACCGTCTCGCCGGCCTCGATCCCCGCCCGGGTCGCCGGCACGGCGAAGAACCCGTCGGCCTGCGAGAAGGCCGTGACCGCCCCCGAGCCCTTGGCGAGCGGCAGCGCCACCAGCCCATCCGTGCCGCGGGAGAGCGCCGCCATCACGTATTCGGTCCGGCCGAGCTCCGAGGGCAGGCGCTGCGGCAGTCGCGCCTCCACGCTTTCCTCCTCGCGGGCCGGCAGGCCGGCGAGGGCCCGGATCAGCGGCACCACGAATTCGTGGAAGGTGAACATCGCGGAGGTCGGGAAGCCCGGCAGCACCACCACCGGCACGTCGCCGGCCTTGGCCAGGCAGAGCGGCTTGCCGGGCTTCAACGCCACGCCGTGGACCAGGATGCCGGGCTGGCCCAGCCGCGACAGGATGCGATGGGAGACGTCGCCCGCCCCCTTCGAGGTTCCGCCCGACAGGACCACGAGGTCGGCCGACGCAAGGGCACCGTTCAGCGCCGCTTCCAAAGCCGCCTCGTCGTCCGGCACGATGCCGCCCGGCAGGGCGAGGCCGCCATTCTCGGTCACGCTCGCCGCCACGATGGCGCCGTTCGAATCGTAGAGCTTTGCCGGCGCCAGGGACGACCCCGGCGCCAGCAATTCGTCCCCGGTGGAGAGCACCGCGACGCGGGGCCGGCGCACGACCGGGACCTCGGCGAGGCCGCAGGCTGCCAGCATGCCGATCTCGCGGGCGGTCACCAGGGTGAAGCGGCGCAGCACCGTCTCGCCCCGCGCCATGTCGGCGCCGGCATAGCCGACGAACCGGCCAGGGCCGGCCGGCTGGCTCAAGGCGATCCCCGGCTCGGGGCCGTCCTCGAACTCGGTCGCCTCGATCATCACCACCGCGTCGGCGCCGCGGGGCAGCACGCCGCCGGTGGCGATCGGCGTCGCGGTGCCGGGACCGACCGTGAGCGCCGGCGCGACCCCGCAGGCCAGGATCTCGCGGTTGAGGACGAGGCGGCGCGGCTCCGCCTCGCTGGCGCCGTCCGTGTCGGCGCTGCGCACCGCGAAACCGTCCACCAGGGCGCGGTCGAAGGGCGGCACGTCGATCGGCGAGGCGATGTCGGCGGCGAGCACCCGGCCCAGGGCCTCCGGCAGCGGCACGGTCTCAGGGAGCAGGGGCGCGTGCGGCACGGCCTCGCGCCAGCGCGCCATCGCCTCGTCCCGGCTCACCACCGCCAGGAACTGCTCCTGGCGCGCGGCGGCGGCGAGGCGGGCGAGGAAGGTATCGGCAAGCGGACGGGTCAAAGCGGCAGCACCTCGACGGCGGTCCCGGCGGGATAGCCCTCGTGGGCCGGCGGCACCAGCAGGGCGGCATCGGCCCGGGCCAGGCGGTGAAGCGGGATCTCGGCCCCGCCGAGGGGTTCGACGCCGGACGCCGTCCGATGCAGGAACACCGCCTCGGTGAGGCCGATGACGGAGGCGACCTTGCGGGTAAGGGGTAACGTCGGCGTCGTCTCCGGACCGGCACCGGCGAGGGCAGCCAGCAGCGGCCGACCCAGCGCGAGCCAGGCGGCGAGGGTTGCGTCCGGCCGGCCCGGCAGCAGCAGCACCGGCCGCCCCGCCGCCTCGCCGAAGCCGGCGCTCTCGCCGGGCCGAAGGGCGATGCCGTGGGCATGGAGGCGTCCGGCCCGTGCGAGCGCCGAGGCGGTGATGTCACGCCGTCCCAGTCCGGTCCCGCCGATCACCACCACGGCGTCGGCGCCGGGCGCCAGGATGGCGTCGGCGAGGGGATCGACCTCCGCCGGCCGCGCCGCCGGTTCGGCGACGCCGCCGCGGGCGGCGATCCAGGCGCCGAGCAGCGGCGTGAGGGTGTCGGGCACCGCCGCGAGGAGCCGCAGGCGTGGCCGGCGCACCGTCAGCTGCGCGAGTCCGGCCGCGGCGAGGGCGAGGGCCTGCAGCGCGGTCACCCGCTCGCCCGCCATGACGAGGCGCGCGCCGGACGGCATTTCGGCGCCGGGAGCCCGCGTTCCCTCCCCTGCGGCGACCTCGACCTCGATCTCCAGCGGCTCGCCACCGGCCGCCTCCGGCGGCACCGCCTCTGGCGGCACCGCCTCTGGCGGCACCGCCTCTGGCGGCAGCAGGGCGTCGGCGTCGGCGGGCAGCGGCGCACCGGCCTCGACCCAGGCGGGGGCACGGGCGAGCCGCACCGGCGCGTAGGGCGAGGCGCCGACGATCGCGGCGGCGCTCACCGCCCAGCCGTCACGCAAGGCGGTCCGCGCCTCCGGCCGGCCGGTTCCGACCACGATGTCCCGCGCAGCCACGGTGCCCCCGGCCTCGGCCGTCCCCGTCTCCACGGCCGCGACCGGACGCGCCAGGGCGGCGAGCGCCGCCACGGCCTCGGCGACGGGCATCAGCGCGGTCGTGGATGCCCGCGGCGTCACCGGCGGGCGCCCGGATGGGGTGGCGAGGCCATGGTCTGGTCCTGATCCCGGAACGAAGGGTGAGCCGATGCGGCAAGCGCCGGCCCGGATCAAGGTTTCGGCGCCGGGCGGGGGAGCCGGCGGAGAAAATGTCGCGGAAATCCGCGCTCCGCGACCGGTGCGGCGCCATCCGGCGGCCGTGACGGCGGGACGGTCCCTCCTCCCGTCGCCGACGCGCTCCGGAACCGCCCCGATGCTCCGGTCGCCCCGGGGAGGACCGGCGAGGGTGCTACGCAGGAGCCCCCTGCTCCGCCGCCACGATGTCGGCATCGGTCACCCCCTCAATCGGCTTGCCGATCTTGAGGGCCCGGGTCGGCATGCGGGCGCGCATCAGCAGGATCACCGTCTCGGTGTCCGGGCAGCCGGGATCGGCGCAGGCGATCTCGTTCACCGAGAGGGCGTCCTCATCCGTGAGCGCCAGCATGCGGCGGGCCCGGGCCGTCAGGTCCTGGCGCGCCGAGGCTTGCTCCCGCGCCCGGGCGCGCAAGGCCTGGAGGCTCGGGAACATCGGTGCCGGGACCATGGGTGCCTCAGACCGAGCCCGGCTCCCAGGCCGGGAACGGATCGGGCAGGGTCCGGTCCGCCGTCACGAAGCCGCGCTCCGATCCGACGAGGCAGTCATCGAGGGCATGCCGGATCGCCGCCTCGTCGAGCCCGGTGCCGATGAAGACGAGTTCCTGGCGCCGGTCGCCCCACACGTCGCTCCAGTGGCGGGCGAGTTGGTCGCGCCATTCGGGATGATCGGGCCAGCGCGAGCGCGGCACCGCGGCCCACCAGCGCCCGAGCGGCGTCACCCGCGCGGCGGCGCCGGCGAGCGACCATTCCCCGACCCAGTCCGGCCGGGTCGCGAGCCAGAAATGGCCCTTGGCCCGGATCAGGCCCGGCCAGGTGGCTTTGGTGAAGGCGTCGAAGGCCGCCGGGTGGAACGGCCGGCGCGCCCGGTAGACGAAGGAGCCGATGCCGTATTCCTCGGTCTCGGGCACGTGCTCGGCGGCACCGTACAATTCCTTGTACCAGAGCGGATGGGCCTGGGCCTTCTCCTCGCTGAACAGGCCGGTCTCCAGGATGGCCCCGAGGGGCACCCGGCCGAACCCGGCCTCGACGATCCGGGCATCGCCGTTGAGGCCGCGCACGACCTTGCGCACGAGGTCGCGCTGCTCGGGGCCGACGTCGTCGGCCTTGTTGATCACCACCACGTCGGCGAACTCGATCTGCTCGACCAGGAGGTCGACCAGGGTGCGCGTATCCTCCTCGCCCGCGGTCTCGCCGCGGTCGCGCAGGAAGTCGTGCGAGCCGTAATCGCGCAGCAGGTTCACCGCGTCGACCACCGTCACCATCGCGTCGAGGCGGGCGACGTCCGACAGGGAATGCCCGGCCTCGTCGCGGAACGAGAAGGTGCTGGCGACGGGCAGCGGCTCGGAGATGCCGGTGCTCTCGATCAGGAGCGCGTCGAAGCGGCCCTCCTCGGCGAGGCGGCGCACCTCCCGCATCAGGTCGTCGCGCAGGGTGCAGCAGATGCAGCCATTGGTCAGCTCGACCAGGCGCTCGTCGGTGCGCGACAGGCCGGCCTCGCCGGCCCGGACGAGGTCGGCGTCGATGTTCACCTCGCTCATGTCGTTGACGATGACGGCGACCCGGCGCCCTTCGCGGTTGGCGAGCACGTGGTTGAGAAGGGTCGTCTTGCCCGCGCCGAGGAAGCCGGACAGGACGGTGACGGGCAGGCGGGACTTTTGCGGGCGAGCGTCGGGCATGGGCACCTCCAAATTTGTAACAATATAACATTTCTCTCGCTGTCAAGGTCGGAGCCCGTGGCGTTCCGGCGCCTTCCGGACCCGGGACCCGGGCGCGTAGACCCGGCACGCCCCGCCAGGACCGTTCCCGCATGCCGACCTCCCTCCGCCTCGCCGCGCTTCTCGCCGCTCTCCTGGGTCTTCTCGCCGGCACGTCCCGCGCCGAGGCGCCGATGCGCGGCCATGGCGGCCCGGTGCGGGCGCTTGCCGTGACGGCGGACGGGCAGCGGGCGCTCTCCGGCAGCTTCGACGCCTCGGCGATCCTATGGTCGGTGGAGGACGGGACGGCGCTCCGGGTGCTGCGGGCCCATGACGGGGCGGTGAACGCGGTGGCTTTCCTGCCCGATGGCGGGCTCCTCACCGGTGGCGAGGACGGGCGCGTCATCCTCTGGCGCGAGGGTCCCGAGCCGGAGCGGATCCTGGCGACTCATGCAGGCCCGGTCTCCGGCCTCGCGGTGGCGCCGGACGGGCGGCGGGTCGCCTCGTCGTCCTGGGACGGCAGCGCCCGGATCACGCCCCTCGACGGCGGTCCCGCCCTGGTGCGGGAGGGACATCTGGGCAACGTCAACGGCGTCGCCTTCCTGCCCGACGGGCGCCTCGTCACCGCGGGCTACGATGCGAGCGTCCGGATCTGGCCCGAGACCGGTCCTCCGCTCACGGTGCCGTTCGAGGCCCCGGTCAACGCCGTGGCGGCCGCGCCCGACGGCGAGATCGCGGCGGGAGCCGCCGACGGGACGCTGCACCTGCTGCGGCCGGACGGCACCTCCCGGGTGCGCCTCGAGATCGGCCCTCGTCCGGTGGTGGCCCTGTCGCTCTCGCCCGACGGGCGCAGGCTCGGCGCCGCGACGGTCGGTGGCGCGGTGGCGGTGGTCGACCGGGCCGAGGCGCGTGTGCGGCTCACCCTGGTCGGGCCCGGCCTGCCGGTCTGGTCGCTGGCCTTCCGCGGCCCCGACGAGCTCGTCACCGGCGGCGGCGACCGGCTGGTGCGGCGCTGGGATCTCGCCACCGGCGAGCCGATCGGGCCGCTCGCCATGAGCCGCCCGGCGGACGCGCTCGCGGCTTACGCGGGCGATCGGGGCGCGGAGGTGTTCCGCGCCTGCGAGGCCTGCCACACCCTGACCCCGGACGGCGGCAACCGGGCCGGGCCGACCCTCCACGGCGTGTTCGGCCGCCGCATCGCGACGGTGCCCGGCTACGCCTATTCCCCGGCCTTCCGTCGGCTCGACATCGTGTGGACGCCCGAGACCATCGCCCGCCTGTTCGAGATCGGCCCCGCCCGCTTCACCCCCGGCACCAAGATGCCGGAACAGACGATCGGTGCCGCGGAGGACCGGGCGGCCCTGGTGCGGTTCCTGGAGAAGGCGACGCGGTGAGCCTCAGGCGTCCCGCGCCCGGATGTAATCCTCCGAGGTCCGCGGCCGGTTCTCCTGTGCGGCATGCGGGTCGAACCCCTCGGTGAGGACGTGCGAGACCCGGCAGGTGTCGCACATCATCAGGGCCTTGATCCGCTGCTCGCCCGCCTGGCCCGCGAACATCCAGTGCCGGTCGCGCAACCGGCCGATCACCCGCTCGACGGTGCTGCGGGTGCCGAAGGGCTTGCCGCACGTGACGCAGTCGAACGGCTCCTCCTCCTTGAGGACCCGGCGCGGGGCCGTCCAGGCGGCGAAGTCGAGCTGCGGGATCAGGCCGATCGCGTCCTCCGGGCAGGTCGCGGCGCAGAGGCCGCATTGCACGCAGGCGCTCTCGGCGAAGGTCAGGCGCGGGTGGTCGGGATCGTCGGCCAGCGCCCCGGTCGGGCAGGCGCCGACGCAGGCGTGGCAGAGGGTGCAGGCTTGCGCCCTGAAATCGAGGCCGCCGAACGGCGCGCCGGCATCGAGCGGCACATGGTCGGTGGGCTGTGGCGCGGCGTGGCGCATCTCCGAGACCGCGAAGCGCAGGACGCTGCGCACGTCGCCGTCCGGCATGAAACCCGACGGCACCGGGGCGGGCGTGCCGCGGGCGCCGGCGCCGAGGGCGGCGCCCAAGGCATCGGGATCGTCGGTCTCGATCAGCGAGACCACCGGATCGCCCGCGCCCGACCCGTAGCCGAGGGCCTGCGCCACCGCGTCGAACCGGGCGGCGTTGCGCCGGAGGGCGGCGACGTCGTGCTTCGGCCTGGCCCGGACGAGGAACCGCACCGCGCTTGCGCCGTAGGCGAAGGCCGCGGCGATCGTCTCGGGACCGATCTGCGTCACCTCGTTGACGGGGAACGGCAGCACGTCGGCCGGCAGCCCGTCGCCGTACCGGGCGAGCGCGTCGATCAGGGGGGCGCCATGCGCCTCGTCGTGGATCAGCACCACCGGGGCGGTGCCGCCCGCCTTGTGGAAGGCACCGAGCAGGGTGCGCAGGCGCCGCAGCAGCGCGTCGGCGGGCGGGAGGGCGTAGGCCGCGGCGCCGGTCGGGCAGACGGAGGCGCAGGAGCCGCAGCCGGCACAGACATATGGGTCGATGGCGACGTGGTCGCCGGCGGGCGCGATGGCCCCCGTCGGGCAGACGTCGAGGCAGCGGGTGCAGCCGGTGATGCGCGAGCGCGAATGGGCGCAGAGTTCGGCGTGGACGTCGATGAAGCGGATCTTGTCGAAGGTGCCGACGAGGTGGGACGCCTCGAACAGCACCCGCTCGACGGCCGCGGGGTCACGGGGATCGGCCCGCAGGTAGCCGCTGCGCAGGTCGTGGGCCGGGAAGAGCGGCGTGAAGCCGGTGAGGTCGATCACGATGTCGCAGGTCGAGGTCGCCCCGTCCCGGGCCGGCCCGAACGCGAGCGCCCGCCGCGACGAGGGCACCGGCAGGGCGGTGTCGTCGACCGTCAGGGAGAAGGCGCCGAGATGGCCGGTCGCCGCCCGCACGGTGCCCTTCAGCACCGGGATCTCGCCGGAGCGCGGCGGCGCCACCTCGCCGGGGCGGGAGAGCAGCACCGTGACGTCGAGATGGTCGGCGAGCCGCAGGCCGGCCTCGATCGCGACCTCGTCGCGTCCATAGACCAGCGCCACGCCCTGGCTCTCGAAGCTCACGCTCGCCGGGGCCGGCGTCGGTTCGGCGGACGCGGCGAGCAGAGCCGCCATCTTCGGCCCCGCGGCAGCAGCCTCCGCCGCCCAGCCGGCATTCTCGCGGATCTTGGCGAAGGCGACGCGGTCCCCGGCGCCCAGCTCCTCGGCCACCTCGCGGAAGAGCGGTGCCTTAAGGGTGCAGGACACGGTGACCGGCACTCCTGAGGCCATCGCGGCCCTCACCCGCTCCAGCTCGCGGCCGCAGAGCTGGTCGCCCGTCTGCAATTGTCCGCCGCAGGCCTTGCCGATCGCCGCCGCATCGAGGGGCATGCTGCCCTCGCAGGAACAGGCGATCACGATCCGATCCGACACCACACGCGTCTCCGACCGGGCGTGCGGCCAGCTCTGCCGGCTTGTCGAGCCGGAGCCGGCCGCCACCCCCTGGGGCGTCATGCCCCTTGTTCACTGAGACAGCGCTATATACGAGCCGTTCAAAAGTACGACCCGACACGTGCGCGCAGGCAACGCCATCTCCCTCATGACCTTCGCGGATCCTTCCGGCCTGATGCTGCCTCCCGCCTTCCGGCCGCTGCGCCTGACGGCGACGGCCGGTACGGCGCATGACCGGGCCCGGGCCCTCGCCGAGGGCGACGACGAGGCCGCCGGCACCCTGGTGGTCGGCGGGCGGCCGGGTACCGTCGAGGTCGCGGTGGTCCTGGCGCCCGAGGAACCGTTATCCGTGGCCCGCCTGGTCGGTCTCGTCGGCCTCACCGCCCTGGCCGAGGCGGTCGGCAGCCACGCCCCGCCCGACAAGCCGGTGACGCTCGACGCGGCCGGCACCCTGCATTTCGACCGGGCCCGCCTCGGCGGCGGGCGTCTGGCCTGGCCCGAGGGCTGCGCCGAGGATGCGGTTCCGGGCTGGCTGGTCTTCTCCGCCATGCTGATCGCCTCGAAGCGCGAGGCCGGCGATCCCGGCCACACCCCCGAATCGACATCCCTGGAGGAGGAGGGGTTCGAGACCGGCGCCGATGCGCTCGTCGAGAGCTTCGCCCGCCACCTGCTGCGCGGGCTCGCGCTCTGGGCCGAGGACGGCCCCGCGGCGGCCCTCGCGCGGGCCCGCACCACCCTCGACGCCGATCCCGCGACGCTCCACCTCGACGGCACCGGCTGGTTCGACCCGTCCCGGGGAGGTCCGCGCCTGTGAGCCTCAAGCTTCCCCGCACCCTGCGGCTCGACCCCTCCGATACCCTGGTCTTCCCCCACGCCGCCCCGCCCGGCGAGTGGGCGGTGACCGGCAGCTTCCTGTTCCTCGACGAGGATCCGGCGGCCTTGGCCGGCAAGGACCGCGCGGCATTCCGGGCCGGCTTCCTCGGCATCGCGTCCTTCGGCTTCTCGACTCTGGTGGTGGTGAGCCAGGCGAGCGCGGCCGAGCGCGACGCCGCGACCGAGGCGCTGGCGGCGCAATTCCAGGCCCGCCTCGGCGCGCCGGACCGGGCGAGCGCGCTTGCGGCCGCCCGCGAGGAGATCGCGGTGGCCGAATCGCTCTGCGGCCCGCCGGTCGGCACGGTGCTGGCCCTGCACCGGACGCTGGAGGACGGCGAGATCCGCGAGCGGTTCCGGGCTCTGCGCCCGCGGGAGGATGCGGTCCCCGGCACCGACCGGCGCCACGCCTATGCCCGTGCCTTCGATTTCTACGAGACCGACGAGGCGCCCGAGGAGCGGGTCGACCTCGCGGGCCTGCTCGACGGCAAGCCGTGATGGAAAAACCCTGATGACGGAGTTCTGGGTCTCGAGCGGTCACCATCTCACCCGGCGCGACGCGGGCGGCGGGCTCGTCGTCACCGACGAATTGCTGCTGGCCTATCTCGCCCGGCCCGAGCTGGTGCCGCCGGACGAGGCCTGCCGGGCGGAGCGGGCGCTGCACGCCGCGCTGCTGCGCGAGCCCCGCCGCCCGGTGACGCCGGCGGAGGTGGCGGCCCTGGCCGATGCCGACGCGCGCGAGAACTGGGAGATGATCCTGGCCTTCCGCGACCGCCTGCTCGCCGCCCGCTCCGTCGAGGCGGCCTATCTCGACCTCGTCCGGCGGGGGGCCTCCGGCACGCCGCCGCTCTTCCTCAACCAGCTCGTCCACCTGATCCTGCGCAACGCGCTCGACGGCTGCGACGACCCCTATACGTTGCGCGCCGCCGAGCTGTTCTTCCGCCCGCAGCGGGCTTCCGTGACCGACGGGTCGCTGCTCCTCGCCGATGCCGAGCTGATCGACGAGGCCGAGGGGGCGGGCACACAATCGCCGCTCGTGGCGATGCTCGGGCGCGAGCCGGTCTCCGAGCTCGACGTGCTGACGGCCGACAATGCCTGGACCTACTGGAGCCGGTCGGACGCCTTCAGCATGGCGCTCAACCTCGGCTCGAACCCGAAGAGCCGCGAGGGGCTGGGGCGGGCGATCCAGGCCTTCGTCCGGCACCTGCTGGCGGTGGAGGTCGAGGTCGCGCCGCTCGCCCAGATCGAGGACAAGGACTGGCGCTGGTTCGTCGGCCTCGACGCCGAAGGCACGCGGATCGGCAACGCCCTGTGGCGCGGCGAGACGGTCGAGCCCGCCACGGCCGAGCGGGTGATCGCCCTGTTCCGGCTCACGATCCGCGATGCGGCCAGGGCCGATCCGCGGGTCGGCGACCGGCCGGTCTACCTGCTGCTCGCCATGACTCCGGACCGGCTGGTGACGATGAAACCGCAGAACCTGATCGCGGGCCTCCCCGTTATCCAGGCGGGAGAGGCCTGATGAGCACGCAGCTGATCTCCGTCGGGGTCGTCGTTGCCAAGCGCAGGCTGAAGGGCCCGTGGGCGAGCCACGCCTGGCTCCCGGTCGCGGTGTTGCCGGGGCTGCCCGGCACTGCGCCCTGGACCCGCCTCTCCGTCTCGGAGGACGAGGAGACGTTCTACGCCGGCTCGTACGAGGTCGAGCTGCACCCGGCCGAGACCGCCCATTACGGCGACAACCTCGCGGCGGCCCAGCCCTCGCTCTGGGTGGCCCTGCGCGAGACGGCGCCGGAGACCTACGCGGTCGCCACCGTGACCGCCGACCCCTACGAGGGCGAGTCGCTCGCCGAGGGCATCGGCGAGATCGTCGAGGCGGTGCCGATGCCGCCTGAGATCCAGGCCGAGGTCGGCGCCTTCTACCGGGCCTTCCACGTCGAGCGGGTGTTCCACAAGCGCAAGCGCGACCGGGCCGATCCGGAGGCCCTGGCCAGACAGGGGGCCCATCAGGGAGCCGGCGCGCGGCGCCGGCCGGACGAGCCGTGAGCGACGGCTTCCTCGCCCGCTGGTCGCGGCGCAAGCGCGACGAGGCGCGCCGCCCCGCGGAGATCCCGCCGGTTGCGCCGGCCGAGCCTGCGGCGGAACCCGCCGAGGACGACGGCTCCCTGAGCCCCGAGGAGCTGGCGCAGCTTCCCTCCCTCGACGCGCTCACCGCCGCGACCGACCTCGCGCCCTTCCTGCGCGCCGGCGTGCCGCGGGCCCTGCGCAACGCGGCGTTGCGCCGGATGTGGTCGGTCGATCCGGCGATCCGCGACTTCGTCAGCGAGGCGCGGGAATACGCCTATGACTGGAACACCCCCGGCGGCGTGCCGGGCACCGGAGGGCTGATCCCGGCCGAGGAGGTTCGGGCGATGGTGGAGCGGGTGTTCGGGGGTGGGGAGGAGAAGCGAGCCTCTGCTTCCGGCGAAGGCGACGCTGCCGGAGATGTCGCACATCTCTCCTCTCCCCGTGGGCGCTGCGCCCCCCTCGTCGGGGACGCAGCGAGCGGCGAACCGCAGGTTCGCCGCGAGGCCGAGGGGGTGTCGCCAAGTGAGGCTCCTCCGGAGACATCCCCTCACCCCCGCCCTTCGGGCTCGCTGTTCTCCCTGGACGGCGCAACAGCCCTCTCCCCGCCCTCGGAGAGAGGAGAGAACCAGGGCTTGATCATCTCCCCGGAGAGCCCTGCACCCGCGGGGAGAGGCGACGCTCGGGACCACGGAGAACCGGTGGCAGAGCCTGGAACGTCCCTTTCCCCGCCCCGCCTGCGACGCCATGGCGGGGCGCTGCCGATTTGAAGCGTTAGAAAGTCGAATTGCGCCCTACCGATTCCTCGTTATGGTACCGGCGGCGAGCACGGCATCCTCCAAATGAAGGAGGGGTGCGAGAGCCGGCCGCCACCGACAGGTTGTTGTGCGTAGCGCGAGGTGATGGTGAACCAGGGCCCCGGTCCGATCGACGAGATCGACGCTCTGCGCGCGCAGGAATACGACCTCCTCGCGGCCCTGCTCGGTCGCGCGCCGGCGCCGGAGCTGGTCGCGGGCCTGCAAGGCCTCGACGGCGATGGATCGCCCCTCGGCCAGGCCCATGCCGCCCTCGGCCGCGCCGCCCGCGAAGCCGAGCCGCGGGTGGTCGGGCGCGACTACTTCGCGCTGTTCGTCGGCGTCGGACGCGGGCTGATCATGCCCTACGCCTCCTACTACCTCACCGGCTTCCTCAACGAGCGGCCCCTCGCCCGGGTGCGCCAGGACCTCGCCGCACTCGGGCTGGAGCGGGACCCGGCATCGAGCGAGCCGGAGGACCATGCCGCCACCCTGCTCGAGGTGATGGCGACCCTCGCGGGGCGGCGCCTGGCGGCGGAGCCGGACGCCGATCATCGCTTCTTCGAGCGGCATCTTAACCCGTGGATCGGGCGTTTCTTTACCGACGTTGCGGCGCAGGCGACGACGCCGTTCTACCGGGCTGTCGGCCAGCTCGGCGAGGTGTTCACGACGGTCGAGGCCGAAGCCTTCGCCATGGAGGCGTGATGCCCCCGGAACGACGGCGTGAGGACCAGGGACCGGATATCGATAGGAGAGCCGCGATGCGGCAGGACGACGACACCAGGAAGGTCGGCACGGGGCTCGGACGGCGGCAATTCTTCCGCGCGCTCGGCGGCGGCACCGCCGCGGCGGCGGCCGCGGTCGCTTCCGTTCCGCTCACGCCCACCGAGGCGAAGGCCTACGACCCCGGCAATGCCGAGACCCGGTCGCGCTACCGCGAGACCGACCACGTCAAGGCCTTCTACCGCACCAACGGCTACGAGACGCTGAAGAAGTGAGACCGGCATGCTGACCAAGCGCAGGAACGGCGTGGCGGGCCGCGGCAGCCACCAGACCCTCGCCGCGGGATTGACCGCCCATACCCTCGACCGCCGCGGCTTCCTGCGGAAATCGGGGCTGGCCGCCGGCGGGCTCGCGGCCCTCGGCACGGTGCGGCTCGGCGCGGTGCGGCCGGCCCAGGCCGCCGGCTCCTCGGCCGAACCGGCCCAGGCGGTGATCCGCAAGAACGTCTGCACCCACTGCTCGGTCGGCTGCACGGTGACGGCCGAGGTGGTCAACGGCGTCTGGGTCGGCCAGGAGCCGTCCTGGGGAAGCCCGATCAACCGCGGCGCCCATTGCGCCAAGGGCGCGGCGATCCGCGAGCTCGTCCACAGCGACCGCCGCCTGCGCTACCCGATGAAGCTCGCGAACGGCGAGTGGCAGCGCATCTCCTGGGACCAGGCGATCACCGAGATCACCGACAAGCTCCAGGCGATCCGCAACAAGTCCGGCGCCGATTCGGTCTACTGGCTCGGCTCGGCGAAGTTCACCAACGAGGCCTCGTACCTGTTCCGCAAGTTCGCGGCGTATTGGGGCACCAACAACGTCGACCATCAGGCGCGCATCTGCCACTCGACCACGGTGGCGGGCGTCGCCAACACCTGGGGCTACGGCGCCCAGACGAATTCCTACAACGATATCCGCAACGCCAAGACGATGATCATCCTCGGCGGCAATCCCGCCGAGGCGCACCCGATCTCCATGCAGCACGTGCTGTCGGGCAAGGAGATCAACCGCGCCAACATGATCGTCATCGATCCGCGCTTCACCCGCACGGCGGCACACGCGACCGAGTACGTCCGGATCCGCTCGGGCACCGACATCCCGGTGATCTGGGGCATCCTCTGGCACATCTTCCAGAACGGCTGGGAAGACAAGGACTTCATCAACCAGCGCGTCTACGCGATGGACGACGTCCGCAAGGAGGTCGCGAAGTGGACTCCCGAGGAGGTCGAGCGCGTCTCGGGCGTGCCGGGCGAGCAGCTGAAGCGCGTCGCCGAGCTCTTCGCCAAGGAGAAGCCCGCCACCCTGATCTGGTGCATGGGCGCGACCCAGCACACGGTCGGCACCGCCAACGTGCGGGCGCTCTGCATCCTGTGCCTCGCCACCGGCAATGTGGGCAAGCCGGGGACCGGCGCCAATATCTTCCGTGGCCACACCAACGTGCAGGGTGCGACCGATCTCGGCCTCGATGTGACGACGCTGCCGCTCTATTACGGCCTCGTCGAGGGCGGGTGGAAGCACTGGGCCCGGGTCTGGGAGGTCGAGTACGACTGGCTCCAGTCGCGCTTCGACGAGGTGCCCGCCAGCGCCGGCCGCAAGGCCCGCTCGCGCAAGGAGAACATGGAGACCCCCGGTCTCACCTCGACCCGGTGGTTCGACGCCGTGAGCCTGCCGGCCGAGCAGGTCGACCAGCGCACGCCGTTGAAGGCCATGATGGTGTTCGGCCACGGCGGCAACACCGTGACCCGGATGCCGGAGGCGGTGAAGGGCATGGCGGAGCTGGAGCTGCTCGTCGTCGCCGACCCGCACCCGACCACCTTCGCGGCGATGGACGCGCGTAAGGACAACACCTACCTCCTGCCGATCTGCACCTCCCTCGAGATGGACGGCTCGCGCACCGCCTCGAACCGCTCGCTGCAATGGGGCGAGCAGATCGTGAAGCCGGCCTTCGAGTCGAGGACCGACTACGAGGTCATCTACCGGATGGCGCAGAAGCTCGGCTTCGCCGAGTCGCTGTTCAAGAACATCAAGGTCGTGGACGGCGTACCCATGGCCGAGGATCTGCTGCGGGAGATCAACCGTGGCGGCTGGTCTACCGGCTATTGCGGCCAGAGCCCCGAGCGCCTGAAGGCGCACATGAAGAACCAGCACAAGTTCGACCTCGTCACCTTGCGGGCGCCGAAGGACGATCCGGAGGTGGGCGGCGACTATTACGGTCTGCCCTGGCCGTGCTGGGGCAAGCCGGAGATCCGCCACCCGGGTACCCACATCCTGTACAACACGACGCTCCACGTGAAGGAGGGCGGCAGCACCTTCCGGGCTCGGTTCGGCACCGAGCGCAACGGGCAGACGCTGCTGGCGGAGGATTCCTTCACGAAGGGCTCCGACCTCACCGACGGCTACCCGGAATTCACCTTCGGGGTGTTCCGCAAGCTCGGCTGGGACAAGGACCTGACGGCGGAGGAACTGGCGACGATCCAGCGGATCGGCGGCAACAACCCGGATGCGGTCAGCTGGGCCATCGACCTGTCGGGCGGCATCCAGCGGGTCTGCCTCGATCACGGCGTGATCCCGTTCGGCAACGGCAAGGCGCGGGCGAATGCCTGGAACCTGCCCGACCCGGTGCCGGTCCACCGCGAGCCGATCTACTCGCCCCGGCCCGACCTCGTCGCCAAGTACCCGACCCGGCCGGACGAGCGGCAGTTCCGCATGCCCAATGTCGGCTTCTCGGTGCAGAAGGCGGCCGTCGATCGCGGCGTGGCCAAGCTTTTCCCGATCATCCTGTCCTCGGGCCGCCTGGTCGAGTACGAGGGCGGCGGCGAGGAGACCCGCTCGAATCCCTGGCTCGCCGAGTTGCAGCAGGACATGTTCGTCGAGGTCAACACCCAGGATGCGGCCGAGCGCGGCATCAAGGACGGGCAGTTCGTCTGGGTCTACGGACCGGAGAACAGCGCGAAGACCAAGGTGAAGGCCCTCGTCACCGACCGCGTCGCCAAGGGCGTCGCCTGGATGCCGTTCCACTTCTCGGGCTGGTACCAGGGCAAGGACATGCGCGAGTACTACCCGAAGGGCGCCGACCCGGTCGTTCTCGGCGAGAGCGTCAACACCGTGACCACCTACGGCTTCGATCCCGTGACGGGCATGCAGGAGACCAAGGTGACCCTCTGTCAGATCAGCGCGGCGTAAGGGAGGGGATCCTCATGGCCAGAATGAAGTTCCTCTGCGACGCGGACCGCTGCATCGAGTGCAACGCCTGCGTCACCGCCTGCAAGAACGAGCACGAGGTGCCCTGGGGCATCAACCGTCGCCGGGTCATCACCCTCAACGACGGCAAGCCCGGCGAGCGCTCGGTCTCGATGGCCTGCATGCACTGCACCGACGCGCCCTGCGCGGCGGTGTGCCCGGTGAACTGCTTCTACACCACGGCCGACGCGGTGGTGCTGCATTCCAAGGACCTGTGCATCGGCTGCGGCTACTGCTTCTACGCGTGCCCGTTCGGGGCGCCGCAATATCCGCGGGTCGGCAATTTCGGCTCCCGCGGCAAGATGGACAAGTGCACCTACTGCTCGGGCGGCCCCGAAATCGATCTCTCGGTCGCCGAATACGAGAAGTACGGCTCGAACCGTCTCGCCGAGGGCAAGCTGCCGCTCTGCGCCGAGATGTGCTCGACCAAGTCGCTGCTCGCCGGTGACGGCGAGATGATCGCCCAGATCTACAAGGAGCGGGTGATCAAGCGCGGCTACGGCTCGGGCGCCTGGGGCTGGAAGACGGCCTATCGCGAGACGATCGCCATCTAAGGGAGAGACGCCGATGCGGCGCAGGCTGACCTCCATCGCCCTCCTGGCGGCGACCCTGATGCTGGCGGCTCCCGCCGGCGCCCAGGTGCGCGCGCCGGACGGCGCCCCGAACCCGACCGCCTCCTCGGTCAACGAGGAGATGCTGTTCAAGCAGGAGCCGACGATCCACGGCCGGATCTCGATCCCGAACCAGACCGCCGCCAACCTGATCCAGCCTCAAGGGCGGGAATGGCGCGACTTCCGCGAATCCTGGATGCCATGGATCGGCGCGCTCGCCGTGCTCGGCATGATCGTCGCGCTCGGCCTGTTCTACTTCACCCGCGGGCGCATCCGCCTCGAGCACAGCGAGGAATCGGGGCGCAAGATCCTGCGCTTCAACAGCTTCGAGCGCTTCTCGCACTGGATGACGGCGACCTGCTTCATCATCCTGTCGCTTTCGGGGCTGAACTACATCTTCGGCAAGCGGCTGCTGATGCCGCTGATCGGCCCCGAGGCGTTCGCGACGCTGGCGCAGTACGGCAAGTACGCGCACATCTATCTCGCCTGGCCGTTCATGCTCGGCGTGCTGTTCATGCTCGTGCTCTGGATCAAGGATAACATCCCGGGCAAGATCGACTGGATCTGGCTCAAGCAGGGCGGCGGCCTGATCGGCGACGCGCATCCGAGCGCCGGCCGCTTCAATGCCGGCCAGAAGATGGTGTTCTGGATGGTGGTCGGCTTCGGCTTCGCCATGGGCGCCACCGGGCTGATGATGATCTTCCCGTTCGCCGTGACCGACATCAACGGGATGCAGGTCATGCAGGTGATCCACTCGCTGATCGGCGTGGTGTTCATCGCCGGCATCCTCGCCCACATCTATATCGGCTCCCTCGGCATGGAGGGCGCCTACGACGCCATGGGCAGCGGCGAGGTCGATCTGGCCTGGGCCAAGGTGCACCACGACCTGTGGGTGAAGGAGCAGCAGGCCAAGACCGCGAGCGGGCCGCAGCTCGGCCGCTCCTAGGTCCCGGCCGAGTAGAAGCAGGGTGCGGAGACAGCGATGAAAGCCTTCCTGGTCGCGGTGGCGGCGGCCCTGGTGCTGGCGACGGCGGCGAGCTTCCTGCTCGCCGAGAACCAGCGCTTCGCCTACCAGGCCTTCGCCACCTCCGGCGCCCGGGTCTCCGATCCGGGCACCAACCTCGTCGGGCCGCGTTGGACCGGCGACATCAAGGAGCCCGGCCAAGGCACCCACAAGCCTGCCGGTCACAAGGCGGAGGCGGGATCGTGAGCTGCGTGAAGATCATCCTCGCCGCCGCCGGCCTCGCCGCGAGCATGAGCGCCGCGCAGGCCGCCGGCCCGCCGGCAAACCTGTGCCAGGAACTCGTCGCCTTCGTGCATCCGAAGGCGCCGGACGCTCCGGCGGGCGGCGGCCAGCCGGCGCAGACCGCCGTGCAGGCGCCCGACAAGGGCGCGGCGCAGCAGCCGAGCAGCGGTGCCGGCGAGACGCAGCAGAAATCGGGCCTGAGCGGCCCGGTGGCGCAGACCGGCCCGGGCGCCTCCGGCCCGCAGGGTCAGGCGCAGTCCCAGTCCCAGGCCGCCCCCGCCCCGAGCGGTGCGCCGGCGCAGAAGGGGCCGGCACCTGAGCAGGTCGCGCAGGTCGACGCGGCGGCGGGTGCGAACGACATCCAGGCCTGCCGCGCCGCGGCGCAATTGATGCGCAAGGCCGGGGTGGTCATGCCGGCGCCGCTGCTCGCCCTCACGGCGCTCGATCCGAAGTTTTTTGCGCAGCAGTGACGGCACCGCGAACCGTTGAGTTCGCTTCGACAGTTTCTACACCCGCCATGTCGTCCCGGGACTCGCCGCAGGCGAGAACCCGGGACCCATGACCGCCGACGGTGCGGATTCAGGCTGAACGCCGTCCGCTTGATGCTGAATCGTCCGCGGTCATGGGTCCCTGGTTCCGCTGCGCGGCCCCGGGATGACGAAGAGGGTCAGCAATACGACGGCGTGATCGACGAGACTTCACCGACGTCCGATATGAAGCGGTTCGACGTCGGCTTGCTGGACGCGAAGGCGAGCACCGCGCTGCGAAACCCCACCCCTACTCCGCCGCAGCCCGCTCCTCGGCCTCCCCCAGGAACCCCCCGGATTGCCGCGCCCACAGGCGCGCGTAGAGCCCCCCGGCCTTCACCAGGTCGGCATGCCGTCCCTCCTCGACGATACGGCCGCGATCGAGCACCACCAGACGGTCGAGGGCGGCGATGGTCGAGAGGCGGTGCGCAATGGCGAGCACGGTCTTGCCCTGCATCAGCCGGTCGAGGGAGCTCTGGATCGCCGCCTCGACCTCCGAATCGAGGGCCGAGGTCGCCTCGTCGAGGATCAGGATCGGCGCGTCCTTGAGGATCACCCGGGCGATGGCGATGCGCTGACGCTGGCCGCCCGACAGCTTGACGCCGCGCTCGCCGACCTGGGCGTCGTAGCCGCCGCGGCCCTTGTGGTCGGTGAGGTCGCGGATGAAGGCGTCGGCATGCGCCGCCTTCGCCGCCGCCACGATCGCCGCATCGGTGGCGTCCTCGCGGCCATACGCGATGTTGTCGCGGATCGAGCGGTGGAGGAGCGAGGTGTCCTGGGTCACCACGGCGATCTGCCGGCGCAAGGACGCTTGCGTCACCGCGGCGATGTCCTGCCCGTCGATCAGGATGCGCCCGCCCTCGAGGTCGTGCAGGCGCAGGAGCAGCGAGGTCAGCGTGGTCTTGCCCGCCCCGCTCGGGCCCACGAGACCGACCTTCTCGCCGGGCGCGATCCGCAAGGTCAGATCCTCGATGATCCCAGCCTCCTCCCGGCCGTAATGGAAGCTGACGCCCTCGAACCGCACCTCGCCGCCGGTCACCGCGAGGTCGCGGGCGCCCGTCCGGTCGGTCAGCGCGTGCGGACGGGCGATGGTCTGCATGCTCTCCTGCACCACGCCGATATGCTCGAACAGCCCGCGCACGGTCTGCATCACCCAGCCCGACATCGCGATCAGCCGCAGCACCAGGGCGAGGCCCGCCGCCCCCTCGCCCGTCGTCATCTGCCCGCGCGACCACAGGGCCAGCACCACCCCGGCGGTGGCCACGATGAGGCTGCTGTTGAGGAGCGAGAGCGTGCCGGTGATGGCGGTGACGAGGCGGAACGAGTGCAGGTAGGCGTCGGTGTGGTCGATCGTGGCCGTCCGCACCGCCGAGCGTTCCTCGCGGTCGCGGGCGAACAGCTTGACGGTCAGGATGTTGGTGTAGCTGTCGACGATGCGCCCGACGAGGACCGAGCGGGTATCGGCGACCTTGAGAGAGCGCGCCCGGGCGCGCGGCACGAAGTAGGTGGTCAGCCCCGCATAGGCGAGGATCCACACCAGCACCGGCAGCACCAGCCACGGGCTGATCGACCCGAACAGGCTGACTGCCGTGACGGCGAAGATCGCGACGTAGAGCAGGGTGTCGATGACCACGATGGCGAGCTCGCGCACCGCCACCCCGACCTGCGTCACCCGGTTGGCGAGCCGCCCGGCGAAGTCGGCCTGGAAGTACGACAGGGCGTGGCCGAGGGTGTAGAGGTGGGTGCGCCAGCGGATGAGCCCGGTGGTCTGCGGCACCACGAGCTGGTTCGAGATCGCCTCGTGCAGCCAGGCGAGCACCGGGCGCACCACCAGGATCAGGCCGGCGGCCAGCATCAATCCGGTGCCGTGGTCGCGCCACAGGTTCTCCGGGCCGGACCGGGCCAGGATGTCCACGAACCAGCCCATCAGCAGGTAGAGCGAGGCCTCGACGCTGCCGGCGGTCAGGGCCGTCACGAACAGCACCGCGAGCGGGCCCCGCACCGGCCGCAGGTAGAACCAGGCGAAGCCCGCCACCGTGTCGGGCGGGCGGCGCGCCTCCTCGAAGGGGGCGAAGGGATCGATGCGGCGCTCGAGCCAGTCGAGGAACATGGGGGATACCTAGGGTGACGGGTGTCTCAGCTATGCGGCGGCGCTTCTTCGCCAACCGGGGGGTGATGCCGCAGGCCGGCAACCGGCGTATGACGGGGCATCGGCCCTGACAGCCCTGGAACGATGCTGCGCCTCGCTCTCTACCAGCCCGACATCCCGCAGAACACCGGCACGATGCTGCGCCTCGCCGCCTGCCTCGGCGTCGCCGTCGAGATCATCGAGCCGGCCGGCTTCGACGTCTCGGACCGGCACCTGCGCCGCTCCGGCCTCGACTATCTCGACCACGTCGCGATCACCCGCCACCGCTCCTACGCCGCCTTCGATGCCTGGCGCCGGGACGCCGGAATCCGGCTGGTGCTCGCCACCACCCAAGGATCCGTCCCCTACACGTCCCACGCCTTCCGGGACGGCGACTGCCTGATGGTCGGGCGCGAATCGGCCGGGGTGCCGGAAGCGGTCCATGCCGATGCCGAGGCCCGGGTGGCGATCCCGATGCGGGCGGGGATGCGCTCGCTCAACGTGGCGGTGGCGGCCGGGATGATCCTGGGCGAGGGATTGCGCCAGCTCGGCTCCGTCTGACGCCTTCTGGCTGATGCGTTGCCCGTCTGCCACCTTGGCCCGCGCCCGCCGGTATGGGATGAGAAGGCCATGACCGACGCCGCTCCCGACATCGCCGCGCTCAAGACCGAGGCGACCACCTGGTTCTCCACCCTGCGCGACCGGATCTGCGCCGCCTTCGAGCGGCTGGAGGAGGAGGCGACGGGGCCGTTCGACCCCGAGGCCGGCGGGCCGGGGCGGTTCGAGCGCACGCCCTGGGAGCGGACCGACCATTCCGGCACCCCGGGCGGCGGCGGCACCATGGCGATGCTGCGCGGCCGGGTGTTCGAGAAATGCGGCGTCCACGTCTCGGCGGTGCACGGCGAGTTCGCCCCCGAGTTCCGCGGCCAGATCCCGGGCGCGGCGGAGGATCCGCGCTTCTTCGCCACCGGGATCTCGCTGATCGCCCATCCGTGGAACCCGCACGTGCCGACCGTGCACATGAACACCCGCTTCGTCGTGACGACGAAGACGTGGTTCGGCGGCGGGGCCGACCTGACCCCGGTCCTCGACCGGCGCCGTCGCCAGGATGACCCCGACACGATCGCCTTCCACGCCGCCTTCGAGCAGGCCTGCGCCCGGCATCCGGCTGCCGACTACGCCCGCTACAAGGCCTGGTGCGACGAGTATTTCCACCTCAAGCACCGCAACGAGCCCCGCGGCATCGGCGGCATCTTCTACGACTATCACTGGACCGGCGATCCGGCCGCCGACCTCGCCTTGACCCGCGAGGTGGGCGAAGCGTTCCTCGGCGTCTATCCGGAGATCGTCCGGCGCAATGTCACCATCCCCTGGACCGAGGCCGACCGCCACGAGCAGCAGGTCCGCCGCGGCCGCTACGTCGAGTTCAACCTGCTCTACGACCGCGGCACCATCTTCGGCCTCAAGACCGGCGGCAACGTCGCGTCGATCCTGTCCTCGATGCCGCCGACGGTGCGCTGGCCTTAAAGACGAGCGGTGAGACCCCTCCCCGACCTCCTCGCCGTCGTCCTCTGGATGGCCGGCGCCCTGCTGTCGTTCTCGGCCACCGCCATCGCCGTGCGCGAGGTGGCGCCGGCGCTCGGCCTGTTCGACATCCTGGCGGCCCGGGCCGGGGCCGGGGTGGCGATCGTCGGGATGGTCGCGGTCCTACGCCGCCGGCCGCTCCCGGCGCGGCGGCTGCCGTTGCATCTCGCCCGTAACCTCGTGCACTGGGGCGGCAACTACGCCTGGTCGCTCGGGGTCACGCTCCTGCCCCTCGCGGTCGTCTTCGCCCTCGAATTCACCACGCCGGCCTGGGTCACGCTTCTCGCAGTCCTGATCCTGCGCGAACGGCTGACCGCGAGCCGGCTCGCGGCGGTGGCCCTCGGCTTCCTCGGCGTGCTGGTGGTGCTGCGGCCAGGGCTGGCCGCCTTGCAGCCGGCGAGCTTGGTGGTGCTGGGCGCGGCCGTGATGTTCGCGCTGACGGCCGTCGCCACCAAGGCGTTGACCCGGACCGAGAGCGTGCTGTCGATCCTGTTCTGGATGAACCTGATCCAGCTGCCGCTCAACCTCGTGGCCGGCCGGATCTTTCCGGCGGTGCCGGTCCACGCCTTCGAGGGGCGGCACGGGCTGGCGCTGGCGGTGTTGTGCATCGCCGGGCTCACCTCGCATTGGTGCCTGACCAGCGCCTACCGGCGCGGCGACGCCATCCTGGTCATGCCCCTCGACTTCCTGCGGATCCCGCTGATCGCGCTGCTCGGCTGGCGCCTCTACGGCGAGCCCCTCGATCCATGGCTGTTCGTCGGCGCCGGGCTGATCGTCGGCGGCATCGTCTGGAACCTCGCGGCGGAGGCGCGGCGACGGGCCCCTGCCGTCCAGCCCGAAGGGGCTTGACCAATCACCGCGCTGGCGCGTTGATCGACGCCATGCTGCTGACCTTCTTCACCGAGCTGCGCGCCGCCAAGGTCCCGGTCTCGCTGCGCGAGTACCTGACCCTGCTCGAGGCCCTCGACCGCGACCTCGCCGACCAGCGGGTGGAGGATTTCTATTACCTCTCCCGCACCGCCCTGGTGAAGGACGAGCGCAACCTCGACAAGTTCGACCGGGTGTTCGGCCGCGTCTTCAAGGGTGTGGTCACGGTCGGGGAGGCGGTGGAGCCGCAGGCCATCCCCGAGGAGTGGCTGCGCAAGCTGGCGGAAAAGTACCTCACCGCGGAGGAGCGGGCCCAGATCCAGGCGCTCGGCTGGGACAAGCTGTTCGAGACCCTGAAGGAGCGGCTGGCCGAGCAGAAGGGGCGCCACCAGGGCGGCTCGAAATGGATCGGGACGGGGGGCACCTCGCCCTTCGGCGCCTACGGCGACAACCCGGAAGGCATCCGCATCGGCCAGGACGGCAACCGCAACTTCCGGGCGGTGAAGGTCTGGGACCAGCGCACCTTCAAGGACCTGGACGATTCGGCGGAGCTGGGCTCGCGCACCATCCGGCTGGCCCTGCGGCGCCTGCGCCGCTTCGCCCGCACCGGCGCGGCGGAGGAGCTCGACCTCGACGGCACGATCCGCGAGACCGCCCGCCACGGCATGCTCGATCTGCGCCTGCGGCCGGAGCGGCGCAACGCCGTCAAGGTGCTGCTGTTCCTCGATGTCGGCGGCTCGATGGACTGGCACGTGGAACTCGCCGAGCAGCTCTTCTCCGCCGCCCGCTCGGAGTTCAAGCACTTCGAGCATTTCTACTTCCACAACTGTCTCTACGAGACGGTCTGGAAGGAGAACCGACGGCGCCACACCGAGGGCACGCCGCTCCTCGACGTGATCCGCACCTACCCGTCCGATTACCGGGTGGTGTTCGTCGGCGACGCCGCGATGTCGCCCTACGAGATCGCGATGGCGGGCGGATCGGTCGAGCACTGGAACGAGGAGGCCGGCCGGGTCTGGCTCGAGCGGGTGCTGGCCCACTTCCCGAAGGTGGCCTGGCTCAACCCGGTGCCGCAGGCACAGTGGGGATACTCGCAGTCGAACGCGATGATCCGGCAGATCGTTTCCGACCGGATGTACCCGCTGACGCTGGAAGGGATCGACCAGGCGACGCGCGCCCTGCTGCGCTGACGGCTCAGTGCACCCTCACAGAACTCCCGCTGCGCCGACGCCGCCACAGTGAGCAATGACAATGACCGGGAGCTTTGTGAGAGACACTCACGGCCGCTGGACGATCACTCCGTACCAGCCGAGGCCCCGGTAGGTCTCGTAGCCGGGCGTGCGGTGATAGGCGACGAGACCCTTGCCGCCCTTCGCCGGAACGACGCCGCTCTCCGGGTCGGCGAGGTCGACCGGAAGCCGCTCGCTCAGGAGGCCGGCGCCGTCGCTCGCGGCGATCACCCGATGCGCGGCATCGACGAGCAGCACCCGCGTGCGGGCCCGGTCCTCGGGCGCGACCCGCGCCCCCTGGACGATCGCCCGCGCCTGTGGCTCCCAGTCGAAATGGATCGCCAGCACGCCGAGGGGGCGGCCCGAGGCCTCGCCGTCCTGGCGCACGCTGGCGCAGTAGGTCGCCACCTGGGCGCCGCCGAGACGGCTCTCCGCCCGGATGTCGGCCGCCGTATACTCGTCGCCCGAGGCGAGCGCGGCGGCCTGCCGGAACCAGGCCTCCTGCGCCACGCTCTGGCCGCGCAAACCGGGGAAGCGGCCGGGCCGCCCAGTGGCGATGACACGCCCGTCGAGATCGCAGAGCCAGAGATCGAGATAGACCGTGTAGGCGGACAGGATGACGCCGAGCCGCTTCTCGGCGAAGGCCGCGGCCGCAGCGGAGGGATCCGCCGCGCAGGCCACGACCGCCGCGTCGGTCGCCCACCAGCGCACGTCGCAGGTCCGCTCGTAGAGATTGCGGTCGATCAGCTCGACGGCATTGAGGGCGAGGTCAACGAGACGCTCGCCCTGCGCCCGGGTCACCAGCCGGGAGACCTGCGCCTGGAGCCCGACGATGCGCCCGTCGACATCGGCCTCCAGCTCCCGGGCGAGGCCGGCGATGGCCTCCCCGACGGCGCCGACCTCGTTGGCCACCACCGTGAAGCCGCGCCCGTGCTCGCCGACCCGGCTGCTCTCGATGCGGGCATTCAGGGCCAGCATCTTCACCTGGCTGGTGATCTGGCGGATGCGCTGCGTCTTGTCGTGCGCGGCCTGACGCAGGGTCGTCGCCGCCGCGGCGATGTCCGACAGCGCGCAATCTTCCCCTGCCCGGTCGTTGCCCGCCCTCAGGGCCTGGTTCGTCACGGCGCGCCTCCTCGTCCGGGCCGGCCCCGGATGTCGGCGGCGATTGTCGACCGTCGTTGATTAAGGAAGTGCGTGCTCGCTGCGGTTTAGGCCGATGGCCTGATCAGTCTCGTCGCCGAGTTTCATCCCGCAGGCGGGGCTGAGGCCGGGCTCCCGCGGCGCCCGGCCCAAGGTGAGGCGTCGTCCTTCCCCTTCGGAATGAGGATAAGCCGGAACGAAGAGCAAGTCTGCCTGCGCCTCAGCCCTGGCGGGCCGGGGTGGTGACGGTGAGACCGTCGAGCTCGGGCTTGAGCCGGATCTGGCACGACAGGCGGGAGCTCGGCCGCACGTCCGAGGCGAAGTCGAGCATGTCCTGCTCCATGGGCTCGGCCGGGCCGACGGCCTCCGCCCAGTCCTCGGCGACATAGACGTGGCAGGTCGCGCAGGCACAGGCGCCGCCGCATTCCGCGTCGATGCCCGGCACGTTGTTGCGGATCGCGGTCTCCATCACGGTCGAGCCGACCTCGCCCTTCACGGTGCGGGGCGTG